>JAUNRZ010000004.1:0-38138 GCA_030539455.1 Paracoccus sp. (in: a-proteobacteria) | reverse complement strand
AGGATGTCAGTTTGGATTACGGCGATCTGCGCGCCGTCGATCAGCTGACCGCATCGGTCGGGCAGGGGCGGTTTCTGGCGCTGCTTGGCCCGTCGGGGTGCGGGAAGACCTCGCTTTTGCGGCTGATCGCGGGGCTCGAGCGGCCGTCCGCGGGTACGATCAGCCTCGGCGGGCGCGTCGTCGCCTCCGGCCGGGCCTTCATCGGCCCCGAAAACCGCAATCTCGGGATGGTGTTCCAGTCCTACGCGCTGTGGCCCCATATGAGCGTTGAGGCCAATATCGGCTTCGGGCTGAACCGGCTTGCCCGCCACGAACGCGAGCGGCGGATCGCCGAGGCGCTGCGCATGGTCGGCCTCTCGCAGATGGCGGATCGCAAGCCGCACGCGCTGTCGGGCGGGCAGCGCCAGCGTGTCGCTTTGGCCCGCAGCCTCGCCGCTCGGCCGCAGATCCTGCTGCTCGACGAGCCGCTCGCCAATCTCGATGCGCATCTGCGCCATCAGATGCTGGGCGAGTTTCGCCGCATCCATGCCGAGCTTGGCTGCACGATGGTTTTCGTGACCCACGATCAGAACGAGGCGATGGCGGTCGCCGATCTGGTCGGCGTGATGGATCAGGGACGGCTTGGCCAGCTCGCCGCGCCGCAAGAGCTTTACGAGCGCCCGGCAACGCCGATGATCGCGCGCTTTGTCGGGCAGGGCCGCACCTACCCGGTCGAGGTAGAGCGCCATGAAAGCGGGCGGTGCCGGATCAATGCCGGCGGCCGGATTTTTGAATTTGACGGGATCGCCGGGCCGGGTCCGGGCTGGCTGTGCCTCCACCCGCGCGATCTGCGCATCGCGCCCGAGGGGCTCTCTGCCGTCATCTCATCGATGCGCTTCGAGGACGGCTATCACATCGCCGAGCTGATGATCGACGCCTTCCCCGAGGGCGATCCGGTCCCGGTGCGGCTTGACGGGCGCCCCCGCGTGGGCGAGCGGCTTTTCGTCGCGCTGGAAGGCGGATGGGTTCTGCCGCGCGAGGGCGGCGAGGCGGTGCAGGCTGCATATCCGGCGCCAAAAAGCGCCGCGCGCGAATATGCGTGAGCGGTCGGCGCGCGCGATGTCACGCAATGTTCAGATTGGCGCGATAGACGCCCCTGAACGCATCTCAAGGAGAACAGGATGACACTTCTTCGCACCGCTTCGATCGCGCTGACCCTCACCGCCGCGCCCGCATTCGCCGCGCCCTCGGGCTCGATCACCGTCTACACCTCGCAGCCGCAAGAGCAGATGGTCACGGTCGTCGAGGCGTTCAACGCCGATTACCCCGATGTGCAGGTTGAGATTTTCCGCACCGGCACGACCGAGTTGATGACCAAGCTTCAGGCCGAGTTCGAGGCCGGCAGCACGGCGGCGGATGTGCTGCTGATCGCCGATGCGGTCGCGATGACGCAGCTCAAGAATGACGGGCGCCTGCTTGCTTACGAGGACGCTGATCTGGACGGGATTCCGGCCGATGTGATCGACCCCGACCATATGTTCTTCGGCACCAAGCTGATCACCACGGGCATTGTCTACAACACCTCGATGGTCGACACGCCCCCCGAAAGCTGGGACGATCTGCGCGATCCCGAAGTTGCTAGCCGCCTGATCATGCCGAGCCCGCTTTATTCGGGCGCTGCGGTGATCCATGTCGGCACGATGACCCAGCAGCCCGAGTTCGGCTGGGAGTATTACGAGGCTCTGGCCGATGCCGGCGCTGTCGCAGGCCAGGGCAACGGGACCGTGATCGAGGCCGTCGCGCGCGGCGAGAAGGCTTACGGGATCATCATCGAATATATGGCGATGAACGCCAAGAATGACGGCTCTCCCGTCGATTTCGTCTGGCCCGATCAGGGCGTGAGCGCGATCACCCAGCCCGTCGCCATCGTCGCCGGCACCGATAATGAAGAGGCCGCGCGGGCCTTTGTGGACTGGCAGCTTTCAGAGGCCGCGCAGGCGCAATCCGTCGAGCAGGGGTATTTCCCGATCATCGAGGGCGTGACCGCGCCCGAGGGCTACCCGGAGCTGTCGAGCCTGACGATCCTGCCGCTCGATTCCGCGCGCCTGATCGAAGAGGATCAGGAAACAAAGGAGCGGTTCGCTGATATTTTCGGCGGCTGATCCGAACGGAAATTCGCCCGCGCGCCGGGCGGGGATGGGCGGCGTTCAACTGATCGCCGCCCTCCTGCTGATCTATGTCGCCGCGACCGCGCTTTGGCCCCTGCTGCGGCTTTTCACTCTGGCATTTGCGCCCTCGGATAGCGGCGAGACGCTGGGGCTGATGCAGGACACGCTGTCCAGCCGCGCGTTCCGGCGGGCATTCTGGAATACGCTTTGGGCCTCGCTCGGATCGGTGCTGATCTCGACCGTTCTTGGCACCGCGCTTGCGCTTGCGACCGGGCTGATGCGGCTGCCGGGGCAGGCGCTTGCGAGCTTTCTGGCGCTGTCGCCGGTGCTGATCCCCTCGCAGATCATGGCGCTGGCGTGGATCGAGCTGATGGGCTCGGGCTCGGTCATTCTCGGCCCGCTGGGGCTCGCGCCCGCGCCCGGCCAGCCGAACCCGCTTTATTCCGCGGCAGGGGTCGCGTGGCTCTTGGGGATCGAGCATATGCCGCTGGTTTTTATCGCCGTGCGCGCTGCGCTGGCGGGCGTTCCCGCCGATCTGGTCGAGGCGGCGCGCATCGCGGGCTCGGGCCCGGGGCGCATCACGCGGCGCGTTATCATGCCGATCGCTTTTCCCGCGATGCTCGCGGGCGCCGTGCTGGCATTCGCCGCCGCGATCGGCAATTTCGGCGTGCCCGCTTTGCTGGGCATACCGGGCCGGTTCACGATGCTCACAACGCTGATCTATCAACGGCTTAACGGGTTCGGCCCTTCAGTGATCGGCAATGTCGCGGTTATGGCGCTGGTGTTGGTCGCGATGGCGCTGGCGGCGCTTGCGCTGCGGCAGATGCTCCAGCGGCGTCTGGCCGTTCCGCTTCATGCGGGCCGGGTCTTTGGCGGCTTTGTGCTCGGCCCGCGCCGCTGGGGCATCGCGCTTCTGGTCTGGGCGGTGCTGGTCTGCCTGTCGGTCCTGCCGATCATCGCCCTCACCGCGACCGCCCTTGTGCCGGCGCTTGGCGTGCCGCTTGGCCTTGAGACCGCGAGCCTCAGCAATTTCGAGCGCGCATGGGCCAGCCCCGCCGTGCGCCGCGCCTTCGCCAATTCCTTCGCACTGGCTGGCGCTGCGGGCGCGCTCAGCGCGATCGTCGCCATCTTGCTTGGCTGGCTGGCGGTCACGGCGCGCAGCCGCCTTGCGCGCGCCGTAAGCTGGCTTGCCGACACCGCCTTCGTGGTGCCCGGAACCGTGCTCGCCGTCGCGATGATCCTCGTCTATCTGCGCCCGCTTCCGCTGCTCAATATCTCGCTTTACGGCAGTTTCGCGATCTTGCTGATCGCCTATCTGGGCCGGTTCCTGCCGATGGCGCTGCGCCCGGTCGAGGCGGCGATCGCCGCATCCGATCCCGCACTGGACGAGGCCGCGCGCATCGCGGGCGCCGGGCCGCTGCGCCGCATCATGCGCATCGCTGCCCCGGCCCTCGCGCCTTCGGCCTTTGCAGGCGCTGTGCTGATCTTCATGACCGCGGTGAACGAGCTGACGCTGTCGGCGCTGCTATGGTCGGCCGGGAACGAGACGATCGGCGTGCAGATCTTCTCGATGCAGTATGAGGGCAACTCGACCGGCGCTGCGGCGCTGTCGGTGATGGTGCTTTTGCTGGTCGGCGGGCTCGTGCTGCTCACCGATTTGCTGGGCCGCCGCCTGCCGCCCGGCGCGCTGCCGTGGCGCGCGCCGGGGTGAGAGGTAAGGCGCGCGTTTAAACGCCGCTTCCCCCGACCGAGGCGAAATACTCGCCAGTGATATAGCTGGCCTCGTCCGAGGCGAGCAGCACATAGATCGGCGCGATCTCGACCGGCTGGCCCGCGCGGCCAAGCGGCTGATCGGCTCCGAACTCGGGCAGCGCCTCTTGTGGCTGCCCGCCCGATACCTGAAGCGCGGTCCAGTAAGGGCCGGGGCAGACCGCATTCACGCGGATCGCACGGGGCGCAAGCTGCTTGGCGAGCGACTGCGCAAAGGCGCGATTTGCGGCCTTTGTCTGAGCGTAATCAAAGAGATGCGCCGAGGGCGAGAAAGCCTGCACCGACGAGGTGATGATGATCGATGCGCCGGCCTTCAGATGCGGCAGCGCGGCCTTCGTGATCCAGAACGGCGCGTAGATATTCGTTTTCATCGTCGCGTCGAACTCGTCCGAGTCGAGATCTTCGAGCCGGTCGCAGCTTTGCTGCCGCCCGGCATTGTTGACGAGAACATCAAGCCCTCCAAGCCCCTCGACCGCCTGTTCGATCAGGCTCTTGCAGAAATCCTCATCGCGCAGATCGCCGGGGATGGCGATGCAGCTCTGCCCGGTCTCTTCGATCGCGGCGATGACGATATCGGCGTCCTCCTGCTCGTCCGGCAGATAGTTGATCGCGACATCCGCACCCTCACGCGCAAAGGCGATGGCCGTCGCGGCGCCGATCCCGCTATCGCCGCCAGTCACCAGAGCGCGCTTGCCCTCGAGCCGGCCCGAGCCGACATAGCTTTCCTCGCCATGATCGGGGCGCGGGTCCATCTTGCTGGCAAGGCCGGGCCAGGGCTGCTTTTGCTTGGGGAATTTCGGCAGCGCGAGACGCGGCTCTTCAAGCGCGCCGCTGCGAAAGGGCTGGTCGGCTACGGGTTTATCGTCGTCTTTGGACATGATCTTCGCCTCCATTTGCATGGATCAACAAGGAAGGTCCGGGGCCGGTTCAGCAGGTTTCCAAAGATCAATCGCGGGAACCGAACGCGATCCCGCCATAGCGCGCGGCTTGTGAAAGTGGGCCTCTTTTTGGGCCGCAAAATGGGCATCCCGCGCGCCGCGCCGGGGCCTGTTCAAAATCAACGGGTTAGAATGGTGCTGCCGGAGAGATTTGAACTCTCGACCTCTCCCTTACCAAGGGAGTGCTCTACCCCTGAGCTACGGCAGCGCCGGGTGTCGCACCGGACTGTGCGCTGCGGATTAGACCGTCTTGCTGTGCGGCGCAAGAGGGCGGCTCGCAAAACTTCGCTCCGCGGCGCGAAAAAACCTTGGCGCGGGCCCGTTGCGGGGTTCTGGACGGGGCAGGGCGGCTGGGCTAACAGGGTCGGAATGAAAAAACCGGGCGACCGCACCACAGACCAGACCGAAGCCGAACGCCGCTTGCAGCGCCAGCGGGCGGCCCTGCGCGCGAATTTGCAGCGCCGCAAGGCGCAGGCGCGCGCGCGTGCGGCAGGCGGCGGCGGGGCGGATGGCCCCTGCGCGGATGACAGCGAAAGCGAGGAATAGATGGATCAGATCGTGATCGAGGGCGGGCGCGAGCTGTCGGGTGAGATCCCGATTGCGGGCGCCAAGAATGCCTGCCTCACGCTCATGCCGGCGACGCTGCTGACCGATCAGCCGCTGACCCTGACGAACGCGCCGCGCCTGTCGGATATCCGCACGATGACCGAATTGCTGCGCAGCCTCGGGGCCGAGGTCGCGGCGCTTCAGGACGGGCAGGTGCTTGCGCTGTCGAGCCACGATCTGACCAGCCACCACGCCGATTACGAGATCGTGCGCAAGATGCGCGCCTCGAATCTGGTGCTCGGCCCGCTTCTCGCGCGTTTCCACCGCGCCGAGGTCTCGCTGCCGGGCGGCTGCGCGATCGGGGCGCGGCCGATGGATCTTCATATCGAGGGGCTGAGCGCGCTCGGCGCCGAGATCGAATTGCGCGACGGCTATCTTCACGCCAAGGCGCCCGGCGGTCTGAAAGGCGCGCGTTTCGAGATGCGCTTCGCCTCGGTCGGGGCGACCGAGAATATCGTGATGGCGGCGACACTTGCCAAGGGCACCACGGTCCTCGGCAACGCCGCGCGCGAGCCCGAGATCGTCGATCTGGTCCGCTGCCTGCGGGCAATGGGCGCGCAGATCGAGGGCGAGGGCACCGGCACGATCACCATCGAGGGCGTCGATGCGCTGCACGGCGCGACCCATGAGGTCGTCACCGACCGGATCGAGCTCGGCACCTATATGCTCGCCCCCGCGATCTGCGGCGGTGAGGTCGAATGCCTCGGCGGGCGGGTCGAGCTGCTCGAATCGTTCTGCGAAAAGCTCGATGCCGCGGGCGTTCAGGTCGAGCAGACCCCGCACGGGATCAAGGTTGCGCGCCGTAACGGGCGGCTGAGCGCGGTCGATGTCGTGACCGAGCCGTTTCCCGGCTTTCCGACCGATCTACAGGCGCAGATGATGGCTTTGATGTGCACCGCCGACGGGGTCTCGGTGCTGGAAGAGCGGATTTTCGAGAACCGGTTCATGCACGCGCCCGAATTGGCGCGCATGGGCGCACAGATCGAGGTTCATGGCGGCACGGCTCGCGTCACCGGGGTCGAGCGGCTGCGCGGCGCGCCGGTTATGGCGACCGATCTGCGCGCCTCGGTCAGCCTCATCCTCGCCGCGCTTGGCGCCGAGGGCGAGACGGTGGTGAGCCGCGTCTATCACCTCGATCGCGGCTATGAACGGGTGGTGCGCAAGCTGAGTGCGGTCGGCGCGAAGCTGAGCCGGGTCAAGGACGGAGGCGGCGATGAGTGATGCAAGTTTCATGGATGGCGAGCCGGGCCCGTTGCGCCTGCGCGCCGAGGATAGCGCCGATCTGACGGTGATCTCGGCGCTTGTCCAGGACGCGGTGCTCGCGGGCTCGGACATGCGCTATGACGCGCGCCGCCGCCAGCTCGCCATGATGCTGGGCCGGTTCCGCTGGGAGGACGCCGAAGCCGCAGAACGCGAGGGCCGCGCGTTCGAGCGTGTGCGCTCGCTCCTTGTCGTCTCGGACGTGACGGGCGTCAAAAGCGACGGGATCGAGCGTCCCGGCACCGGGCAGGTGCTGTCGCTGTTGTCGATCGGGTTCGAGCCGGGCAATGACGGCGGCGGGCATCTCGTCATCCACCTCGCCGGGGACGGCGTGATCGTGGCGGAAATCGAGTGCATCGCGCTCGATCTGCGCGACGTCTCGCGGCCCTATATCGCCCCCTCGCGCCACCGCCCGCGCCACCCCGATTGATGCGGGCGCCGCCGCCCCGCCTTCATCTCTGGCGGATGCGGGCGCGCGATGCGCGCGCGTGGCGCGCCATCCGGCTCGAGGCGCTTGCGAGCGCGCCCGAGGCGTTCGGCGCAAGCCATGACGACTGGGCGGGCCGCCCGCTTGAGGATTTCGCGGAACGGCTCGAGGCCAGCCAGCTTTGGGCGGCGGGGCGGATTGCCGGTCAGCCCGATGCGGTCGCCGCGCTTGAAGACAACCTCTCACCGGCCGAGCCTGATCTTGGCTGGATCATGTCCGTCTATGTCCGCCCCGCTATGCGCGGCTATGGGCTTGGCGATGCGCTGCTGGCGCGCTTGGCGGGGGTCGCCGCAAGGCGCGGGATGACGCGGCTTGGCCTTCACGTCGGGCGCGATAACCACCCGGCCCGCGCGCTTTACAGCCGCGGGGGCTTCATCGAAACCGGCGCGCCGCCCTTCGTGAACGAACGCGGCGTCACCGAGATCGAGATGCGGATGATGCTGCCGCGCAGCCGCCTGCGCGATCTGATGCGCGCGATCCGCGGCACTTGAGGCCGGGGGATCGCTTCGCTAAGGATTTGCCCTGACAGGAGAGACAAATGCCCGCGATACTGAGCAGCGCAGATGCCGATTTCGAGACCAGCTTCGCCGCCGCGCTCGCCTCCAAGCGCGAGGATTCGCCCGAGATCGGCGCGGCGACGGGCGCGATCATCGACGATATCCGCGCGCGCGGGGATGCTGCCCTGATCGAGCTGACCGCGCGGTTCGACCGCCTCACGCTGACCCCCGAGACGCTGCGCATCACCCCCGAAGAGATCGCCGAGCACGCCGCAAGCGTGAGCGCGCCCGAGGCCGAGGCGCTCGATCTCGCGGCCGACCGCATCCGCGCCTATCACGCCCGCCAGCTTCCCCGCGATGAGCTTTGGACCGATGAGACCGGCGCCCAGCTCGGCTGGCGTTGGGGGGCGGTCGATGCGGCCGGGCTTTACGTGCCGGGCGGGCAGGCGAGCTACCCCTCCTCGGTGCTGATGAACGCGGTTCCGGCGCGGGTCGCGGGCGTTAGGCGGCTCGTTGTGTGCGTGCCGACGCCGGACGGGGTGATCAACCCGGCCGTCATGCGCGCCTGCCAGATCGCTGGGGTGGACGAGGTGTACCGGATCGGCGGCGCGCAGGCGATCGCCGCGATGGCTTACGGGACCGCAACGATCGCGCCGGTGGACAAGATCACCGGCCCCGGCAACGCCTATGTCGCGGCGGCCAAGCGGCAGGTTTTTGGCCGCGTCGGCATCGACATGATCGCCGGCCCGTCCGAGGTGCTGATCATCGCCGACGGCACGCAAGACCCTGATTTCATTGCGCTCGACCTGCTGGCTCAGGCCGAGCATGATGCCGATGCGCAGTCGATCCTGCTCACCACTGATGCAGATCTGGCCCGTGCCGTGGCCGAGGCGGTGGATCGCCGCCTTGCCCGGCTCCCGCGCGCCGAGGTCGCCGGGGCAAGCTGGCGCGAGAACGGGCTGATCGTGGTGACGCGCGATCTGGACGAGGCCGCGCGCCTGTCGAACCGGGTCGCGCCCGAACATCTGGAGCTGTGCGTCGCGGACCCCGAAGCGCTCGCCGGTCAGATCCGGCACGCCGGCGCGATCTTCATGGGCGCGTGGACGCCCGAGGCGGTCGGGGATTACGTCTCAGGCCCCAACCACGTCCTGCCGACCGCCCGCTCGGCGCGGTTTTCTTCGGGGCTGTCGGTGCTTGATTTCATGAAACGCACCACCATCTCGCGCCTCGCGCCCGGCGCGCTTGCGACGATCGGCCCCGCTGCCGTGACGCTCGCCGAGGCCGAGGGGCTGGGCGCGCACGCGCTTTCCGTTCAAGCCCGGCTGGACAAAATCAACGAGAAGGAGCCGAGATGAACCGTCTTGTTCGCATCGAGATCGACGATTCCGCCGCCCCGCCCGCCTCGCATGAGCTGATCCAGGAACGCAAGGTCGCGGTGTTCGACCTGCTTGAAGATAACAGCTTCGCGCTGCCCGGCCGCGAGGGCGCAGCGGTGCCGGACGGGCCCTACGCGCTTTTGCTGGCGATCCGCGAGGGCCGGCTTGTCTTTGATATTGCGACGGAAACCGACCAGAAGATCGGGGAATTCCACCTCTCGCTCGGCCCGTTCCGGCAGGTCGTCAAGGATTATTTCCAGATCTGCGCCAGCTATTACGACGCGGTCAAGAACCTGCCCCCCGCGCGGATCGAGGCGATCGACATGGCCCGCCGCGGCATCCATAACGAGGGCGCCCGCACCTTGCAGGAGCGGCTCGAGGGCAAGGCCGAGGTCGATATCGACACCGCGCGGCGCCTTTTCACCCTGATCTGCGCCCTGATTCCCGCCCGCTGAAGATGAGCGCGAGCGTCCCCCACTCGGTGCTCTTTTGCTGCGATCACAACGCGATTCGATCGCCGATGGCCGAGGGGCTGATGAAGCATCTCTACGGACGCGCGGCCTATGTGCAGTCGGCAGGCGTGAAAAACGACATGGAAATCGACGGGTTCGCGGTCGCCGTTTGCCAAGAGCTTGGCGTCGAGTTGTCGCGCCACCGCGCGCGGTCTTTTGAAGAGATGCAAAGCTGGGGCGATGACCTCTCGAGCTTCGATCTCGTGGTCGCGCTTTCGGCGGCGGCGCAGCGGCAAGCGCTTGAATTGACGCGTAATTTCCATCTTGATGTCGAATATTGGCCGATCATGGACCCGACCGGGCTGGCCGAAGGGCGGGACGCGATTCTGGCCAATTACCGCACGACGCGCGATCAGATCCACGCCCGGATGCTTGGCCGATTCGGCCCGCCGCCGGCGGCTCCAACAGGAAACTAGACGCAATTTTAGACATAAAAAGAGCGACATAAACGCTTTGTTAGGGCTTTGTTCCTATGGTCCCAAGAACGGATCACCATAGCGGAGCTTTAGGCCCATGACGTCACACCACCCCAACCCCGAGCTGGCCTTGAAGGCGCTCGATCAGGCGCAGATCAGCTTGCGGATGGATTCCGCCGGGACGATCCTCGCGGCCAATCGCAATTATCTCGACCTGACCGGGCAGACCGCCGACATCGTCGGGCAGAATTTCACGCGGCTGCTGCACGATCACGCAGATCACGGCGCGGCGGCGCTTATCATGCAGGATCTGCGCGCGGGCCGCGCACGCACCGAACATCTGCGCCACAAGCACCGCGATGGCGAGCCGGTCTGGTTCGTCACCTGCTTCGCGCCGGTTGCGGACGAAAATGGCGAGATCGCTGAAATCCGCGCCACGCTGATCGACGTCACGGACCGGCACCAGGCCGCCCGCGAGACGGAACGGAAATTCCAGGCTCTGTCGAACAGTCAGGCGATCATCGAGTTCACGGTGGACGGCGAAATCCGCAGCGCGAACCAGAACTTCCTCGACGCGATGGGCTACACGATCGACGAGATCAAGGGCCGCCGGCATATGATGTTCGTGACGCCCGAATATGCGCGCTCGCCGGACTACGCCGATATGTGGAGCGATCTGCGCAGCGGCGGCTTCCGCTCGGGCGAGTTTGAACGCGTCGGCAAGGGCGGGCGCCCGGTCCATATCGTGGCCAGCTACAACCCGATCAAGGACAGCAGCGGCAAGGTGCTGGGCGTCATCAAGATCGCCAGCGATGTGACGCGGATGCGGCTCGCCGTGAACGAGCTGATCGCCGGGCTTGATTCCATGTCGCGCGGCAATCTCTCGGTGCGCATCTCTGACGAGGTCAGCGGCGATTTCGCGTCGGTCCGCAAGGCGTTCAACACATCGCTCAGCCAGATCGCCGAGATGATCACGGCCGCGCGTCAGCAAAGCCAGTCCATGCAGGGCGAGGCGAACGAGATTTCGGGCGCGGCGCGCGATCTCGCGCAGCGGGGCGAAAGCCAGGCCGCAGCGCTTGAACAGACGGCCGCCTCGGTCGAACAGATCTCGGGCAATATCGACATGACGAGCGAAGCGGCGCGCGATGCCGACAGCTCGGCCCGCTCGGCCCGCGACACGGTCCTGC
Source organism: Paracoccus sp. (in: a-proteobacteria) (assembly GCA_030539455.1). Lineage (GTDB taxonomy): Bacteria > Pseudomonadota > Alphaproteobacteria > Rhodobacterales > Rhodobacteraceae > Paracoccus. The sequence goes on along the minus strand of JAUNRZ010000004.1, from coordinate 26,942 downwards.
ACGGCGCAGAGATCGTCGAAAAAGCCATCGGCGCGATGACCCGCATCGAAGAGCATACCAAGAACATGGCGGATTTTACCCGTGTGATCGAGAATTTTGCCTTCCAGACCAACCTTCTGTCGATCAACGCGGCCGTCGAGGCCGCGCGCGCGGGCGAGGTCGGGCGGGGCTTTGCGGTCGTCGCCGGCGAGGTGCGCAATCTCGCGCAGCAATCGGCCAACGCATCGCAAAATATCGCCGAGCTGATCGCGAAAAGCGAAGAAGAGGTCAAATCCGGCGTCCGTCTTGTCTCCGATGCTGGCGAGGCGCTCAAGAAGATCCAGTCGGTTGTGGGCGGCATGGCCGAGAATATCTCGGGCATCGCGCATGCGACCTCGCAGCAGTCGATCGGTGTGCGCGAAGTCTCCGAGGCTCTGGCCCAGCTTGATCAGGTCAATCAGGCGAACCTGACCATGTCCGACAGCTATGCCGCCGCGGCCGCGTCGCTTTCGGGCCAGTTGACCGAGCTGACCGAGATGATGGCCCGCTTCCAGACCGGCGCTGACGGCGCGGCCTCCGGCGCCGCGCCGACCCGCGCGGTGGCCTGATACGCACAACGCCGGGCGCGGTTTGCTCCGCCGCGCCCGGTCCCACCCGCCTTGGCCAAAGGCAACCTTAGACTAGAAGAGACTGCTCGCCCCGGTGCTCGCATCGCCAGCGTTGGCGCGGAACAAGGAAAACAGCTCGCGCCCAAGGCCGGTGTGATGATGGCTCAGATCCACAGGCTCTATCTCGCGCTCCATGAAACCTTCGCTTATGCAATCAACCGAGCCCGCAAGCGCATCGAGCCGGATCAGATCACCGTCGCGCAGCCTCGCAAGCGGCCCGCCACTCGCAGCCTCCGGCGAGAGATGGATCGCCGCAGGCACCTTGCCAGAGGCGCCCGACATCCGCCCATCCGTCAGCAGCGCGACCTTCTGCCCGCGATCTTGCAGCACCGAGAGAATCGGGGTCAGCGAATGAAGCTCGGGCATCCCGTTCGCACGCGGGCCTTGATAGCGCACCACGACGACCATATCCCCGCTCAGATCGCCATTCTTGAACGCAGCCTTGACCTCGTCCTGATCGCTGAAGATCCGGGCCGGGGCTTCGATCACATGCCGCTCGGGCGCGACCGCCGAGACCTTGATAACGCCGCGCCCCAGATTGCCCGCAAGCTGGCGCAGTCCGCCCGTCGGAGCGAAAGGATCGCTGATCGGGCGCAGGATCTTCTCGTTATGCGAAGCCTCCGCCCCCTGGCGCCAGGCGATCGCGCCGCCCTCCAGCACCGGCTCGCGCGTGTAACGCCCGAGCCCGCGCCCGGCGACGGTCTCGACATCTTCGTGCAGCAATCCCTTGGAGAGGAGCTGCCCGATCAGATAGCCAAGCCCACCGGCCGCATGGAAATGGTTCACATCGGCGAGCCCGTTCGGATAGACGCGGGCAAGCAGCGGCACCGCCTCGGAAATGTCGTGAAAATCCTCGAGCAGAAGCTCGACCCCGGCCGCGCGCGCCATCGCGGGCAGGTGCAGGACGAGATTGGTAGACCCGCCCGTCGCCATCAGCCCGACCATTCCGTTGACAAAGGCCCGCTCGTCGAGAATTTGCCCCGCAGGCAGGTAGTCATTCCCCAGCCTCGTGATCGCCGCCGCCCGCGCCGCCGCCGCCTCGGTCAGAGCATCGCGCAAATCGGTGCCCGGATTGACGAAACTCGCGCCCGGCAGATGCAGCCCCATCATCTCCATCAGCATCTGGTTGGAATTCGCCGTGCCGTAAAACGTGCAGGTGCCCGGCCCGTGATAGGATGCCATCTCGGCGGCCATCAGCTCGTCCCGCCCGATCTCTCCGGCCGCGAATCGCTGGCGAACCCGCGATTTTTCGTCGTTCGGAAGACCCGAGACCATCGGCCCGGCCGGAACGAACACCGCCGGCAGATGACCGAACGTCGCCGCCGCGATCACCAGACCGGGCACGATCTTGTCGCAAACCCCAAGAAACAGCGCTGCGTCATAAACATCATGCGACAGCGCCACCCCCGCCGCCAAAGCGATGACATCGCGCGAGAACAAGGACAGCTCCATCCCCGCCTGACCCTGCGTCACCCCGTCGCACATCGCCGGAACGCCGCCCGCGACCTGCGCCGTCGCCCCCGCCCGCGCCGCCGCCGCGCGGATCAGGGCGGGGAAGCTCTCATATGGCTGATGCGCCGAAAGCATGTCGTTATAGGCCGTCACGATGCCGAGATTGGGCTGGCGCGACAGGAAATCCGCCTTGTTTTCCATCGCCGCGTAGGCGTGCGCCTGATTGCCGCAGCTCAGATGCGCGCGGCGCGGACCGGCCTCGGCGGCGCGCGCGATCTTGCCCAGATAGGCCGCGCGCGTCTCGCGCGATCGCGCCCGGATGCGGTCGGTGACGCGCTCGATCACAGGGTTCAGGGACATGGCGGGCTCCTTCTTTGGGCCGCCTCACGCGTATCATGTTAGCGTTAACCGCGCAATCGCAGAGCAGAGCCGCGCTTGCCGGGCCAAGGCTGACGTGCAAGATCGTCGCGACGAAAGGAGCCCATATGAGCCAGCCAGTCATCCGCTTGCGCCCGAAATCCAAACCGCAGGCGATCCGCCACGGCTTCCCGTGGGTTTTCGCCGACGAGGTCGCGCTGGACCGGCGCACCCGCGCGATCGAGCCGGGCAGCTTCGCGGTGCTGGAAGACGCCGAGCGCCGCCCGCTGGGCCTTGTCACCGTCAACCCGAACTCCAAAATTATCGGCCGGGTGATGGACCCGGATCCCGAGGCGCGCATCGACGCGGACTGGCTCGCCGCGCGCATCACGCGCGCCGCGCGGCTGCGCGAGCGGCTTTATGACGCTCCGTTCTACCGGCTGGTCCACGCCGAGGCCGATCTGCTGCCCGGTGTCATCATCGACCGCTTCGGCGATGCGGCCGTGATCCAGCCCAATGCGGCCTGGGCGGACCGCATGGCCGGCGACATCGCAGCCGTGCTGCGGGACACGATCGGCGTTCAGTCGGTCGTCATCAACGGGCAGGGCCGCGCCCGCGCGCTCGAAAAGCTGGGCGAGCGGATGGAGCTGGCGTTCGGCCAAGCCCCCGGCCTCGTCAAGGTGCCGATGAACGGGGCAGTCTATATGGCCGATCTCATGGGCGGGCAGAAAACCGGGCTTTTCTACGATCAGCGGCCGAACCACGAATTTGCGCAGCGTCTTGCGGCGGGGCGCGTGCTTGACGTTTTCAGCCATGTCGGGGGGTTCGGGCTTGCGATGCTGGCGGCGGGCGCCGATCACGCGACCTGCATCGACGGGTCTGCCCCCGCGCTCGATCTGGCCGAGCAGGGCGCGCAGGCGATGGGCGCGGGGGGCCGGCTCGAGACGCTGCAAGGCGATGCGTTCGAGGCGCTCGAGGGGCTGGCCTATGACGGCGCGCAGTTCGACGTGGTGATTTGCGATCCGCCCGCTTTCGCGCCCTCGAAACAGGCGCTCGAGGCGGGGCTGCGCGCTTATGAGAGGATCGCGCGCCTTTCTGCGCCTCTGGTCGCGCCGGGCGGCTATCTCGGGCTTTGCTCGTGCAGCCACGCCGCCGATCTGAGCGCGTTCCGCAGGGCCTCGGCGCGCGGGATCGGCCGGGGCGGGCGGCGGATGCAGCTGATCCATACCGGGCAGGCCGGCCCCGACCACCCGACGCTGCCGCAACTGGCCGAGACCGGCTATCTCAAGGCGCTGTTTTTCCGGCTCGACGGCTGATGCGGGTCTTTCTGGATGCGTGCGTTCTGTTCCCGACGGTGCTGCGCGAGGTGCTGATCGGGCTCGCGCCGCTTTACCGCCCGCTTTGGTCCGGGCGCGTGCTGGAAGAATGGCGCCGCGCTGCTTCGGACCGGCTGGGGGCCGATGCAGGTGCGATCGCCGCGGCCGAGATCGCCGTGCTGCGCGATCTGTTCGGCGATGCCAGCGACACGGACGCGGCCGAGCCGGACGGGCCGGCGCGCGCGCGCCTCGCCGCGCTCGAGACGATGGCGCTGCCCGATGAGGGCGACCGCCACGTGATCGCATCGGCCATTGCGGGCGGCGCCGATATCATCGTGACCGAGAACCGCCGCGATTTTCCCGCGCGCGTGATGCGGCAGCTTGATCTGCGCGTGATTTCGCCCGACGAGTTCATCGCCGAGCTGGCGCGGCGCGATCAGCCTGCCGTGATCAAAGCCGCGCGCGAGACCTTGCAACGCGCCCGCGATCTGGGCGGCGATGTCCAGCCGCGCGCCCTGTTCAAGCGGGCACGGCTGCCGCGACTGGCCCGGCTGATCGCGGCGCAAGGCGGCGATTAGGCGCTTGCCGTTACCGCTAACAGGCTCTAGTGGGGCATTGTCGAACGAAAGGGGACGAGATGGTTTCGCGTGTCATTCCGGTGGACGATTTCGACCTTGTGATCTTCGGCGCGACCGGAGATCTGGCCCGCCGCAAGATCCTGCCGGGGCTCTATCGCCGCTTTGTCGCGGGGCAGATGCCCGAAACCGCGCAGATCATCGGCGCGGCGCGCTCGGAGCTGGACGATGACGGGTTTCGGGCCGAAACCGCGCGCGCGATCGAAGAATTCGCCGGCAATGGCGGGCCGGACAGCGCGCGGCTCGAGGCTTTTCTCGACCGGCTCAGCTATGTGCCCATCGACGCCAAGGGAACGGCCGGCTGGGACGATCTGAAGGCCCGGCTGCGCGAGGGCGTCGTGCGGGCGTTCTATTTCTCGGTCGCCCCGTCGCTTTTCGGCGATCTGGCCGAGCATCTGGCCGCATACGAGATCGCAGGCCCCGACAGCCGGGTCGTGGTCGAAAAACCCTTCGGGCGCGATCTCGAGACGGCGCGCGCGCTGAACGCGACGCTCGCGCGCCATTTCGCGGAAAGCCAGATCTACCGGATCGACCATTATCTCGGCAAAGAGACCGTGCAGAACCTGATGGCGGTGCGTTTCGCCAATATCCTGTTCGAGCCTCTCTGGAACGCGCAATATGTAGATCACGTCCAGATCACCGTGGCCGAGACGGTCGGGATCGGCGGGCGCGGCGGCTATTACGACCAGTCGGGCGCGATGCGCGACATGGTCCAGAACCACATGATGCAGCTTCTATGCCTGATCGCGATGGAGCCGCCCTATCATTTCGACCCCGACGCCGTGCGCGACGAAAAGCTGAAGGTGATGCGCGCGCTCGAGCCGGTCGGCGCGGACGATATCGTGCGCGGCCAGTATCAGGCCGAGGGCGAGACGCAATCCTATCTCGAGGATGCGGGCAACCCGGAAAGCCGCACCGAGAGCTTTGTCGCGATGAAGGTCCATATCGCGAATTGGCGTTGGCCCGGCACGCCCTTCTATCTGCGGACCGGCAAGCGGCTGCGCGCGCGGACCTCTGAAATCGTCGTGACATTCCGCGCGCCTCCGCATTCGATCTTCGATGACGGCGAGGCGCCGACGCCGAACCAGCTTGTGATCCGGCTTCAGCCGAACGAAGGTATGGTGATGACCGTGATGATCAAGGAACCCGGACCGGGGGGGATGCGTCTTGTTCAGGTGCCGCTTGATATGTCCTTTGCCGATGCGCTCGGGCCCGAGGGCACCGATATGCCGGACGCATATGAAAGGCTCATCATGGACGTGATCCGCGGCAACCAGACCCTGTTCATGCGCGGCGACGAGGTCGAGGCCGCGTGGGCGTGGACCGACCAGATCATCACGACATGGGAAGAGGGGCGATCTGCGCCCGAGCCCTATGATGCCGGCTCAAGCGGGCCGGAAGAGGCGCTGCGCCTGATGCACCGCGATAATCGCCGCTGGAGGGAGATACGCGCATGAAAGCCGACATCGTCACCTATCCCGACCGCGAATTGCTGGCGCTTTCGCTTGCCGACCGGATCGCGCAGGAATTGCGCCAGCATCTCGCCTCGCATGGCCGTGCGAGCCTTTGCGTGCCGGGCGGGTCAAGCCCCGTTCCGCTGTTCGAATCGCTGGCGGCACTGGACCTCGACTGGGAAAATGTCACGGTTTTCCTGAATGATGAACGCTGGGTGCCGCGCTCTAACCCGCGCTCGAACTCGGCGATGCTGCGCGCGCATCTGCTGCAAGGCCCGGCGGCGGCGGCGCAGTATCTCGACCTTTACACCGGCGCCGAGACCCCCGCCGAGGCCGCCCCGGCGCTGACCGAGGCACTGGCTGATCATCTGCCGATCACCGTTCTGATCCTCGGCATGGGCAAGGATCTCCATACCGCGAGCCTCTTTCCCGGCGCGCCCGGGATCGAGCAGCTTCTGGCCGCCGATGCGCCCGCCGTGATGCAGGCCGCCGGAGGGTCCGAGCCGCGCATCACCCTGACCTGCCCGGCGCTGAAATCGGCCCTTTTCGGGCATCTGGTCATCATGGGCGCGGAAAAGCGCGAGGCGTTGGAAAACGCGCGCGGCGATGATCCGGTAGAGGCGCCGATCGCCGCGTTTATCGGCGATCTGACCGTGCATTACGCCGATTGAGGGGCCCGCGATGGACCGCCACTGGCAGGCGCTGCATGATCACCGCAAGGCAGCGCAGGGGCGCTCGATCCTGAGCTATTTCGACGCGCCGGACCGCGCGCGCAACTTTTCCGCTTCAGCGGACGGGCTGCTGCTCGATTATTCCAAGACCGCCATCGACGAAAAGGCCCGCGATCTGCTGCTGGCACTTTACGAGGCAGCCGGCGTTCCCGCCCGGCGCGAGGCGATGTTCACCGGCGCGCGCATCAACGAGACCGAGGACCGCGCCGTCCTGCACACCGCTTTGCGCAATCCCTCCGCCCCGGTCCAGCTTGACGGCGAGGATATCTCGGCCGGCATTGCCGAGACGCTGAACCGGATGCGCCGCTTTGCCGAAGGGGTGCGGGGCGGGCAGATCGCCGGGCAGGGCGGCGCCTATACGGATGTGGTCAATATCGGCATTGGCGGCTCGGATCTCGGCCCGGCGATGGCGGCGCTTGCGCTTGCGCCCTACCGGGACGGACCGCGGCTCCATTTCGTCTCGAACGTGGACGGGGCCGATATCGCGGACACGCTCGCGCCGCTCGACCCCGAGCGGACACTGATCATCGTCGCCTCGAAGACCTTCACGACCATCGAGACGATGACCAATGCAAAGACCGCGCGCGACTGGATGGCGGCGCGCACCCGCGAGCCCGCGCGGCAATTCGCGGCGCTGTCGAGCGCGACGGACAAGATCACTGAGTGGGGCATCGCCGAGGATCACGCCTTCGGTTTCGCCGATTGGGTGGGCGGGCGGTATTCGATCTGGGGCCCGATCGGGCTGAGCCTGATGATCGGGATCGGCCCGGAGCGTTTCGACGAATTTCTCGCCGGAGGCGCGGCGATCGATGCGCATTTCCGGGCGGCGCCTGCGGCCGAGAACCTGCCGGTGCTGCTTGCTTTGGTCGGGATCTGGCACAATCAGATCTGCGGCTACCCGACCCGCGCCGTGCTGCCCTATGACAACCGGCTCGCGCGGCTGCCGGCCTATTTGCAGCAGCTCGAGATGGAATCGAACGGCAAGCGCGTGGCAATGGACGGGCGCGATCTGGATCTGCCCTCCGGCCCCGTTGTCTGGGGTGAGCCGGGCACGAACGGGCAGCACGCTTTCTATCAGCTGATCCATCAGGGCACGCAGATCGTCCCGTGCGAGTTCATTCTGGCCGCGCGCGGTCACGAGCCGGACCTGCGGCACCAGCATCTCCTGCTGATGGCCAATTGCCTCGCGCAGTCCGAGGCGCTCATGACCGGGCGCGATCTGGAGGCGGCGCGTAAGATCGCCCTGAAATCAGGCGCTTCGGGGGATGATCTGGACCGGCAGGCACGGCACCGCGTGTTCGAGGGCAACCGCCCCTCGACGACCCTGCTGCTGGAAAAGCTGACGCCCTTCACGCTTGGCCAGATCATCGCGCTTTATGAGCATCGCGTCTTTGTCGAGGGCGCGATTTTGGGCATCAACAGCTTCGATCAATGGGGCGTCGAGCTTGGCAAAGAGCTCGCCCTCGCGGTCGAGCCGCTGCTGCGCGGCGATGATGCGCCGGGGCACGATCCGTCAACGCGCCGCCTTGCCGAAGCACTGCGCGAGATGGGCGCGGATTAGTCGATCAGCCCGCGCATCAGCCACCACGCAAGCGCCGAGCAGAACAGCGTCGCGCCGACGATCGGCAGGGCGGTTCCGTCGAACATCAGCCCCACCGGCGCCGCGATGGCGACCGCGCCGATGGTCGAGGCGGCCGCGATGACCGAGGCCGCGATCCCCGCGATATGGCCCATATTCTGGAGGGCGAGCGCGTTGAGATTGCCGAATGTCACGCCGGCCATGAAGAAAACGCTCGTCGCCCAGAAGAAGAACAGCGCGAATTCCGCGCGCGGCGGCAGCGCGCCGCTCGCCATCAGCAAAAGCGCGACGCCTGAGACGACGATCTGCATCGCATAGGCCCAACGCGCAATGCGCCGCATCCCGAAGCGCACGACATAGACCGCGTTCAGCACCGTCCCGCTGCCCGACAGCAGCGCCATCGCGGCGAACCACAGCGGAAATTCCTCGCCCCGCCCGTAGGTTACGCCGAAAAGCTGCTGCGCGGCGGAGAGCAGCGCGAACATCTGCCCAAAGCCCAGCGTCATCACGATGGTCGACAGCACGACCTGCCGGTCGGCGATCAGCTCGCGCGTGGCCTCAAGCATCGGGGCGATGCGCGCGGGGCGCCGCCGCTCGGGAGGAAGCGTTTCGGCCTGACGCAGATTGACCCAGATCAGCCCGATCATCCCGAACACGACAAAGGCGCCAAAGACGCCCTGCGCGCCGGCGAGATCGATGATGATCGCGCCCAGCAGCGGCGCCATCGCGGGCACGAGAATGAAGATCATCATAACGAGGCTGGTGATCCGCGCCATCTCGCGCCCCGCGTAAAGATCGCGCACAAGCGCGAGCCCCACGATGCGCGGGCCGGCGACGCCGAGCCCCTGGACGAACCGCGCGATCAGCAGCGCCTCGAGCGATTGCGCGAAGATCGCGGCGATGGCGGCGAGAACATAGATCATGATCCCGATCGTGATCGCCGGCTTGCGCCCGATCGCGTCCGAGATCGGGCCCGCAAACAGCGTGCCGATCCCCATCCCCGCCACGAACGAGGTCAGAATAAGCTGCGCGCGGTTCGGCGCGTCGGGCGTCATCAGCCGCGCATATTCGGGCAGGGCGGGCAGCATTGCGTCGATGGAAAACGCCACCGTCGCAAACAAAAACGCCAGCATGGCCACGAATTCCGGCAGTTTGAGGCGTTTTTCGGGCGCAGAAAACGGGGCGGCGTGCTGCATGATCGGTCCTTGGTTTACCGCTATCGCCTACCCCTCGGGCGCGGGCGCCGCAAGGGGCGGGCGTCGCAAGCGGACGGCGTTGCGCCCCGCGCATGGCTCTGGCAGAAGGCACGCATGGATCTGATCTCGCTCACCGGCCGGCTGACGGCGCATGACGACAGCGAGGCGCGGCTGGCCCGCGCGCTGCTGCCGGGCCATATCGCTGCCAGCCGGGCCGAGCCGGGCTGCCTGCGCTTTGACGTCACCGAGGACGCGGCGGATCCGCGCGCCTGGCATCTGCGCGAGCTTTTCGTCGACGCGGACGCGTTCGAGGCGCATGGCGCGCGGGCGCGGCAAAGCGAATGGGGCGCGAAAAGCGCGGGGCTGGGGCGCGATTTCAAGCGGGAGACGATCTCGCCCGCGCTCCGCCCCGAGATTTCGGCCTATCACGGCGCGATCCGTGATCTGCTGACCCGCGCCTTTGAAGGGGAGGGTGAGGCGCATCTCGTCGATGCGCTGCGCCGGGCGGGCGATCTCGCCATCTCGTTCGTCGCCGAGGCCGATGGGCTGATCCTTGGGCATATCGCGCTGTCCCCGCTCGCAGCCGATTTCCCGGCCTTCGCGCTTGCCCCGGTCGCGGTCGAGCCGAAGCTTCAGGGGCGCGGGCTTGGCAGCGATCTGATCCGCGCCGCGATCGACGCCGTCGCGCCCGCCGCCGTCGTCGTCTTGGGCGATCCGTCCTATTACGCGCGCTTTGGCTTTCATCCGGTGCCGGGCTGGGACGCGCCCTTCGCGGGGCCTTATTTGCAAGCGCGCGGCACCGATCTTCCCGCGCGCACAAGGCTCAGCTACGCGCCCGCCTTCGCGCCGCTGAATTAAGCGCGGTTGACAGCGCCGCGCCTTGGGCGCAGAACGCGCCGACATAACTTGCAACCGGGCGTTCCGTGGGCGCCAAACCGACGAGGAGCCAGACTTGGCCGACCAGATCACCCTGACATTTCCCGATGGCAATGCGCGCGATTACCCCGCCGGCGTGACCGCTGCCGAGATCGCCGAGAGCATCGCGCCGAGCCTTGCCAAACGCGCGATCTCGGCCAGCCTTGACGGCGCGCATATCGACCTCGCCTGGCCGATCACCGAAGGCGGCGCGATCGCGATCAACTCGATGAAGGACGAGGCGACGGCGCTCGAGCTGATCCGCCATGATTTCGCCCATGTCATGGCCCGCGCCGTGCAAGAGATCTGGCCCGATGTCAAAGTCACCATCGGCCCGGTGCGCGATCACGGCTGGTTCTACGATTTCGACCGCGCCGAGCCCTTCACCCCCGAAGATCTGGGCCGGATCGAGGCGAAAATGCGCGAGATCATCGCCGCGCGCGATCCGGTGCGGACCGAGATCTGGGACCGCGCCCGCGCCCGCGCCCACTACGAAGCCTCGGGCGAGAATTACAAGGTCGAGCTGGTGGACCGCATCCCCGAGGGCGAGGATGTGCGGATGTATTGGCATGGCGAGTGGCAGGATCTCTGCCGCGGCCCCCATCTTCAGCATACCGGCCAGCTTCCCGCCGATGCGTTCAAGCTGACCCATGTGGCCGGCGCCTACTGGCTGGGCGATAACACGCGCCCGATGCTTCAGCGCATTTACGGCGTTGCGTTCCGCAATCGCGACGATCTCAAGGCGCATCTGACGATGCTCGAAGAGGCCGCCAAGCGCGATCACCGCAAGCTCGGCCGCGAGATGGACCTGTTCCATATGCAGGAAGAGGCGCCGGGCCAGATTTTCTGGCACCCCAATGGCTGGAACATCTATGTGACGCTGCAAGATTACATGCGCCGGCGGCAGCGCGCGGGCGGCTATGTCGAGGTGAACACGCCGCAGGTGGTGAACCGCAAGCTGTGGGAAGAATCGGGTCACTGGGAGAATTACCAGGAAAACATGTTCATCGTCGAAGTGGACGAGGAACATGCGCGGCAGAAATCCATCAACGCGCTCAAGCCGATGAATTGCCCGTGCCATGTGCAGATCTTCAACTCGGGCCTCAAATCCTACCGCGAATTGCCGCTGCGCATGGCCGAGTTCGGCTCGTGCAACCGCTACGAGCCGTCGGGCGCGCTGCACGGGATCATGCGGGTGCGCGGCTTCACGCAGGACGATGCGCATATTTTCTGCACCGAGGACCAGATCGAAGAGGAAACCCGCCGCTTTATCGAGTTCCTCTCCTCGGTCTACCGCGATCTGGGCTTCGAGAAATTCCGCGTCAAATTCTCGGACCGCCCGGAAAATCGCGCCGGCAGCGACGAGATCTGGGACAAGGCCGAGGCCGCGCTTGCCAATGCCACGCGCGCGGCGGGGTTCGAGTTCGAGCTCAACCCCGGCGAGGGCGCGTTTTACGGGCCGAAGCTGGAATTCGTTCTGACCGACGCGATCGGGCGCGACTGGCAATGCGGCACGCATCAGGTCGATTTCGTCCTGCCCGAGCGGCTGGACGCGGAATATGTCGGCGCCGATGGCGAGCGGCACCGCCCCGTCATGCTCCACCGCGCCGTTCTTGGCAGCTTCGAGCGTTTCATCGGCATCCTGATCGAGAACTATGCGGGCAAGCTGCCCTTCTGGCTCGCGCCGCGTCAGGTCGTCGTCGCCTCGATCGTCTCGGACGCGAACGACTATGTGCGCGAGGTGGTCGAGACGCTCCGCGCGCGCGGTCTGCGGGCCGAGGCCGATCTGCGCAACGAAAAGATCAACTACAAGGTGCGCGAACATTCGGTCGCCAAAGTGCCTGTCATCCTCGCGATCGGGATGAAAGAGGTCGAAAGCGGCACCGTCTCGATGCGCCGTCTGGACCATCAGGGGAGCGAATCGGTCACGCTCGATGAGGTCGCAAACCGGCTCGCCGGCGAGGCGACGCCCCCCGATCTGCGCTGAATCTGGCGCGAAATCACAAAAGATTAACGTGCACGTCACATTCGCGCGCGTTTCTCGCTTGTGTTTTGCTCAATTTTCTTCATTCTTCGCAGCGTGAGCTATGACTTTGCTACCGCCTCCCTTCACGGGGCAGCCGGACGAAGGGCTGCACGGCTCGATCGCATCCCGCGATCGGGAAACTTGAAGGAGAAGACGGATGGCCACTGGCACCGTGAAATGGTTCAACACCACCAAGGGTTACGGGTTTATTGCGCCCGATGACGGTGGCAAGGACGTGTTTGTGCACATCTCGGCGGTCGAGCGTGCGGGCCTGACCGGGCTGAAAGACAACCAGAAGATCAGCTACGATCTTCAGTCGGGCCGCGACGGCCGGGCCTCGGCGATCGAGCTGAAACTGCTCTGATCCAAGGCCGGATCGAATTTTGCGGCTCGCCCGACCAGGGGCGGGCCGTTTGGCGTTGCGGCGCAGGCGATTGCGGCTTGGGTGCTGCGGGGCGTGCCTTGTGGCGCGCGGGACCGGTCGGTCCATGATCGCTCAGGACATGCCTTTATGAGCGGGTTCAATCTTGCCGAATATGTGCTCGAGGCCGGGGCGCGTTCGCCCGATCGGCTGGCGCTTGCGGTGCTTGGCCCGGCGCGGGCCGAGCGTTGGTCCTATCGCCGGCTGCGCAGCGCGGTTTTGGGCACTGCGACTGGCCTTCGCGAGATGGGGCTTCGAGACGGCGCGCGCATTCTCATGCGCCTTGGGAATAACCCTGATTTTCCGGTCACTTACCTCGGCGCCATCGCGGCCGGCCTGGTGCCGGTCCCAACCTCGCCCTTGCTGACCTTGCGCGAGATCACCGCAATCGCCGACGAAATCCGGCCCGATCTGATCGTCGCGGGCGAGGGCATCGCGCTGCCCCAAAGCGCCGCGCCGGTGCTGGATCAGGGCAAACTGCGCGGCTTTGCCAGCCTGCCGCAAGCCGGTTTCAGCCGGGGCGATCCCGAACGGCTCGCCTATATCATCTACAGCTCCGGCAGCTCTGGCGCCCCGCGCGCGGTGATGCACGCCCATCGCGCGATTCTGGCGCGGCGCGCGATGTTTGATGGCTGGTATGGGCTGCGCGCCGAGGACCGGATGATGCACGCCGGCGCTTTCAACTGGAGCTTTACGCTCGGCACCGGGCTGATGGATCCGTGGACCGTTGGCGCTGCGGCGCTCATCCCCGCAGCGGGGACCGAGATCGAGCAGCTCCCCCTGCTGGCCGCCCGTCACGGCGCGACCATCCTCGCCGCCGCGCCGGGGGTTTTTCGGCGAATGCTGCGCGAAGACTGGCCGGCGGTGCCGTCGCTTCGGCACGGCCTCGTCGCGGGCGAGCGGCTGGATCCGGGCCTCCGCCGCGACTGGCGGGACCGCACCGGGAGCGATCTGCACGAGGCGATGGGGCTCTCGGAATGCTCCACCTTCATCTCGGGCAGCCCCGCGCGGCCCGCCCCCGAAGGCTCGGCCGGCTATCCGCAAGAGGGGCGGCGTGTCGCGGTGCTGGACGGGGCGGGCGCGCCGCTTGCCCCCGGTCAGGCGGGGCTGCTTGCGGTGCATCGAAGCGATCCCGGGCTATTCTTAGGTTATCTCGATAATGATCTGGAAACGAATGAGAAATTTCTCGGCGAGTGGTTCATCACCGGCGATCAGGCCCAGATGGCCCCGGACGGCGCGGTGACGCTGCTTGGGCGCGTCGATGACATGATGAACGCGGGCGGCTACCGCGTTGCGCCGGGTGAGATCGAGGATCTGCTGGCTCTTGTGCCCGGCGCGGGCGATATCGCGGCGACCGAGATCACCGTCGCGCCGGGGGTGAGCGTGATCGCCGCCTTCTGGACCGGCACCGCGCCCGAGGCCGATCTGCGCGATCTGGCGGCGCGCGATCTGGCCCGCTATAAGCAGCCGCGGCTTTACATCAAGCTGCCCGAGCTGCCCCGGACCGGGACCGGCAAGATCAACCGGCGCGCGCTGCGCGCCGCGCATGACAAGGTGTGACGATGGTGGGCGAAGTCTCAGATGCGGCTCATAGCAATATGATTTCGCTTGATATCTTCGCCGACCCGGTCTGCCCTTGGTGCCTCATCGCCAAGGCCGAGCTGGACCGCGCCTTGGAAAGCCGGCCCGAGCATCCTTTCGCCATCGTCTGGCGCCCGTTCCAGCTATCGCCCGACATGCCGCGTTCTGGGATGGATCACGTCGAGTATATGAAGGCGAAATTCGGCGGCGAGAAGGGGATTCTGGAGGCAACGCGCCCGGTGATCGAGGCCGCCGAGCGGCTGGGCCTGTGGATCAACATGGCCGCGATCGAGCGCGTGCCGAACACGGTTGACGCGCATCGCCTGCTGCATTGGGCGGTCCTCGAGGGGGCGCAAACGCGGGTGATGTCGGGCCTGCTGCGCGCCCATTGGCGCGAGGGGCGGTATCTCGGCAACCCCGACGTGCTGGCGGAAATCGCCGCCGGGGCCGGGATGGACGGCGCAATGGTGCGCCGTCTTCTGGCGAGCGATGCCGATCGCGACACGGTGGCCGAGGCCGAAGCTCACGCCCGCGCGCGCGGCGTTCGAGCGGTCCCGACCTTCATCGTCGCGGATCGCCACGTCGTAACCGGCGCCCAGCCGGCGGATCTGTGGCGCGATGTTATTGATGAGCTGGCCGGGCAGGCGGGGTGAACGGGGCGCTGCGGGTGGAGGCTGGGTAGCCGCAGGGCGAGAGCTGCCGGAAGCAACTCCGGAGCGTCGAGGCGCCGCGGGAGCTGGGGAAAGCGGGTGTCATCCGCGCGGAGGCTACTCGAAAACAGCAAGCGTAGTAACCGGGTGCGCGGCGGCCAGAACCCGAGCAGGACCGTCATGGAAGCCGGGTCAGAAATTGGCGTGCGACAAAGGCGTAGGCCGGTCGGAGCCGCGCTCAACAGCGGCATAGGCCCGGGCGGAATGGGTCAAAAGCTCCCCATGATCGAGCCTACGCCCGCACAGCAGGCTCTTGACCTCAACAGCGCCGCATAGCGTGCTCAACCCCATGCCATCTTGTCGGCGCGCCCTGACGGCTAGGTACGATCCGACCTACGCCGGCATAGCAGCATCTCGACCTTAACTGCGCCGCATAGCGTGCTCAATGCTATGCCGTCTTACCGTTACGCCCTGAGGGCGCCGTGCGATCGGTATTGCACCTGCACAGCAGGCTCTTAACCTCAACTGCGTCGCATAGCGCCCTCAACCTCATGCCGTCTTACAGTTGCGCCCTGACGGCTCCTTGCGATCGGGCCTGCGCCGGCACAGCAGGCTCTCGAGCTCAACCGCGCCGCCATAGCGTCCTCAACGTCATGCCGTCGTATCGTCGTGCCCTGTCGGCTCCGCGCGACCGGGCCTGCGCCGGCACAGAAGGCGCTCGACCTCAACTGCCTCGTATAGCGCCCGCAACCTCATGCCGCCTTATCTTCGCGCCCTGACGGCTCCACGCGCCGCCCGCTTTTGAGATAGCGCAAGCCCCTTCGTCCAACCTGCCCCCTAAAACCCAAAAGGCCCGCCAATGGCGAGCCGGGCAGACAAGGCGATGCCCCGCGCTCAGTGCAGCGCGCGAGGGTGGAAAAATCGGGGGCGGCTGCTTAGCTGCCCCAGGTGCGGACCGCGCCGCTGTCCACGTGCACGAAGTTCGAGCGCGAGTAACGCCCCACGCCGCCCGCACGGAAGCTGGCCGCCGCGTTGTAGATCTGCGCGACCGAGCGCGAGCGCAGCCGCAGATCCGCCGCTTTGCCCTGCATATGGAGCGAGTTGCTGGCCACGCCGCCCGAGCTGCGCGCGAGCATCGCGTTCGTTTGCGGCGAGCGGTAGCCCGACAGCATCATGAACGGCTCATTCGTCTGGAGCGCGCGGTGCGAGGCCGCCGCGATGTCGATGGCGCGCGGGTCGATCCCGATCACCTGCCCCGTGCGCCAGTCGCGCATGAAGTAGTTGATCTCGTTCAGCGCGTCGCGGATATAGCGCCCATCCACCCAATACACCGTGTCGATGCTTTCGCCGGTGCGGGCGTTATACATTGCAATACGACGGAAATCGCCGGCGCGGCGGCGGATGCCGAACGCGTTGGCCGATACCGGAGCGGCCGCTACTGCGGTTGCCGCAAAAAAGCCCAGAAGGCCACGGCGGGAGATGTCATTGGAAGTCATGTTCAGATCGCCTGTCCTGCTCTGTCCCGAGTTCTCACCGCTTTTGGTGATTGGTTCTTTGTTATCAAGAACGCGTTAACAATATGTCACCAAGCGGCCTCGCTCGAAACATTTTCGTTCCTCAAGCGGCGAAAACCTGCCATTATCGGCAGAAATCCGCCGATGCGCGCGCCCTGCAAATCGCTCGCGGAACCGAAAACGGCGCTCTGTGCTGGTCAAGGTTAATCTGCGGGGCGGATCTTCTGGACCCCTGCGCGCGTTGCGGGCATAGTTAAGAAAAAATAACGGGCAGAGGCGAAAAGGTGAACATTGTTGCGAATCGGGTGCGTGCGGCTCTGGCCGTGCTCGCGCTTTCAGCCGCGCCGGCAGCGGCGCAGATGAGCGAGACAGCGGCGGCCGGCGCGCTTCCGGCGCCGAAGCTGGTCTTTACACAATTCGAGATGGCGCTCGCCCGCGAGGTGGCAAGCGATCCGGGCCTTGCGGCATTCTACGGGCGCAGCGGGCTCGGCGCGATCTTCACCGGCGAGGGGCGCTCGGCGCAGCGTGCGGCGCTGGATGACGCGATCGCCAAGGCGCCGCTTCACGGTCTGCCCTACCGCAATTATGTCGTGCCGGCCGCAAGCGCCGGGGCAGGCGCCTCGCCCGAGGCGGCGGCGCGCGCCGAGGCCGATTACGCCCGCGTCTTTGCCGCCTATGCGCGCGATGTCTCGACCGGCGTTGTGGACCCCGCGCGGGTCGACCGCGAGAATAATCACCGCCAGATCATCCCGCTTGATATGGCCCAGCTGATGGACCGGTTTCTGAGCGAAGACCCGGCAGAGGTCATCGCCTCGCTGCCGCCCTCCGATCCGCGCTACCGGCAGCTTCACGAGATGCTGGCCAATCAGGGCCGGCTGGTTCCCCCCGCCTCGGCGCCCGAGGTTGCCGAAGGGCTTTACCGCGTCGGCGCGAGTGGCCCCGAGATCGCGGCGCTGCGCGCGCGGCTGGCCTCTATCGGGTTCGAGCCCGAGACCGCCCCCGCCGATCCCGAGGAATATGACGAGGATCTTGCCGCCGCCGTGCTGGAATATCAGCGGGCGGCCGGGCTCAAGGCGGACGGGGTCGCGGGCCCGCAGACGATCGGCCAGCTCCACCGCGGGCCGGGCGGCGCGAACCGCAGCGTCGTGATGGCGATGGAGCGGCTGCGCTGGCTTAACGGGCATGATCTGAACGCGCGGCATCTTTGGGTGAACATCCCCGAATTCACCACCCAGATCCGCGAGAATGGCGAGGTCACCTTCGAGACGCGCGCCGTGATGGGCAAGCCCGACGCGGTCATGCAGACGCCTGAATTCTCGGATATCATGGAATTCGTGGTGCCGAACCCGACCTGGACCGTGCCGCCGGGGATGGCCTCGCGCACCTATCTGCCCCGGCTGGCGCAGAACCCGAACGCCTATTCCTATCTTGACGTGGTGGACCGGCGCGGCCGGGTCATCCCGCGATCACAGGTGGATTTCGCGCGCTATGCGAATGGCGGCTTCCCCTATATGCTCCGCCAGCAGCCAAGCGCCGATAACGCGCTCGGGCGGGTGAAGTTCATGTTCCCTAACGAGTGGAACATCTATCTTCACGACACCCCGGCGCGGCATCTGTTCAACAACGCCGTGCGCGCGGATTCCAATGGCTGCGTGCGGATCGGGCGCCCGTTCGAGCTGGCCTATGAGCTGCTGCGCGGCAACGCCTCCGACCCGCGCGCCTTGTTCCACCGCGTGCTCGACGCCGGGGAAGAACGCTGGATCCGCCTTGATGAGCCGGTGCCGATCCATCTCGTCTATTTCACCGCGCTCCCGGACGGCGAGGGCAATATGCGGACCTTCCGCGACGTCTATAACCGCGACGGGCGGCTTTGGGCGGCGCTTCAGGCGGCGGGCGTGGAATAGGCTGGAATTGTCGCGGCGCACTCGCTAATCCTCTGCCGGAAAGGAGTGCGCATGGCTGTGACCGTCAAGGAACTTGCCGCAGCGTTGTCGGCCGAGGCGTGGGGCGATATCTCGCAGACGGTGACGGGCGCGGCCGAGCCGGCGCGCGCCGGGCCGGGACAGATTGCGCTTGCGATGTCGCCCGAATACGCCAAAGCGCTTAAGCCGGGCGGGGTTGCGATCATCGCCAAGGGGATGGAGCCGGGCGATTACGGGCTCTCGGCCGCGATCTTCGCGCCGCGCCCGAGGCTGGTCATGGCGGGGCTGACGCGCAGCTTTGATCCCGGTCCAAGCATCGCGCCCGGTATTCACGAAACGGCGGTGATCGCGGACGATGCGCAGATCAGCGAGGGCGCGGCGATCGGCCCCTTCGTTGTGATCGGCGCCGGCGCGGTTATCGGCGCGCGGGCCCGGATCGCGTCCCACGCCTCGATCGGGCGCGGCGCAAAGATCGGCGATGACGCTCTGATCCTCGAGGGCGCGCGGATCATGCAAGGCGTGCGCGCGGGCGCTCGGCTGATCGTGCACCCCGGCGCGGTGATCGGCGCGGACGGGTTCTCGTTCGTCACGCCCGAGGAATCCGGGGTCGAGGAAATCCGCCGCACCCTTGGCCGGCGCGAGACGATCCGCCGCCAGTCATGGGAGCGTATCCACTCGCTCGGCCATGTCGAGATCGGCGATGATGTCGAGATCGGCGCGAACACCACGATCGATCGCGGCACGATCCGCGCCACCTCGATCGGGCGCGGCACGAAAATCGACAATCTCGCGCATCTGGGCCATAATGTCGCGGTCGGCGCGGATTGTCTGATCTGCGGGCAGGTCGGGATTGCCGGCTCGTCGCGGATCGGGGACCGTGTGGTGCTGGCCGGGCAATGCGGGGTCAGCGACAATATCGAGATCGGCGATGACGTGATCGCGGGCGGCGCCAGCAAGATCTTCAGCCGCGTGGCCGCCGGCAAGGTCGTGCTGGGGAACCCGGCCACCGCGATGGACACGCAGATGCAGATCCAGAAAGCCATGCGCCGCCTGCCGCGCCTATCCGCTCAATTGGAAGAAATTCGTAGTTCCCTCAAAGACTTGCCAGGCAAATCCTGATCGGAGACATCTTATGACCCAGGACGTTAAGACGCGCATCCGCGCCATCATAGCCGAGCAGGCGATGCTCGAGCCCGACCAGATCACCGACGATGCGACCCCCGAAGCGCTTGGCATCGACAGTCTCGGGCTCGTCGAGACGATCTTCGCGCTCGAGGAGGAATTCGACATCACCATTCCCTTCAACGCCAACGAGCCCGAGAAATCCGAGGTCGATTTCTCGGATATGGGCGCGATCGTCGCGGCGGTCGAAAAGCTGGTCGCCGAAAAGGGGCAGGCGTGACGCGCAAGAAATCCGAGCACGGGAATGTCCGCAAGGCCGCCAAGGTCGCCAAGGCGGTGTCGAAAGCCGTGCTGGCGCGGGCGCTTCCGGTGCGGATCCTGCCGATGCGCGCCCAGCCGGGGCCGCGCCGCGTCGCGATCACCGGGATGGGCACGATCAACGCGCTTGGCCATGATGTGCCCGCGACCTTCGCCGCCTTCCGCGAGGGGCGCTGCGGCATCACCGAGCTCGATTTTCGCGATGTGGACCGGCTCTCGGTGCGGATCGGCGGGCAGGTCCATGACTGGCGCCCCGAGGATCACTTCAACCGCCAGCAGATCCTTCTGTTCGACAAGTTCACCCAGTTCACGCTTCTTGCCGCGCGGCAGGCGGTGCTGCAATCGGGGCTGGAATTCGAGGGCGATCTTGGCCTGATGTCCGGGGTGGTGCTCGGCACCGCCGCAGGCGGCGTCAACACATGGGACGAGAATTACCGCACCGTCTATGAGGAGGGGAAGAACCGCGTTCACCCCTTCGTCGTGCCCAAGCTGATGAACAATGCCGCAGCCAGCCATGTCGCGATGGAATACGGGCTGATGGGCCCCAGTTTCTCGGTCGCGACCGCCTGCGCCAGCTCGAACCACGCGATGGGGCTTGCGTTCAACATGGTGCGTTCCGGCGCCGCGCAGGTGATGCTGACGGGCGGGTCGGAATCGATGCTCTGCTTTGGCGGCGTCAAGGCGTGGGAGGGGCTGCGCGTGATGTCCAAGGATGCCTGCCGCCCGTTCTCGGCCAATCGCAACGGCATGGTGCAGGGCGAGGGGGCGGGCATTTTCGTGTTCGAGGAATGGGACCACGCAACCGCGCGCGGCGCCGATATTCTGGCCGAGGTGGTCGGGTTCGCGATGTCCTCGGATGCGAGCGACATCGTCATGCCGAACGCGATCGGGGCCGAGCGGGCGATCGCCGGCGCGCTGCGCGATGGCGGGATCAACCCCGAAGAGGTCGGCTATATCAACGCGCACGGCACCGGCACGGCGGCCAATGACAAGACCGAATGCGCCGCCGTCTCGCACGCCTTCGGCCATCACGCGGACCGGCTGATGATCTCGTCGACGAAGGCGATGCACGGCCATCTGATCGGCGGGACCGGCGCGGTCGAGCTTCTGGCCTGCGTCATGGCGCTCCGCGACGGGATCGTGGCGCCGACCATCGGCTATGAAGAGCCGGACCCTGAATGCGCGCTCGACGTGGTGCCGAACGAGGCGCGCGAGGCGCAGGTGGACGTGGCGCTGTCCAACGCTTTTGCCTTTGGCGGGCTGAACGCGGTGATCGCGCTGCGCCGCGTCTAGGGGATGGCGCGCACCCACGGGTCCAAGGGCGAGGTGACCGCCGCCGCTTTGCGCGGGGCGGCACGAACGCTGTTCGCGCGGCACGGCTTTGCCGCCGTCTCGATGCGCCAGATCGCCGCCGAGATCGGTGTGCAGGTCGGAACGCTTTACGTCTACACAAGCGACAAGCAGGCGCTGCTGTTCGATCTGCTGCACGATCATATGGAGTGGCTGCTCGAGATCTGGCCCGATGGCGGCGGCTCCCCGCTCGAGCGGCTGGACGCGTTCGTGCGCTTTCACATCGTGACCGGGCTCGACAACGCCGACGCGGTGTTCCTGTCCTATATGGAGCTGCGCAGCCTCAGCGACGAGAATTTCGCCCGCATCGCCGAGCTGCGCCGCCGCTACGAGGCGCGGCTCGAGCAGATCCTGATCGACGGGCAAGAGAGCGGCGCGATGAACGTCGCCGACACGCGCCTCGCGACGCGCGCCCTGATCGCGATGATGAACGGGGTCACACAATGGTTCCGCAGCGAAGGCCGCCTCGACCGCGAGCGCCTGATCGCGCATTACATCGCGCTTGCGAGGGGCGCGGTCGGGGCGCGTGAGGGGGCGTAGCGCTGGCTGTGCCGCTGCGCGAAGACCACTTGCGACCCGGCCTGCGCAGCTGTCAGCCTACTCCCGCCCCGGGCCGCCGCGTCTGCCGCCGCCGAGCATTTGCATTGTGCGCGAAAAGACGCGGGAGTGTCTGGGTTTTTCGCTCTGTTCCGACTCCTCCGCCTCGGGTTGAGGGGCGTCGGGGGCGACTGCGGCCAGTGTGGCGGGGGGGCGGGAGGCGCCGGCGGGGATGGGCGGCGCTGCCTCGGGGGCGGGGCGCGGCGGCTCGGGGGGATCGGGCTTTGCGGCGGCTTTGGCGCGGAAGGCGGCGGCCTCGGCTGCGGCTTGATCGGCGCGCTCGCGCGGGCTTGTCGCGGCGTGCGCGCCGGATATGGCGCCGGCTCCGGGCCGGCTGATCGGCGGGTCGGCGGGAGCGGGGCTGGCGGCGCGCGGCGCGGCGCTCGGGTCCGGCGACGGACCATCGGGGGGCGCTTGGAGGGCCGCGGGGGCGGGGCCGGAAGCGGCGGCTTGACCGTCGGGTATGGCCGAGCGCGCGGCGGTGGCAGTAGCGGCCTGCCCGGCGGGAATGGAGGGGGCGGCCGAGGGCGCGGCGGCGGAAGTGGCGGCTTGACCGGCGGGAATAGCGGGGTCGGCAGCGGGCGCATCGGCCGGTGCGTATGCGCCAGTTTGCGGGGCGTGCTGCGGCGCGCTGCTGCCAAGGCTGCGGCGGAAGACCAGCAGATTGTGGAACATCGTGGTGCGCCCGGTCAGCCCGCTGCGTTCCTCGGACGGCAGCGTCTCGGCGCGCAGATAGTCCCAGCCATCCGCCGCCATCTTGTTCATGATCTCGGCCAGCGAGGCCGCGTAGCGGTCGGCGGGCGTGCGCGCGCCCTTGATCTTCTCGCCCCGCGCCGGCGCCGGAACCACCTGATACTCATAGCTCTTCATCGCGACCCTCTTCCCGCTTGACCTTGCTTGCCTGAAGCGGGCATCGCCGCGCCGCTTGAATTCCGAACGCGCGGCGCGCCTGCGTGGTTTCGCCTCAAAGGCCGAGCTTTTGCGCGACGATCTGGTTGACCGCAGCCGGGTTGGCCTTCCCGCCGGTGGCCTTCAGCACCTGACCGACGAACCAGCCCGCGAGTTTGGGGTTCGCCTTGGCCTTTTCGACCTGCGCGGGGTTCGCCGCGATGATCTCGTCGACCGCCGCCTCGATGGCGGCCATATCGGTCACCTGCTTCATCCCGCGTGCCTCGACGATCTGCGCGGGATCGCCGCCTTCGCTCCACAATATCTCGAAGAGGTCTTTCGCGATCTTGCCCGAAATCTCGCCGCGCCCGATCAGGTCGATCACCCCGCCAAGCTGAGCGGCCGAGACGGGCGAGGTCGCAACGCCGAGGCCCTCTTTGTTGAGCCGGCCGAACAGCTCGTTGATGACCCAGTTCGCGGCCATCTTGCCATCGCGCCCGCGCGCGACCTCCTCGAAATAATCGGCGCTCTCGACTTCGGCGGTCAGCACGCCCGCATCATATTCGGGCAGCCCCATATCCTTGACGAAACGGGCTTTTTTCGCGTCGGGAAGCTCGGGCATGGAGGCTTCGATATCGTCCACCCAAGCCTGCTCGATCTCGAGCGGCAGCAGATCGGGGCAGGGGAAATAGCGGTAATCATGCGCCTCTTCCTTCGAGCGCATCGAGCGCGTCTCGCCCTTGTCGGGATCGTAAAGCCGGGTTTCCTGCACGATGGTGCCGCCATCCTCGATGATCGCGATCTGGCGGCGCGCCTCGTATTCGATCGCGGCCTGAATGAAGCGCAGCGAGTTCATGTTCTTGATCTCGCAGCGCGTGCCCAGAACGGAATGATCGCCGGTCTCGATGAAGCGCTCGTAATCGCCGGGCTTGCAGACCGAGACGTTCACATCGGCGCGCAGATTGCCGTTCTGCATATTGCCGTCGCAGGTGCCGAGATAGCGCATGATCTGGCGCAGCTTGCCGACATAGGCGGCGGCTTCCTCGGGGCCGCGAATATCGGGGCGCGAGACGATCTCCATCAGGGCGACGCCGGTGCGGTTGAGGTCCACGAAGGACATGTTCGGGTCCATGTCGTGGATCGACTTGCCGGCATCCTGTTCGAGATGGATGCGCTCGATCCGCACGCGGCGGGCAATGCCGGGGCCCATATCGACGATCACCTCGCCCTCGCCGACGATGGGGTGATAAAGCTGGCTGATCTGATAGCCCTGCGGCAGATCGGGGTAGAAATAGTTCTTGCGATCGAAGGCGCTGCGCAGGTTGATCTCGGCCTTCAGCCCCAGCCCGGTCTTGACCGCCTGCGCCACGCAAAACTCGTTGATGACCGGCAGCATCCCCGGCATCGCGGCATCGACAAAGGCGACATTGCTGTTCGGCTCGGCCCCGAACGCGGTCGAGGCGCCCGAGAAGAGCTTGGATTTCGACGCGACCTGAGCGTGAACCTCCAGCCCGATGACAAGCTCCCAATCCGCCTTGGCTCCGGCGATGACCTTGGGTTCGGGCGATGAAAAGCTCAGATGGTCCAGCATGGCGGCCTCGCGTCAGATTTCAGCGGCGGTTTTATGCCAGCAAACCCATCGCGGCAAGGCCCGGCGCGGCGCGCGAGGTTGACTTTCGCGCCAAACCGTCCGAGCAGATGCGCCAAGGCGCAGGCGCATCGCCCGATCGCGGGCAAGGCACGCGGCCCGCGCCGGCCCGACACCCATATATGGCGCAACCCGCGCCCCCAGATTCCCCAGATGTGCGCCCCCGCGCGCCGCCAAAGCCCGCCAAGGAGGCCGATCATGTTCCGCTGGTTCGAGACGCGCCTCGCGCCTTACCCCGCCGACCCGCCCGCCATGCCGCCGCGCGGGCTGATCCCGTTCATCCTCCATTACAGCCGGGGCGCGGCGCTTTGGCTTGCGCTGCTCGCCGTCGGCGTGACCGTCATCGCGGTGATCGAGATCGTCCTTTACGGCTATCTGGGCGAGCTGGTGAACCGGCTCGCCGAGATCGAGCGTGCCGAGTTCTGGCAGACCGAAGGGCGGCGCCTGTTCTGGATGGGTCTTCTTCTGGTGATCGGGCTGCAAGCGGTCAATCTCTGGACCGCGATGATCATGCACCAGACCCTGCTCGGAAATTTCCCGCAGCGGATCCGCTGGCAGGCGCATCGCTATCTGCTGCGCCAGTCGATCGGGTATTTTCAGGACGATTTCGCCGGCCGCATCGCGACCAAGCTGATGCAGACCTCGCTTGCCGTGCGCGAGGTGGTGATGAAGATGGTTGATGTCGCGGTCTATGTGCTGGTGGTGTTTTCCGGCTCGATCGTGCTCGCGGCTACGCAGGATTGGCGGCTGGCGCTTCCTTTCGTGATCTGGGGCGTCGCGTTCGGCGCGCTGCTGCGGGTGATCGTCCCGCGCCTTGCCCGCATCGCCGAGGCGCAGGCCGATGCGCGCTCGACCATGACGGGGCGGATCGTGGACAGCTACACCAATATCGCGACGGTCAAGCTCTTCTCGCACTCCGCGCGCGAGGAGGATTATGTCCGCCGCGCGATGGACGGCTTTCTGGCGACGGTCTACCGGCAGATGCGCCTTGTCGTCGTGCAGGATGTCGGGCTCAACCTCATCAACGCGCTGCTTGTTGCGGTGACGGCCGCGGTCGGGCTGTGGCTCTGGACCGAGGGCGCGGTCAGCATCGGGGCGGTGGCGGTCGCGATCCCTCTCGCGATGCGGCTGTCGAACATGTCGCACTGGATCATGTGGGAATTCTCGGCGCTGTTCGAAAATATCGGCACGGTGCGCGACGGTATCAACAGCCTTGCCTTGCCGCGCATGATCGAGGACGCGCCGGATGCGCGCCCGCTGAGTGCGTCGCGCGGCGAGGTGCGCTTCGAGAACGTCACCTTCCGCTATGGCGCGCTGCCGGGCGAGCGGCCGATGGCGGTGCTCGACGATCTGAACCTGACCATCCGCCCGGGCGAGCGGATCGGGCTGGTCGGCCGCTCGGGCGCGGGGAAATCGACGCTGATCAACCTGCTGCTGCGGTTTCACGATGTCGAATCGGGGCGCATCGAGATTGACGGGCAGGACATTTCCAGGGTCACGCAAGACAGCCTGCGCGCGGCGATCGGGGTGGTGACGCAAGACAGCTCGCTGCTGCACCGCTCGATCCGCGAGAACATCGCCTATGGCCGCCCGGACGCCACCGAGGCCGAGATCATCGCCGCCGCGCGACGTGCCGAGGCGCTCGAGTTCATCGAAACGCTCACCGACAAATACGGCGCGCGCGGGCTTGACGCGCAGGTGGGCGAGCGGGGGGTGAAGCTCTCGGGCGGGCAGCGCCAGCGGATCACCATTGCGCGCGTGGTGCTGAAGGACGCGCCGATTCTCGTGCTCGACGAGGCGACATCCGCGCTCGATTCCGAGGTGGAGGCCGCCATTCAGGCGCAGCTCGACCGGCTGATGGAGGGCAAGACCGTGATCGCGATCGCGCACCGGCTGTCGACCATTGCCGAGATGGACCGCCTGATCGTGATGGATCAGGGCCGCATCGCCGAAGAAGGCAGCCACGCCGAGCTACTGGCAAAGGGCGGCATCTACGCCCGCCTCTGGTCCCGCCAGTCGGGCGGCTTTCTGGGGCAGGACGGGGATTGAGCTGCTGCGGGAGTGGTGCTGCGGTGGGCTGCGGATGTGCGCTGCGGTTGAGGTTGTGCGGGGTGAGTGAGCGCGGGCGCGGTTGCCAAGCCCCCTCTAGATCGCCGACGAGGGCGGCCGCGCCGAGCTGCTGGCAAGGGGCGGCATCTATGCCCGGCTCTGGTCTTGCCAGTCGGGCGGTGTTGTGGGGCAGGACGGGCATTAAGCGGCTGCGGGAGTGGTCGTGCGGGGTGGCTGCACGCGCGGGCGCGTTTGCCGAGCGCTCCTCTGGTTAAGGTAGCCGGGCGGCTCTCTGGGATTGAGCAGCCCTGAGCATGCGCTACGCCAAAGCGGTGTGCGGCTCGTGCTGGGACGGCCCCACCCTTGGGACGGCTGTGCACATCCTGCCAACCCCGGCTCTGGTAGCGTAGTCGGGGGCCTTTTTGTCGGTGATGCGGCTTCAGCGGCGTGGCCGCTGCCCCTCGCCCGCGCGATTGGTGCCTTTCGCGCCCCCGTCCCGCATCGACGAATCTCCGCCGTGCGGGAAATATCTCGCACTCGATACTTGCGCCTTGGCGCGGGCTGCCGTAAATCA
>JAUNRZ010000246.1 GCA_030539455.1 Paracoccus sp. (in: a-proteobacteria) | reverse complement strand
ATCTATGACCGGATGCACACGCGCGAGATCGACGCCTATGGCGGGCTGGTCAACCGGATGCCGAAATACGCGCTGATCTTCATGTTCTTCACGATGGCCAATGTCGGCCTGCCCGGCACATCGGGCTTTGTGGGCGAGTTCCTGACCCTGCTTGGCGTATTCCGCGAGAATACATGGGTTGCGCTGGTCGCGACCTCGGGCGTGATCCTCTCGGCGGGCTATGCGCTGTGGCTCTATCGCCGCGTGACGATGGGCGCGCTGGTCAAGGAGGCGCTGCGCTCGATCACCGACCTCACCCCGCGCGAGCGGTTCATATTCGTCCCGCTGATCGTGATGACGCTGTGGCTGGGCGTCTACCCGCGCGTTGTCACCGACATCACCGGCCCGGCCGTCTCGGCGCTGCTGACTGATTTCCACGCTGCTGTTGACGCGGCCGCACCGGCGATGCCGGGCGGTCTGGCGGCTCAATGATTGGGGGCGGTATGACTTCGCTCGATTTCCAGATCATCCTTCCCGAAATCGCGCTGGCGCTTTACGCGATGGCGGCGCTGATGGCGGGCGCCTATCTTGGCAAGGACCGGCTGGCGCGCCCGCTGACCTGGCTGACGGTCGGGGCTTTTCTGGTGCTCGCGCTGATCATCGGGATGGGCCGTCAGCCCGAGGGGCAGGCGTTTTACGCGATGTTCGTCTCGGACGGGTTCTCGCGCTTTGCGAAAGTGGTGATCCTGCTTTCGGCCGCCGCCATCCTCGCGATGAGCGTCGATTACATGGAGCGGCGCGGTTTCCTCGCCTTCGAGTTCCCGATCCTGATCGCGATGGCCGTGCTTGGCATGATGTTCATGGTGTCGGCCAATGATCTGCTGACGCTTTACATGGGGCTCGAGCTGCAATCGCTGGCGCTTTATGTCGTGGCAGCGATGCGGCGCAACTCGGTGCGCTCGTCCGAGGCGGGGCTTAAATATTTCGTGCTCGGCTCGCTGTCGTCGGGTCTGCTGCTTTACGGCGTGTCGCTGATCTACGGCTTTGCGGGCACGACCAATTTCAACGGCATTGTGACCATCGTTCAGGCCGGCCAGATCACGACGGGGGTTCTGTTTGGCCTCGTCTTTGTGCTGGTCGGGCTGGCGTTCAAGGTGTCGGCGGTGCCGTTCCATATGTGGACCCCCGATGTCTACGAGGGCGCGCCGACGCCGGTGACGGCCTTCTTCGCCTCCGCGCCGAAGGTCGCGGCGATGGCGCTGATCGCCCGGGTGATGTTCGGCGCGTTCGGTCAGGTCCCGGCCGAGTGGAGCCAGATCATCGCGCTTCTGGCGGTGCTTTCGATGCTGCTCGGCTCGATCGCCGGGATCGGGCAGACGAATATCAAGCGGCTGATGGCCTATTCGTCGATCGCGCATATGGGCTTCGCGCTTGTCGGGCTGGCGGCGGCAACGGCGCTCGGTGTTCAGGCGATGCTGGTCTATGTGACCATCTATGCGGTGATGAATGTCGGCGCCTTCGCCTTCATCCTCTCGATGGAGCGGGACGGAGAGCCGGTCACTGACCTTGCCGCGCTGAACCAGTTCGGCCGCGCCGCGCCCGGCAAGGCGCTTGCGGTTCTGGTGCTGATGTTCGCTTTGGCCGGGGTGCCGCCTCTGCTGGGCTTCTGGGCGAAGTTCGCGGTGCTGAGCGCGGCGGTCGACGCGGGCATGGCGTGGCTGGCGGTTGTCGGGGTGATCGCCTCGGTGATCGGCGCGTTCTACTATCTGCGCATCGTCTATTACATGTATTTCGGCGCCGAGACCGAGCCGGTCCACAGCCGTCTGAGCCCCGCTCAGGGCGTGCTGCTGGCGGCGTCTGCGCTTGTGATGCTGCTTGGCTCGGTCACGATGTTCGGCGCGGACCGCGCGTCGGGCCGCGCGGCGCAATCGCTGATCGGCACCGCATCGCCGGGCTACACGCAGTCGGCCGCTGCCGCCGCCGAGTCCGCCGCTGCCTCCGCCGCGCAGGCAGACGCGG
>JAUNRZ010000245.1 GCA_030539455.1 Paracoccus sp. (in: a-proteobacteria) | reverse complement strand
TGCGGCGCGGATGGACAGCGCGCGCGGCGCTGCGTTAGAGTTAATCTATCGCAACCGTTTCAGGATCACAACGATGTTCCGATTTGCCTTCGCAGGCTGTGCCGTGATGATCGCGCTGCCGGGTTTCGCCTTCGAGCTTGGCAGCGAGATCCCCGATATCCGCAGCGCCGCCCCGGCCGAGCTGAGCGCTGTCTCCGCGAGCGGCGAGAATGCCTGCCGCGCGCCGGGTGATCTGGCGACGATCGGCGGGCAGATCGCGCATGATCTGGGCTGGCAGGTGCTGTCCGAGTTGGTCGTGGACGGGCTGGCGGTGGTCAGCTTCGCCGGTCAGACCGCCCCCTCGACCAGTGGAACCTGCGTTGTCACGGACGGCAATCTCGGGATTTTCCGCGGCAGCACGCTGCTTGGGCTGTTCTACACCGACCCGACGCTGACCGCGCAGGATGGCGAGCCGCTCGCGCAGATCGGCGCGCTCGAGCCGGCCGGGCCGGGGCGGGTGCGTGTTCTGATCGGCGATCAGCTTGCGCTGCCGCTGGGCGATCTGGTGGTGAACGCGCATGAGGGCGCCACGCTCGAGCCGGTCGCGGCAAGCACAGAGGTTTGCGGGGCGCGCGCGGTGCCCGATATTTACGGCCAGCCCATTCTCGAGGCGCGCGATCTGCTCGGCGCGGCGGGCTGGGCGCCCGTCCCGGTCCCCGAGGACGAGCGCGATCCGGGCGAATTCTTCGCCGCGAACGGGATCACCGAGGTCAGCCACTGCGCCGGCAGCGGCATGGGCTATTGCGGCTTCAACTACCGCAACGACAGCGGCGATACTCTGTTCGTCGTGACCGGGGGCGATCGCGCCGAATACGCGCCGGTGCTGCGCTATGAGGCGAGCTGCGGCTCGTAGCCCGGCGTGAACAGATCGAAGATCGGGCCGATCGCGCGGAAATCGCGCTTGTGCGAAAGCGCGCTGCCAAGGCGCCGCAATGCGGGCGCAAGCGGCCAAAGCCGCGCGACCAACCGCTCGGCCCGGTCCCAGATCGCGCCGCCGCCCGCGCCGAGATAGGCAGCGCGCGCCTGCCTGACGGCCTGCGCTTCGGGGGCGACATGGCTCAGCAAATTATAAAAGAAGATCAGCAAGTCGAGCGCATGACCCTTCGGCCCGTTCCGGCGCCGCGCCGCGCGCTCGAGGTCGATGAACATCGCCTGACCGTCGCGCCAGCAGATGTCGCGCAGGGCGGGCCGGCCGTGGCTGATCCCGCTTGCGTGGAGCAAGGCAAGCGCCCGCGCGGCATCGCGGACCGCGCCCAGAAAAAGCGGCGAGTCCGCACCGTGCTTGTGCAGTATGTCGTGGAGCGTCGGGCCGGCATCCGACAGCACGAAATAATCCTGACCTTCCGCGATGATATCGGGGAAAGGCAGCGCCCGGCCGGACAGGCGGCGATAGGCGCGGCGCTCGGCCTCGAAGGCGCGGCGCGGATCGCCCTTGAGAAGGCGCTGCCGCCAGCCGAGCCGCTCGGGGCGCTTGATCCAGCCGCCCTCACCGGCGCGCGCGATACGCGTATTTTCGATTTCTGCGGCCATGATGCACCTTTCCACCCGTCACATAACTGTCACCGAACCGTCGAGAATTTGGGCCTGCGCGCGGCGCTTTCAATGGAGGCCGTGCGCTTCGTGACAGATCCATGACATTTACGCATCACATGGGTGCTTTATTCCGTGCGGGCGGGCAGACACGAAAAAGCCCCGCCTGCGAAGGCGGGGCCTGTCTTTGTCCTGAAAACTGGCGCTTACCAGTCTTCGCGGTGCACGATCCGGCACTTGATCGGCAGCTTCATCGCGCCAAGGCGCAGCGCCTCGCGGGCGATGGAATCGTTCACGCCGTCGATCTCGAACATGATCCGGCCGGGATGGACGCGGGCGGCCCAGTAATCGACCGAGCCCTTGCCTTTACCCATCCGCACCTCGGTCGGTTTCGAGGAAACCGGCACATCCGGGAAAATGCGGATCCAGAC
>JAUNRZ010000244.1 GCA_030539455.1 Paracoccus sp. (in: a-proteobacteria) | reverse complement strand
AGATCGCCGGTCTTGGTGTTGTTCGAGCCGGTCAGATCCGCCGAGCCGCCGAACATCTCGGGCAGTGCCGGGTTCAGCACCTCAAGCGCCATCTCGGAGGCTTTGCGCGTTGCGACCTTGTGGCCGGCCTCGACCGCCTGCTGTTTCAGCGCCGCAATGGTCGGGCCAAGCTTCGGGCTGGTCTCGCCCGAGACGCGGCGCGCGAATTCGTCGCGCGCCTCGAGATCGAGCGCGTCGACGCGGGCAGCCCAATCCTCGCGCAGCTTGCGCCCGCGCGCGCCGATCTGCCGCCACTGCTCGAGCGCCTCGCCGGGGATGATGAACTCGGCATGCTCCCACCCGTAAGAGCCGCGCGTTGCGGTGATCTCGTCCGGCCCGAGGGGCGAGCCATGCGCGCCCGCGCTGTCCTGTTTCTTGGGCGCACCGTAGCCGATGATCGTCTTGCAATCGACCATCGTGGGCCGCCCGTCCGATTTCGCAGCCTCGGCGAGAGTGCGCGAGATATCGGCCGCGTCATGCCCGTCGCAAGACAGCACGCGCCAGCCCGAGGCAGCAAAGCGCGCGTGCTGGTCGGTCTTGTCCGAAAGCGACACGCGCCCGTCAATGGTGATGTTGTTGTTGTCCCAAAGGACGATCAGATTGCCGAGCTCCTGCATCCCGGCAAGGCCGATCGCCTCTTGCGAAATGCCCTCCATCAGGCAGCCATCGCCGGCGATCACCCAGGTGCGGTGGTTGCAGAGGTCCGCGCCGAACTCGGCCCGCATCGCCTCTTCTGCGATGGCCATGCCGACCGCGGTGGCAAGCCCTTGCCCAAGCGGGCCGGTCGTCGTCTCGATCCCCTCGGCATGGCCGTATTCGGGATGGCCTGCCGTGATCGAGCCAAGCTGGCGGAAATTCTTGATCTGATCGAGCGTCATCTGCTCGTACCCGGTCAGGTAAAGCAGCGAATAGAGCAGCATCGAGCCGTGCCCGGCCGAGAGGATAAACCGGTCGCGGTCGAACCAGTTGGGGCTGGCCGCGTCGAATTTGAGCTGCTCGCGGAAGAGAACGGTCGCGACATCGGCCATCCCCATCGGCATCCCCGGATGGCCCGAATTGGCGGCCTGCACCGCATCCATCGACAAGACGCGGATCGCGCTTGCCAGTTTCCAATGTTCGGGATCGGCCTTGCGCCGTGCGTCGAAATCCATGAAACTGTCCTTACCTTATCGCAGCATGGGCGGGAATCTCGCCCCCTGATAGCAGGGATTGCCCCGACTTCAAGCCGGGCGCTGCATGGTTGACAAGATGCGCCGAATCCGCCATAGAAGGCGCGACCGGCCCGGCATCCGCTTTGGGCCGGTGCGTTATTTTCAACACCACCCCTATCGAAAAGGGTGCGCTGTCCGAAGGCGGGGCCAGCCCCGAAACGCCGTTTTAGAACGGGGCCGCAGGGCGCGGGATACGAAGGAAGAAAGACGATGTTCGCAGTTCTGAAAACAGGCGGCAAGCAATACCGGGTGCAGGCGGGTGACGTGCTGCGCGTGGAAAAGATCGCCGCTCATGCCGGTGAGAAGATCCAGTTCAACGAAGTGCTGATGATCGGCTCGGTCGTCGGCGCGCCTCTGGTCGACGGCGCTGCCGTTCAGGCCGAGGTCGTGCAGCAGATCAAGGCCGACAAGGTCATCACCTATGTCAAGCGCCGCCGCAAGCACTCGTCGCAGCGCACGCGCGGGCATCGCCAGCAGCTGACCCTGATCCGCATCACCGACATGCTGGAATCGGGCGGCGACAAATCCGGCGTCAAGGCGGCCATCGGCGCGCGCGCGGCGGGCGGTGAATGGGTCGGGCAGGGCACCGACCGCTTTGCGATGGACGGCACCGATCAGGCCGAGATGAAAGCGCGCGTCGCCTCGGGCGAAGCGGGCGAGAAGCCGGCCAAAGCCGCGAAGGCTGCGAAAAAGGACGCCAAGGCTGAAAAGCCCGCGAAAGAGGACAAGGCTGCGAAGCCGGCGAAGGCCAAGGCCGA
>JAUNRZ010000070.1 GCA_030539455.1 Paracoccus sp. (in: a-proteobacteria) | reverse complement strand
ACCAGCATCACCAGCCCCGAGGTGATGTTCATCGACGCGACCAGAACCAGCACCGAGAGGATCACGAACATCACGTTATCCTCGAGCGTCAAAGCGGTCAGAAACGCGCTGGAGGAATCGCGCCATGTCCAGACATAGGTGTCGCTGCCGGTAATGGCGAGAATGCGCGGGGTCCATTCATCGACGCGCTCGGGATCGGCGACCATCACCTCGATCTCGTCGACTACTCCGTCGCGATTGAAATAGGACTGCGCCTCGGCCAGAGGCATATAAATCCGTGTCGCATCAATATCATAGCGCCCAGCCGAGAAGATATAGACGACCTCGTAGGCATTGACGCGCGGGCTGACGCCGAAGGCGGTGCGCGCACCCTCGGGCGAGATGAGGCGGATGCGATCGCCAAGCCGCACGCCCAGCTCGCGCGCGATCCCCTGCCCGATCGCGATGCCCTCGTCGAAGCGCTCCAGATCGCCGCGCCCGGTTTCGGGGTCCACGATGCGCGGCAGCGATTGAAGCGCCTCGCGCGTCAGCCCGAACACCTGCGCGCCGCCCGAATTGCTTCCGGCGGCGACCATCACCTGCCCGCGCACCACGGCGGCGGCGCGGGTGATGCCCGGAACCTCGGCAAGCCGCGCGGTCATATCGTCGTAATTGTCGAACCGGCCGGGCTGGACATAGACCTCGCCAGTGACCGGATTGGTGAATTCAGAGGCCGACATATAGACGCTGCTATGGGCATTGGCGCCCAGGATCGTATCGACGAAATCGGCGCGAAAGCCGCTGCGCACCGCCAGCGTCGCGATCAGGGCGGCAACGCCAAGCGCGATGCCGATCAGGCTGATCCACGTCATCGCCGACACACCCCCCTCGGCCCGCCGGGCGCGCAGATAGCGCCATGCGATCAGAAACTCGAAGCGCGAAAAGGGTCTTGGGCTGCTCATCCGTCACCTGTCACAAACCGGCGCGACCCTGACCGCGCGCGAATCAAAGATCAAGCCGACAAGCGCGTGATCCGGCTTCTTCTGCGGTAAAATACTCATATTGCGCCGCTTGCCCCAAGCTGCGACAAGCGCGCATGGCCAAGCCCGTCACCGCGTTCACCTGCACCGCCTGCGGCGCGTCCCATCGCAAATGGGCCGGGCGCTGCGAGACCTGCGGCGAGTGGAATTCCATCACCGAAGAGGCGCCGCTGTCGCAGGGTCCGGGCCGCTCGCTCGGGGCGGCGAAGGGGCGGCGCATCGCGCTTGGCGCCTTGTCCTCGGCCGAGGCCCCGCCCGCCCGCGCGCAGTCGGGCATGGCCGAGTTCGACCGCGTTCTGGGCGGCGGTCTGGTCGGCGGGTCGGCCATTCTGGTCGGCGGCGATCCGGGGATCGGCAAATCGACGCTGCTTTTGCAGGCTGCGAGCGCCTTTGCGCGCAAGGGCCTGCGCGCGGTCTACATCTCGGGCGAAGAGGCGAGCGCGCAGATCCGCCTGCGCGCGCAGCGCCTTGGGCTTGACGATGCGCCGGTCCAGCTTGGCGCCGAGACCGCGCTGCGCGACATCCTGACCACGCTCGACGCCGAGCGCCCGGATCTTGCCGTGATCGATTCGATCCAGACGCTCTGGTCCGATCAGATCGAGGCCGCGCCCGGCTCGGTCGGGCAGGTCCGCGCCTCGGCGCACGAGCTTGT
The DNA here is from genome assembly GCA_030539455.1 of Paracoccus sp. (in: a-proteobacteria). Lineage (GTDB taxonomy): Bacteria > Pseudomonadota > Alphaproteobacteria > Rhodobacterales > Rhodobacteraceae > Paracoccus. The sequence goes on along the minus strand of JAUNRZ010000070.1, from coordinate 9,742 downwards.
GACATTCGCCAAGCGCAGCGGCGTTGCCGTGATCATCGTCGGCCATGTGACCAAGGACGGCCAGATCGCCGGCCCGCGCGTCGTCGAGCATATGGTCGACACGGTGCTTTATTTCGAGGGCGAGCGGGGCCACCAGTTCCGCATCCTGCGTTCCGTCAAGAACCGCTTCGGCCCGGCCGCCGAGATCGGCGTTTTCGAGATGACCGGGGGCGGGCTCGCCGAGGTCGCGAACCCCTCGGCCCTGTTCCTCTCCGAGCGCGGCGAGCCGGTCCCCGGCAGCGCGGTTTTCGCCGGGATCGAGGGCACCCGCCCGGTCCTGACCGAGATCCAGGCTCTTGTCGCGCCCTCGACGCTCGCGAGCCCCCGCCGCACGGTGGTCGGGCTCGATTCGGGGCGCGTCTCGACGATCCTCGCCGTGCTCGAGGCGCGCTGCGCGATCCCCTTCGCGGGGCTCGACGTGTTCTTGAACGTCGCGGGCGGGATGCGCGTGGCCGAGCCCGCTGCCGATCTGGCCATTGCCGCCGCCCTTCTGAGCGCGCGCGAGGACAAGGCGCTGCCCGCCGATTGCGTCAGTTTCGGCGAAATCAGCCTCTCGGGCGCGCTGCGTCCGGTGGCTCAGGCGGAAAACAGGTTGAAAGAAGCGCAAAAACTTGGTTTTTCACACGCAATCATGCCGTCCGCGCAGAATCTGGACGGCGCGGGCGCGATGCGGCTCGACCGGATCGGCGATTTGACGGGGTTTGTGGGCGAGATTTTCGGCGCAGGCTAATAGAGGAAAGAGCGGTATTTTGCCGCCGAACTGGGTGGTTCATGGACGGTTTTACCATCATTGATGCAGTCGTTGCTGTCATCATCATCTTGTCGGCGATTCTCGCCTATGCGCGCGGCTTCGTGCGCGAATCGCTGGGTATTCTGGGCTGGATCGGCTCGGCCATCCTCGCCTTCCTGTTCGCCCCGGTCGTGCGGCCGATGATCGCGCAGGTGCCGGGCCTTGCCGACTTCCTCGCCGATAGTTGCGAATTGGCCACAATCGTCGCCTTCGTCGCGGTGTTCGCGCTCTCGCTCGTGCTGTTCTCGATCATCACGCCGCTGTTTTCGTCGGTGGTGCAGCGCTCGGCGCTTGGCGGCGTCGATCAGGGCATGGGTTTCCTCTTTGGCGCAGCGCGCGGCATCCTGATCGTTGCCCTGCTGCTGATCGTTTATGACCGCGTGATGACGACGACCGCCGTTCCGGTGATCGACCAGTCCCGCACCGCCAGCGTGTTCGAGCGGATGCGCGGGCAATTGAACGAGAACATCCCGAACGAGGCGCCGGGCTGGATCACGCAGCGTTATAACCAGCTTGTCGCCGATTGCACCGTGACCGCGGCCGCGATCCCGGCCGGCACGCCGGCCCCTGCCGCGCAGTAAGCCCTCCGCCAAACGTGACGGACAGATGACAAAAATCGCCCCGCAGCCCGCCTGCGGGGCGTGACTTTTGGCGCCAGCCCGCCTATCTAGAAGCCGACCTCCAAAAGCGCGGACCATGCCATGCGGCCCTTCATTGCCCACCCTTTCGATGATGACCGCCTGCACGAGGAATGCGGGGTTTTCGGCGTGATCGGCGTGGCCGAGGCGGCGAATTTCGTCGCGCTCGGGCTGCACGCGCTTCAGCATCGCGGGCAAGAGGCGGGCGGCATCATCGCCCATGACGTCCAGCACGGGTTCCAAAGCGCGCATCGTTTCGGCTATGTGCGCGACAATTTCACCAAGCAATCGCTGATGGAAACCCTGCCCGGCCCGCTGGCGATCGGCCATGTGCGCTATTCGACGGCTGGCACCAAATCGGCGGCTGCCACGGCGATTCGCGACGTCCAGCCCTTCTTTGGCGAGTTCGTCATGGGCGGCTGCGCGATTGCCCATAACGGCAACATCACCAATGCCCGCGCATTGCGCCGCGAGTTGGTCGAGCGCGGCTCGATCTTCCAGTCCTCCTCGGACAGCGAGTGCATCATTCACCTGATGGCGCGCTCGATCCAGCGCAACATCCCCGAGCGGATGAAGGACGCGCTGCGCCGCGTCGAGGGCGCGTTCAGCGTGATCGCGATGACCCGCACCAAGCTGATCGGCGTGCGCGACCCGCTTGGCGTGCGCCCTCTGGTGCTGGGGCGCATCGGGGATGACGGGTTCGTTCTGTCCTCAGAGACCTGCGCGCTCGACATTATCGGCGCCGAGTTCATCCGCGAGATCGAGCCAGGCGAGATGGTCGTGATCTCGAAAGGCCAGATCGACTCGTCCCGCCCCTTCGCGCCATCGAGCCCGCGTTTCTGCATTTTCGAGCATGTCTATTTCTCGCGCCCCGATTCGATCATCGGCGGGCGGTCGGTCTACGAGACGCGCCGCGCGATCGGGGTCGAGCTGGCCCGCGAAGCGCCGGTCGAGGCTGATCTCGTCTGCCCCGTCCCCGATAGCGGCACGCCCGCAGCGATCGGTTACGCGCAGGAATCGGGCATTCCCTACGGGATGGGGATCATCCGCAACCAGTATATGGGCCGCACCTTCATCGAGCCAACCGAGCAGATCCGCAATATGGGCGTGCGGCTCAAGCTGAACGTCAACCGTGCGCTTGTCGCGGGCAAGCGTGTCGTGCTGGTGGACGATTCGGTGGTGCGCGGGACGACCTCGCGCAAGATCAAGGACATGATCCTCGACGCCGGCGCGCGCGAGGTGCATTTCCGCATCGCCTCGCCGCCGACCGCCTGGCCGTGCTTTTACGGCGTGGACACGCCCGAGCGTGACAAGCTGCTGGCCGCCAAGATGACCCCCGAAGAGATGCGCGAATGGATCGGCGTCGATTCACTGCGCTTTGTCTCGCTGGACGGGCTTTACCGCGCGGCGGGCGAGGCCGGCGGGCGCAACGATGCCTGCCCGCAATATTGCGATGCGTGTTTTTCGGGCGATTACCCGGTCGCGCCCTTCGACCAGCTCGAGCGCGGGTTCGAGATGAAACCCGGCTCGGAATCCGCGCACGCCGCCGAATAGGCGGCGCGCCGCTAGCGCTCCAGCACCTCTTCGGCGCGGTCGGCAAGCGCCTCGGCGCGGGCGGCAAGCTCGGCCATCGCGTCCTCGAGATCCTCGGGCACCACGGAAATCGGCGCGCTATTGCTGCGCAGGCGCTGCGCCTCGCGCTCGGCCGCCTCGGCGCGGTCCTCGAGGCTCGAGACGCGGTCGGCGAGCATCAGCCCGGCCAGCAGCAGAAGGCGCGGCTCGGGCATCCGCCCAGCCTGCGCGATGATCTTCTCGGCCTCGGCGTTCAGCATCCCTGCCGCCCGGCGCAGCAGCTTTTCCTCGCCGTCCTGCGCCTGGAGCGAGTAATCCTTGTGACCGATGCGGAAATTGACGTCTGCCATCGCTTAGCCCTTCCCCTGCTGGCCGGAAAACGACAGCACATCGCCGCTGCCGGGCGCGACATCCTCGGCGAAAGGCGCGTCGGATGCGCGCGGGGCGCGCGCAACAAGCGCCTCGAGCCCCGCGACGATATCATCAAGCGCCGCCATCTCGGCCGCGCGCGCGGTGCGCAGCGCGTCAAGCTCGGCCCGGAGCGCGTCATCGCCTGCGCCCGCACCGTCCTGCGCGGCCCCGTCCTGCGCCGAAGCGCGCAGCGATTCGTTCTCTGCGGTCAGCCGCGCGATCTCGGCTTCGGCCTCGTCCAGCCGGGCGTCCGGCGCGTCGCCCGACACGCGGCTCTGCCCGTCTTGATTCGCGCGCGAGAGGAAATAATCAATCCGTTCCAGCGCAGCGCTCAGCCGCTTTTCGCTGTCTGCGAAGTCGGTCATGGCCGCTCCCCGTCATCATCCGTTGTTCAGATGTTGTGACAGCAAGGCGGCGCAAAAACAAGAACGGGCGGCGATTTTCGCCGCCCGCCCGGATGCGCTTTCGCGGTTTTCAGCGAAGCTCGCGCGCCTCGGCACGCAGGCCGACGATCAGGGCCCAGACCGCGCCGAGAAGGACGATGGTAAACGGCAGCCCGGTCGAGACCGCCATCGCCTGAAGCGCGCCAAGCCCGCCGCCAAGCAGCAGCGCGATCGCGACCAGCCCCTCGAAGCTGCACCAGAACACGCGCTGCGGGGTCGGCGCGTTGATCTTGCCGCCCGCCGCGATCGTGTCGATCACCAGTGAGCCGGAATCGGACGAGGTGATAAAGAACAGCAAAACCAGCACGATACCGAGGAAACTTGCGATGGCGGTCAGCGGAAGCTGGCTGAGCATCTGGAAGAGTTTCAGCTCGAGCGCGGCATCCACGATCCCGCCGAACCCGCCCTGTGTGAGCGAGATGGCAGTCCCGCCAAGCGCGGTCATCCACATCACCGAGATCACCGACGGGACCAGCAGAACCGCGATCAGGAATTGCCGCACCGTCCGCCCGCGCGAGATGCGGGCGATGAACATGCCCACAAAGGGCGACCAGGAAATCCACCACGCCCAGTAGAACGCCGTCCAGCCCTGCCGGAAATTGTCGTCATCGCGCCCGAACGGCATCGAAAGCGGGATGAGGTTTTGCGCGTAAGCCCCGAGATTTGTGAAGAAACCCGACAGGATCGCAATTGTCGGCCCGGTGATGATGACAAAAAGCAGCAACAGCAAAGCGAGGATCATGTTGATCTCGGACAGGCGCTTGACGCCCTTGTCCATCCCCATCACGACCGACCCGGTCGCGATCAGCGTGATGGTCACGATCAGCACGATCCGCGTCGTATCCGTCGCGGGCAGCCCGAACAGGAACTCGAGCCCCGCCGTCGCCTGCTCGGCGCCAAAGCCGAGCGATGTGGCGAGCCCGAAGATCGTCGCGAACACGGCCAGAATGTCGATGATATGGCCCGGCCAGCCCCAGATACGCTCGCCCAGAAGCGGGTAGAAGATCGAGCGCACGGTCAGCGGCAAGCCCTTGTTATAGCTGAACAATGCGAGCGAAAGCGCCACGACCGCATAGATCGCCCAAGGGTGCAGGCCCCAGTGATAGATGGTCGCGGCCATGCCGAGCCGGCGCGCCGCGCCCTCATCGCCCGCAGCGCCGCCCAAGGGCGCCCAGTCGGTGCGCGCGCCTGCCGGCCCCTCTGCGCCGCCAAGCGCGGCGGCATAATGCTCCATCGGCTCGCCGACGCCGTAGAACATCAGCCCGATCCCCATGCCGGCGGCGAAGAGCATCGCGAACCAGCCGGGAAGCGAATAATCCGGCACCGCCTCCGGCCCGCCAAGGCGCACCCGGCCAAGCGGCGAGATGATCAGCCCGATGCAGAGCAGCACGAAAATATTGCCCGAGATGATGAAGAACCAGTCGAGATTGCCGGTCAGCCAGTCGCGCATCCCGGTGAAGATCGGCTCGGCCTCGTCGGGGAACATCATGGTGATCGCGGTAAACAGCACGATCACGGTGGCCGAGATGGCAAAGACCGGGTTGTGGATGTCGAACGGGATCACCGCGTCGCGGTTCTCGACATTGTCCTGACCGATCTCGTAATCGGTCTCGATGATCTCGGTCGGCCCCTCCGGCTCGGGGAGCGCCTCGATCTCGGCTTCCCCGTCACCCGGCTCGTTTGCGCTTGTCATTGCTGTCCCTTCGCTTTGTGTTCTGCCCCACCCCTCACGCACGAAAACGTGAGCGGATGCGGCGGCAACGTAGCGAAACGCGGAAATGTTGCAACCAGATCGCCGTGACGCAGCGTCAGCCCCGGCCTTGCGCGCGCTTTTCAACGCAGCAGGCCGCCCCTATAAAGCGCCGAGAAAACGGACAAGGGACGCCAGATGCGCAAGGCCGAGATCACCCGCACGACCGCCGAGACGGATATCACCGTCTCCGTCAATCTCGACGGGAGCGGCGCGTATGACAACGAAACCGGCGTCGGGTTCTTCGATCACATGCTGGACCAGCTCGCGCGGCACGCGATGATCGATCTGACCGTGCGGGCCAAGGGCGATCTTCACATCGACGATCACCACACGGTCGAGGATTGCGGCATCGCCATCGGGCAGGCGCTTGCGCAGGCGCTTGGCGACAAGCGCGGGATCCGGCGCTACGGCGCGTTTCATCTGGCGATGGACGACACGCTGATCCGCGCCGCGCTCGATCTCTCGGGGCGGCCGTTCCTGGTCTGGAATGTCGATTTCCCCACGGCAAAGATTGGCAGTTTCGACACCGAATTGGTGCGCGAGTTCTTTCAGGCGATCTCGACGCATGGCGGGATCACGCTCCATATGGACCGCCTGCACGGGATCAACGCGCACCACATCGCCGAGGCTGCGTTCAAGGCCTTCGCGCGCGCGCTGCGCGAGGCGGTCGAGCCCGACCCGCGCCTCGAAGGCGCGCTGCCTTCGACCAAGGGCGCGCTTTGATGCGGGTTGTGCTGGTCGATTACGACAGCGGCAATCTCCATTCGGCGCAAAAGGCGCTTGCGCGCGCGGGGCGCGATCTGGGCGCCGAGGTGATCGTCAGCGCCCGCCCCGAGGATCTGGCGCGGGCCGACCGGATCGTGCTTCCGGGCGACGGCGCCTTCCCCGCCTGCCGCGCGGCGCTGGATGCGGCCGAGGGGATGGTTGAGGCTCTGGATGACGCGGTGCGCCGGAAGGGCAAGCCGTTTCTGGGGATTTGCGTCGGGATGCAGCTTCTCGCCGATAGGGGGCTCGAGCATCGCGAGACGCCCGGCCTTGGCTGGATCGGCGGGACGATCGCGCCGATCACCCCCGCCGATCCGGCGCTGAAAGTGCCGCATATGGGTTGGAGCGATCTGATCATCGCGCGCCCCCATCCGGTGCTGGACGGGATCGCGGCCGGCGATCACGCCTATTTCGTCCATTCCTACCGGTTCGAGCCAAAGGATCCCGCCGATCTGGTGGCGAGCGTCGATTATGGCGGGCCGGTCACGGCGATCGTCGCGCGCGCCAACATCGTGGGCGCGCAGTTCCACCCCGAAAAATCGCAGGAAGTCGGGCTGCGTCTGATCGAGAATTTCCTTCGCTGGCGGCCCTGAGCGCGGGCCGCCGGCCTCTCGGATTACTGAATCCGCGCCCAGGTCTGGTTGCGGCAGATCAGCCCGCCCGCGACGCATCCCGCAAGATTCATGCGGTTGCCCGACACCTCGGCGCGGCCGTTATAGATCTTGCGATCGGCCGGGCGCAGGACGCGGCCGCGATAATTCCCGCCGCCCTGCGGGGCCATGTCGATCACGATTTGCAGGCCGATATTGGGCGATTGATATTCTTGCGTGCCCTGAAATGTGCGGGTGATCGTGCCGCAATAAGCCTGCCCGCAAGGCGCGATCCGCACATAGGCGAAGCTGCCCTCGTCGGGCTGGGTCTGCCAGACCCCCTCGATCGGATCGGCGCTCGCTGCGCCTGCAAGCAGACCGAACGCGGCGGCGATGGCGAGTTTACGAAACATCTGGCTCTCCTCCTCTGAACCCGTCTTTTCGCAAAGCAGCCCGGCGCGGCGATTCGCGCAAGGGTGACGTAAGGGCGCTTTGACGCAACGTCGCGAAATGGGGCGCTCCCCTTTCCCTTTCGCGCGGCGCGTGGCACGAAGCGGGCGCCTCAGCAACATAAGGGCGGTGCGATGATCCTTTACCCGGCGATTGATCTCAAGGACGGCAACTGCGTGCGCCTGCTGCGCGGCGATATGGAGGCCGCGACCGTGTTCGGCGCGGACCCCGCCGCGCAGGCAAAAGCGTTCGAGGATGCGGGCGCCGAGTGGCTTCATCTGGTCGATCTGAACGGCGCGTTCGCGGGTAAGCCGGTCAACGGGGATGCTGTGCGGGCGATCCTTGGTGCGATCAGCATCCCCGCTCAGCTTGGCGGCGGCGTTCGCGATATGGCGACGATCGAGCAATGGCTCAGCCGCGGGCTGGCGCGGGTCATCCTTGGCACGGTCGCTGTCGAGAACCCTGCTTTGGTGCGCGAGGCCGCCGCCGCCCATCCGGGCCGGATCGCGGTCGGCATTGACGCGCGCGGCGGGCGGGTCGCAACGCGCGGCTGGGCGGAAGAGACCGAAACGAATGCCTCCGAGCTTGCCCGCCGCTTCGAGGATGCGGGCGTCGCGGCGATCATCTACACCGATATCGACCGCGACGGCGCGATGGAGGGACCGAACATCGCCGCGACCGAGGCGCTTGCCCGCGCGGTCTCGATCCCGGTCATCGCATCGGGCGGGGTGTCGTCGCTGGACGATCTGCTGGCGCTCAAGCAAGGCGGGGCGGTCGCGGGCGCGATCTCGGGGCGCGCGCTTTACGAGGGCGCGATCGATCTGGCCGAGGCGCTCAAGGCGCTCGGCTGAGCGCGCCGCGCCGCGCCATCGCGCCCCTTCCCCTTGCGCCGATGAGAGGGTAATCCCCCCGGCAAGGAGGCCGCGCCATGCTGAAAACCCGTGTCATTCCCTGCCTCGATGTGGCCGATGGGCGCGTCGTCAAGGGCGTGAACTTTGTCGATCTGATCGACGCGGGCGATCCGGTCGAGGCCGCGCGCGCCTATGATGCGGCCGGAGCGGACGAGCTCTGTTTCCTCGACATCCATGCCACGCATGAAAATCGCGGCACGATGTTCGATCTGGTGACCCGCACCGCCGAGCAGTGCTTCATTCCGCTGACCGTTGGCGGCGGCGTGCGGAGCGCGGAGGATGTGCGCGATCTGCTGCTGGCGGGCGCGGACAAGGTCTCGTTCAACTCGGCCGCGGTGGCCAATCCCGATGTGATCTCCGAAGCCGCCGCGCGGTTCGGCAGCCAGTGCATCGTCTGCGCCATCGACGCCAAGACCGTCGCGCCCGGACGGTGGGAGATTTTCACGCATGGCGGGCGCCGCCCGACCGGGATCGACGCGGTCGAATTCGCGCGCCTCGTGGCCGGCAAGGGCGCAGGCGAGATCCTTTTGACCTCGATGGACCGGGACGGGACGAAAGCGGGGTTCAACATTCCGCTGACCCGCGCCATCTCGGACGCGGTGTCGATCCCGGTGATCGCCTCGGGCGGGGTCGGAACGCTCGATCATCTGGTCGAGGGCGTGCGGGAAGGCGGCGCGAGCGCGGTGCTTGCGGCCTCGATTTTCCATTTCGGCACCTTTACGATTGCCGAGGCAAAAGCCCATATGGCCAAGGCCGGCATCCCGGTCCGGCTGACCCGTTAAGCATCGCCCGAGGCTGATATGAGCGATTTCTCCGCACTCACCGCGACGATCACGGCGCGCAAAGGGGCCGATCCGGCGGAAAGCTGGACCGCGCGGCTTCTGGCGGGCGGGCCCGAGAAATGCGCCGAGAAATTCGGCGAAGAGGCGATCGAGGCAATCATCGAGGCGGTGCGCGGCGATCCGGCCAGACTGACCGCCGAGGCGGCGGATGTGATCTATCACCTCGCGGTCATGCTGGCCGCGCGCGATCTGACGCTGGACGATGTCGCGGCCGAGCTCGCCCGCCGCGAAGGCCGCTCCGGCATCGCGGAAAAGGGATCGCGCTGAGAATCGTTCACCGTTTCCTTATGACGCAAGAGCGTTTATACACGCGTTCAACTATGACAACTCCGCGCAAGACGCGGCAACAGGCCAAGGGCAAAGGACCGCTCATGAACGACGACGCCAAGGAAGGCACCTCCGGCAAGCATCACAAAGGCGACGTGGCCTTTATCGAATCGCTCGCCGATCTTCTGAACCGCAGCGATCTGAGCGAGATCTCGGTCAAGCGCGAATATGGCGAGAATGACCGGCTGACGGTCAGCCTGTCGAAATACGG
>JAUNRZ010000069.1 GCA_030539455.1 Paracoccus sp. (in: a-proteobacteria) | reverse complement strand
TCATCACCTTGAGGTTGATGCCCAGAAGATCGTCGCGGCTCATGCCCGGCTTGCGGGGAACGCCCGCGGTCACGATGCACACATCCGCGCCCGCGATGTCGGCATAATCGCTCGTGCCCTTCATGGCGGCGTCAAAGCCCTCGGACGGGCCGGATTGCGCGATATCGAGCGCCTTGCCCTGCGGCACCCCTTCGGCGATGTCGAACAAGATCACGTCGCCCAGTTCCTTCATTGCCGCCAGATGGGCCAGAGTTCCGCCGATCTGACCTGCGCCGATCAGAGCAATCTTGGGTCGAGCCATTTTAACCTCCGGGAGTATGTTCAATCATTCGCGGATCGGGTTAAGCCCTGTTGCGAGGGCTTGCAAGCGCGATCAGGCGCGGGGCAGAGGGCAGGATGGCGGCGGAAATTTGGCGTTATCGTTAACAGAATGGGTGCTCGCGGTGATCTGCGCGTCGCTTGTCGGCCTCGCCAAGGGCGGGCTGATGATGGTCGGATCGCTCGCCGTGCCGGTTCTGGCGCTTGTGATGCCGCCCGTTCAGGCGGCGGCGCTGCTGCTGCCGGTCTATATCGCTTCGGATATGGGCGGGCTGATCGCCTACCGCAAAGCATGGGACCGCCGCGTTCTTGCGACATTGCTGCCCGGCGCGGTTGTGGGGATCGCGCTTGGCTGGGCGACGGCGCATCTGGTGAGCGACCGGATCATCGGGCTGATTATCGGGCTGATCGGCGCTGTCTACGCCGTGCGGATTCTCGCGCGCGCCCGGCCCGGCGGCGCATCCGCCCCGCGGCTCGGCGCGGGGAGCTTCTGGGGCGTGATCGCCGGCTATACGAGCTTCGTGAGCCATAACGGCGCCGCGCCCTACCAGATCTATGTCCAGCCGCTCGGCCTGCCCGCCATTGCCTATGCCGGCACGACGACCGTGTTCTTTGCCATCGTCAACATCGTCAAGCTGGTCCCCTACGCGGCGCTTGGCCAGTTCTCGGCGGCAAATCTTCAGATCGCGGCGATCTTGTGCCTGCCTGCGCTTGTCTCCGTCTGGATCGGGGTCAGGATCGTGCGCGTTCTGCCAACGCATATCTTTTACGCCTTCATCACATGGGCGCTGCTTCTTGTCTCGCTGAAGCTGATCTGGTCGGGCCTGTTCTAGCGCCCGGCGCGCGTCGAAACAGCTTGCGCCTGAAGGCCACGCGCGGCAGGTTTGGCGCGCGCAAGAAGGAGCTTTCGATGACAAGACCCTACCGCTCGGTTCTCTATATCCCCGCCGCAAATGCGCGCGCGATGGAGAAGGCCCGCGATCTGGCCGCCGATGCGATCATCTTCGATCTCGAGGACGCGGTTGCGCCGTCCGAAAAACCCGGCGCGCGCGAGATGCTGGCGCGGGCGCTGCGCGATGATTACGGGCGGCGCGCGCGGATCGTGCGGATCAACGGGCTGGACACGGAATGGGGCGAGGCCGATGCGCGGGCCTTCGCGACCGGCGCGGATGCGGTGCTGATCCCGAAAGTCTCGCGCCCGGCCGATCTGGACGCGGCGGCGGCGCTTTTGCCCGCCGCGCCGCTTTGGGCGATGCTCGAGACCGCCTCGGGGATGTTGAACGCCGGCCCCATCGCGGCGCATCCGCGGCTTGAGGGGATGGTGATGGGCACCAATGATCTCGCCAAGGAGCTCGGCAGCCGCCCGCGCCCCGACCGCCTGCCGATGATGGCCGGGCTGGGCCTGTGCCTGCTGGCCGCGCGCGCACACGGCAAGATCATCGTCGACGGCGTCTATAACGCCTTCAAGGATCAGGACGGGTTGCGCGCGGAATGCGAGCAGGGGCGCGATATGGGCTTTGACGGCAAGACCCTGATCCACCCCTCCCAGATCGAGATCGCGAACGCGGCCTTCGCCCCCTCGGACGCCGAGATCGAGCTCGCGCGCCGCCAGATCGAGGCGTTCGAGGCCGCCAAGGCCGAGGGGCAGGGGGTCGCCGTGGTGGACGGGCGGATCGTCGAGAACCTTCATGTCGAGACCGCGAAGGCGACGCTCGCCAAGGCCGAGGCGATTGAAGCGATGGGCGCGGCGTGAGAGACTGACCGCGCATCGAGCCAAAGGAGAGCCAGATGTTCTTGTTGATCCTCGGCGTGGCGCTTTGGTGGGCCGCGCATCTCTTCAAGCGGGCCGCGCCCGCGCAGCGCGCCTCGATGGGCGATTCGGGCCGTGCGGCAGTGGCGGCGGGGCTGGTTCTGTCGGTGATCCTGATGGTGATCGGCTATCGCAGCGCGGCGTATGTCCATGTCTGGTCGCCGCCGCTCTTTCTGACCCATATCAACAATCTGCTGATGCTGATCGCGGTTTATCTCTTTGTCGCATCGGGCGCGCAGACGCGGATCACGCGCGGGATGCGTCACCCGCAGCTTATCGCGTTCAAGACATGGGCCTTCGCGCATCTGCTGGTGAACGGCGATCTGGCCTCGGTAATCCTTTTCGGCGGGCTGCTCGCCTGGGCGGTCGTGCAGATGATCGCGATCAACCGCGCCCTGCGCGCCGGCGCGCCCGCGCATAGCGCGCCCTGGCCGATCAAGGGCGACATCCCCGCCATTATCGCGACGATCGCGGTGTTCGCGATCATCGCGCTTATCCATATGTGGATCGGCCCCAACCCGTTCGGAGGAGCATGACATGACCAAACTCTACCGCTGCATCACCGAGGACGACACCTCGCGCTTCTGCCATCGCGTGTCCGAGGCGCTGTCCAAGGGCTGGTCGCTGCATGGCAGCCCGGCAATGGCGTTCGATCCGGTCAAGGGCGTGATGCGCATGGCCCAGCCGGTCGTCAAGGAGGTCGAGGCCGAGTATCACCCCGAGATGAAGCTCGGCGAGCAATGAGCAAGACCAATCGCGGCCGCTTCTTCGAGGATTACCGCCTCGGCGAGGTGATCCGCCACGCCGTCCCCCGCACCGTGGCCGAGGGCGAAAGGGCGCTTTATCACGCGCTTTATCCCGCCCGCCACTCGCTTTATTCCAGCGATGAATTCGCGGCGGATTGCGGGCTCGATGGCAGCCCGATCGACGATCTGGCCGCGTTTCATGTCGTGTTCGGCAAGACCGTGCCCGACATTTCACTGAACGCCGTTGCCAATCTCGGCTATGCAGCAGGGCGGTTTCTGGCCCCGGTCTGGCCCGGCGACACGCTGCGGGCGGAGTCCGAGGTGATCGGGCTGAAACAGAACAGCAACGGCAAGTCGGGCGTCGTCTATGTCCGCACGCGCGGTCTGAACCAGACCGGAGAGGCGGTGCTGGAATATGTCCGCTGGGTGATGGTCCGCAAACGCGACGCCGCCGCCCCGGCGCCCGAAACCGTGATCCCCGATCTTCCGGGCGCCGTCGCGGCCGAAGATCTGGTGATCCCCGCCGGCCTCGATTTCAGCGATTATGATTTCGATCTCGCCGGAGAGCCCTATCGCTGGGCCGATTACGCGGTGGGCGAGAAGATCGACCATATCGACGGCGTGACGGTCGAAGAGGCCGAGCATATGCTCGCCACCCGCCTGTGGCAGAACACCGCCAAGGTCCATTTCGACGCGACCGCGCGTGAGGATGGGCGGCGGCTGATCTATGGCGGGCATATCATCTCGATGGCGCGGGCGCTGTCCTTCAACGGGCTCGCGAACGCGCAGATGATCGCCGCGCTGAACGCCGGCGCGCACGCAAACCCCTGTTTTGCAGGTGACACGGTGCGGGCGTGGTCCGAGGTGCTGGACCTTGCCGAGACGGAGGCGCCAGGTGTCGGTGCCATCCGCCTGCGGCTTGTGGCGACCAAGGGCAGCAGCGGCGATTTCGCGCTGAAGGACGGTGCGGGGAAATACCTGCCGGACATTCTGCTCGATCTCGATTACTGGGCGTTGATGCCGAAATAGCGCCTCAAGGCCCCGCCGCACTGCCCGCCCCTCGCGCGCCAAGGGCCGCTCGTAATCGGAAAAATTGACCGAAGCTCTGGACTTTGCCGCGTGACAATTGCGAATAAAGTCGTAAGACAGCACCAAACCAGCCAGCCCGCGCGCGAGGTCCAGCCTCGCTGTGCGGGCAGCGGACATATCCAAGGGGGCGACACAATGGCTGATGTGAATCGTGGCAACCGGCCGCTTTCACCGCATCTTACGGTCTATAAACTGCCGATCACCGCGATCACCTCGATCCTGACGCGCATCACCGGCCATGCGATGCTGGCGGGGATCATCCTGCTGGTCTGGTGGCTGGTCTCGGCGGCCGAAGGCGGGGTCGAGTTCGCCCGCGCCGACCGCGTGATGCATAGCTGGTTCGGCTTTATCGTGATGTGGGCCTCGGTCTGGTCGCTGTGGTATCATTTCTGCGCCGGCATCCGCCATCTGATCTACGACGCGCGGCTTGGGCTCGAACTGCGCGAGGCGGACAAGCTCGCCTGGGCCATCGTCATCGCGTCGGGCGTTCTCACGCTGCTGACGCTGATCCTGTTCTATCTCTGAAGAAGGGCGTTACCATGCGATTCATCACGCCTCGCAAAGCCGCGCAGGGCCTTGGCGCAAGCGGCACCGGGACCGAGCATCACTGGTTCATGACCGTCTCGGCGGTCGGTCTCGCCATTCTCACCCCGGCATTCCTGCTGGTTGTCGGCTCGGCGATCGGCCTGCCCCGCGAGGGCGTGCTCGCCTATTTCGGGCGCCCCTATCCCGCGGTCGTGACCGGGCTTTTCCTGATCGTCGGGATGGTCCATTTCATGCGCGGCACCCGCATCATGATCGACGACTACCTGCACGGCACCGCCCGCAAGGCGGGGCTGATCGCCGCCTCGGTGTTCGGCTGGGCCGTGGTCGCCTTCGCCGTTTACGCCCTTGCCCGCATGGCGCTTGCCGCGCCGCTGAACTGAGGTCAGAAGATGTCCGTTACCGAAAAATATACCGTCGAAACGCATCAATATGACGTCGTTGTTGTGGGCGCGGGGGGCGCGGGTCTGCGCGCGACGCTCGGCATGGCCGAGCAGGGGCTGCGCACAGCGTGCGTCACCAAGGTGTTCCCGACCCGCAGCCACACGGTTGCGGCGCAGGGGGGCATCGCGGCCTCGCTGTCGAATATGGGGCCCGATCACTGGCAGTGGCATATGTATGACACCGTCAAGGGCTCGGACTGGCTCGGCGATACCGACGCGATGGAATATCTCGCGCGCGAGGCGCCCAAGGCGGTTTACGAGCTGGAGCATTACGGCGTGCCCTTCTCGCGCACCGAAGAGGGCAAGATCTATCAGCGTCCCTTCGGCGGCCACACGACCGAATTCGGCGAAGGCCCCCCGGTGCAGCGCACCTGCGCGGCCGCCGACCGGACCGGCCACGCGATCCTGCACACGCTTTACGGGCAGTCGCTGAAGAACAATGCCGAGTTCTTCATCGAATATTTCGCGCTCGATCTCATCATCACGGACGGGCAATGCACCGGCGTTGTGTGCTGGAAGCTCGATGACGGCACGATCCATGTCTTCAATGCGAAAATGGTCGTGCTGGCGACCGGCGGTTACGGGCGCGCCTATTTCAGCGCGACCTCGGCCCATACCTGCACCGGCGACGGCGGCGGGATGGTCGCGCGCGCCGGCCTTCCGCTGCAAGACATGGAGTTCGTGCAGTTCCACCCGACCGGCATTTACGGCTCGGGCTGTCTCATCACCGAGGGCGCGCGCGGCGAGGGCGGTTATCTGACCAACTCCGAAGGCGAGCGCTTTATGGAGCGTTACGCGCCGACCTATAAAGACCTCGCCAGCCGCGATGTCGTCTCGCGCTGCATCACGATCGAGATCCGCGAGGGGCGGGGCGTCGGGCCGAACAAGGACCACATGCACCTGAACCTCCAGCATCTGCCGCCCGAGGCATTGCATGAGCGTCTGCCGGGCATCTCGGAATCGGCCAAGATCTTTGCCGGCGTCGATGTCACCAAAGAGCCGATCCCGATCCTGCCGACGGTTCACTATAATATGGGCGGGATCCCCACGAATTACTGGGGCGAGGTTCTGGACCCCGCCGAGGGCGATCCCGACCGCATCTTCCCCGGCCTGATGGCAGTGGGCGAGGCGGGCTGCGCGTCGGTGCATGGCGCGAACCGGCTCGGCTCGAACTCGCTGATCGACCTTGTCGTGTTCGGCCGCGCAAGCGCGATCCGCGCGGGCGAGATCATCGACCGGGACGCCTCGGTCCCGGCCACCAATCAAGGCGCCGTCGATGCGATCCTCGCGCGGTTCGACGCTATCCGTAACGCGGACGGCACGATCCCGGTGGCGCAGCTTCGCGACGAGATGCAGCGCACCATGCAGGCGGACGCGGCCGTGTTCCGCACCGATGCAACGCTTGCCGAGGGGGTGGAGAAAATGACCGCCATCGCCGCGAAAATGGGCGATCTCAAAGTCACCGACCGGAGCCTGATCTGGAATTCGGATCTGATGGAGGCGCTTGAGCTGACGAACCTCATGCCGAACGCGCTTGCCACCATCGTCGCCGCCGAGGCGCGCAAGGAAAGCCGGGGCGCCCACGCCCATGAGGACTGGCCCGAGCGCAATGACGAAGAGTGGCGCAAACACTCGCTCGCGCGGGTCCATGACGAAAAAGTTGAACTGGCTTACCGGCCTGTGCATCTTGATCCGCTGAGCAAAGCCGACGAAGGTGGAATTGATCTGCAAAAGATCGCACCGAAGAAAAGGGTATACTGATGCGTCATATTCTCTCTCTGGGGGCGGTTGCCCTTGTTCTGGCCGGGTGCGTCGCGCCCGTGACCCCCGCGGCGCCTCCGGTCGCGCCGCCCGCCCCGCGGCCTGCGCCCGCTCCGGCGCCGACCCCGCCCACGACCACGGTGGACGCGGCCGCCCGCACCGTCGCGCGCACCGCGATCAACCGCGAGATGGCCCGTCGCCTGCCGGGCGTGAACGTCGCGCCCTACACGGATTGCGTGGTGAACAACGCCAGCATGGCCGAGATCGCCGACATCGCCCGCGCCGCCTCGAACACCGAAGCGACCGCGAACGCGGTGGCCGCGGTCGTGCGCCGCCCGGCGACCAGCCAGTGCATCGCCCGCGTCGCGGCGACGGCGTAAGAGCCGCGTGATGCGACGCTTGCGACATATCGCGCCTGCCGCTGCGCTGCTTGGCGCGGCGGTGCTGGCCGGGTGCGGCCCGCTTTCGGTTGCGGATGCCGAGACGGTCTGCCTGCGCGATGCCGAGCTTGCCGCCCGCCCGCGCGGCGAGGCGCATATCGGCGTCGGGCTCGGCTCGGGCGCGACCACGACCCGCGCCGGGGTCAAGCTCGAGGTCAGCTCGGACTACATCATGGGCCGCGATCCGGCCGATGTGTTCGCCCGCTGCGTGCAGCGCCGCTCGGGCGAGATGCCCACGCGCCCGCTCCACCAGCAACCGCGTTGGCGCGGCTAGGCGGATGATCCGCGCCCATCTCGCCACGTTCCCCCTGCGCCGCCGCATCTTGCGGCGCGTGGTGGATGCGATCGTGCCGCAGGTGGATCAGCTGTTCATCGTGCTGAACGAGTATCAGGATATTCCGGGTTATCTCGCCAAGAACGACAAGATCACGACCGTGATCCCCGATCGCGACGTCAAGGATGCGGGCAAGTTCTGGTTCACGCCGGACCCGGATGATCTGGTCTTTCTGATCGACGACGATATCGGCTACCCGCCTGATTACGTGGCGAGAACGCTGGAAAGCATCGCCCGGATGGACGGCGCGAAGCATATTTTCGGCTATTTCGGCGGCGGGTATCAGGATGGCAAGTGGACGGTCTACCCGTTCAACAAACCGCTCGCCGAGATCACCGGTGCCACGATGGTCGGCACCGGCACCGCCATCGCCTATGGCCGCGCCCTGCCGCCTTTGTCCGAGGTCGAGCCCTGCGCCGGCTATGTCGATTACGCCTGGGGCGACTGGCTGTGCCAGAACGGCTTCATGCCCTGGGTGCTGCCGCGCCCCGAGCAATGGATCACCGAGGATCTGCCCAAGAACCTCAAGGACAGCTCTCTTTTGCGGACCGTCGCGAAAAAGCGCTATCCGCATGTCACCGCCAAACTCGGGAAATTCGCGCGGGGCTTTCCGCACGCGAACATCCCCTATGATATCTACCGCCAAGGCGCGGTCTGACCTACAGGAGAAAACCCAATGGTTCAGCTCACCCTGCCCAAGAACAGCCAGATCCGCGTCGGCAAGACGTGGCCGAAACCCGCTGGCGCCACCAATCTGCGCAAGTTCAAGATCTATCGCTGGGATCCCGACACGGGCGAGAATCCGCGGCTCGATACCTATTTCGTCGATATGGATAATTGCGGGCCGATGGTTCTGGACGCGCTTATCAAGATCAAGAACGAGATCGACCCGACGCTGACCTTCCGCCGCTCGTGCCGCGAGGGGATCTGCGGCTCCTGCGCGATGAATATCGATGGCGGCAATCATCTCGCCTGCATCTACGGCATGGACGAGATCAAGGGCGATGTCGCGATCTACCCGCTGCCGCATATGGCGGTCGTCAAGGATCTGGTCCCGGATCTGACGCATTTCTACGCGCAGCACGCCAGCATGAACCCGTATCTCATGACCTCCTCGCCGACGCCGGGGGCGGAATGGAAGCAGTCGATCGAGGACCGCAAGAAGCTCGACGGGCTTTACGAGTGCATTCTTTGCGCCTCGTGCTCGACCGCCTGCCCGTCCTATTGGTGGAATGGCGAGCGGTTTCTCGGGCCGGCTGCGCTGCTGACCGCCTATCGCTGGATCATCGATTCGCGCGACGAGGCAACGGCCGAGCGGCTGGACGCGCTCGATGATCCGTTCAAGCTTTACCGCTGCCACACGATCATGAACTGCACGCAGACCTGCCCGAAAGGGCTGAACCCGGCCAAGGCGATCGCCGAGATCAAGCATCTGCTGGTGGACCGGATCGTCTGATCTGCGCCCTGCGCATGGCAGGTTACGCCGCGTCGCAGCTTGAATCGCTGCGGCGCGGCGCATATTTTTGCGCAGAGGGGGGACTTCTGACTGACAGAGGCCCACGATGACGACCAAGCAAGCCACCAGCCCCGAGGGCCAGAGCGCACGCAAAAGCGCCGAAGCGCTCCGCGTTCTGGAGCAGATGTTCGAATATTACGAATACGAATCCCCCGCCTTGCGCGCAGACGACATGCCGCGAGCCGCGTAAGTAGGGAAAACGGCGCGGGAGGCTCCCGTGCCGTCTTTCGCTATTCCGGCGCTTCCGCCAATTCGGGCATGAACCCGGATGAGATGGCGAGTTCGATCATGTCATCCCAGACCGGGGCGTCTGAGAAGACACGCGAAAGCTCGAAAATGCGGTCCTCGGTGGCGTCGTCCATATCTGCGACGGCCCGATAGCGCATATATAGATCGTCCATCTCTTCGCCGACAAACAACCCGTTTTCACCCAGGAAGATAATCGACAATTCACGCAGTGCCTGGGCATGATCCGGCAGGCCGTTCCGGTCCATTGCTCGGATACTCTCGGAGACGGGCATGTTTCTTTGCCTGGAAGTGTCTGTCTGATAATCAAAATAGTAAAAGAAATTCGTATCCGACATTGGTTGGCGGAACGGAAAGAGTGCCAGCAGGTCGCGCTGCGGCTGTGGGAACGCTTCCAGCAGGTCCGGGGGGATAATAAACCTTGGATCGGTGTTGCAGTTGACAACCTGCCGCAGCGCCCAGAAAAGCCGCTTACCTCGATCTGCGGCCCTGTGTTCGGCCTCGATCATTGCGCCAAGCTTGTCGTCGCTCATGAAGAGATCTGTCGCGGTTTCAAGAATGGCAGCTCTGTAGGGTATAAGCTTGTCCTCGAGCGCGAGAAATTTCTTTCCCTGCTCGATATAGGGTGAGATCTCGCCGCCAGTGCCAAACATATAGGCCACGCTATGCTGGCGATTTCGCAGATCGGTTTCGCCATCGAACAATGCGTCCGCCTGTCGGATCAGATCGGCAATCGCGCCATGGCCCCTATTGTCGAGCGCCTTGACCATAGCGGCCGCGATGTCGGGATCGATAACTGTCGTCAGCGTCTCGAGCGGGTAAAGCTCGGTCAGAAGATAATCGGCAAGACCCGCCAAAAGGATCGCATCCCGCCGGAGATGGTGCTCATCGGCCAGAAAAGCGGCCCGCAGCTCCGCTATTTCGGGCTGTGTGTCGATGTTCAGAGCATCTTCAGAACGCGGATCGCCATAGTCCCGGTCGAACTGCCGCAGCGCGCGCCCTTGGTCCAGCACCACATCCTCAACCGGATAGCTCATTACCGCGCCGGGGGCGCAGGCATCGTTGGCAAAGGCGGGTGAGGTCAGGGCGGTGACAGCGGCAAGGGCGGCGGTAAAACGGGTCACTGGTTATTCCTTTGTGGTCACATCCAGCTCACCTGCCAAGAACCGCTCGAAGTCGTCAAGATCGACCGGGTCGAACTGGCCGAAGCCCTGCATCCAGATCGAGGCGCGGCGCAGGCTGTCGGGCTCGATCTGGCACCATGTGATCCGCCCGCGCCGTTCCTGACGGATGAGCCCCGCCGCAGCCAGAACGCCGAGATGTTTCGAGATCGCGGCGAGGCTCATCTCGAAGGGCGCGGCGACGTCGCTGACCGCCATGTCGTCCTCGAGCAGCATCGACATGATCCGCCGCCGCGTCGGATCGGCGAGCGCGGCGAAGATCATGTCGAGCTGCTGTTCAGGGTCGGCGCGCACGCAGTTTCGATCCATATCGTTCAACTTTGCGGTTGAATAATGCGCCAGCCCGCCACGCCAGGCAAGCCGGAACGCAGCGCAGCGCGCGAAATTTTATCCATCAAAAACAAAACGATAAACGTGCCGCCCTCCGGGTTGACTCATCGCCCATCACCCCCTATCACGCCCCAAACGATGACGGGGCCGTGCAAGCGGCGCGGGATGAGTGACAAAGCCGGATCAAGACCCTGACGCGGACGCCGCCGAGCGTCTCAGGCGCCTCGAGAGACGGCTAGGCGAGCTTTCCGCCGGCAAGGATGCGCCCTCGGCCATGGCTGGCCTCTCGAACGCCCATGTCGCCTGGCGCATGGTGACAGAGCTGGTCGCGGGTCTGGGGATCGGCTTTGGCATCGGCTACGGGCTCGACACGCTGTTCGGGACAAGGCCGGTGCTGCTCGTCATCTTCCTGCTGCTGGGCTTTGCGGCCGGTGTGAATGTGATGATGCGGACCGCGCGCGAGATGAACGCGCCGAAGCCGGGACAAGAGACGACCAAGGCGGGCGAGCCCGCCGCGCGCAAGAGGGACTGAGACAGTGGCACTGACTTTCAAACCGATGGACCAGTTCGTGGTGCGGCCCCTGTTCGGCGACGGGCCGGTGCATTGGTACACGATCACCAATGCGACGCTGTGGATGCTGCTTTGCGCGGTCGCGGTGATCGGCCTTCTGGTTCTTGGCACGCGCGGGCGGGCGATCATCCCGAACCGGCTGCAATCGGTGGCCGAGCTGATCTACGGGCTGATCCACAAGATGATCGAGGATATCGCCGGCAAAGAGGGGCTGCGCTATTTCCCCTATATCATGACGCTGTTCCTGTTCATCT
>JAUNRZ010000243.1 GCA_030539455.1 Paracoccus sp. (in: a-proteobacteria) | reverse complement strand
GCACCAGACAGCGCGGCGACGCCGGGCGCTGCCGATAGCTGAGCGATGCGCGGCGCGCTCTACCGCGCCGCACCTGCCCGCGCGGCGGATGCGGGGCTGGGCGCGCTTGCCGCGCTCGGGCTGGCCCCGTGGGGTCTCTGGCCGCTGAGCCTGCTCGCGCTCGGCGCGATCATCTGGCGTTTTGGCGCCCGCGCAACCAGTGCGCGCACCGGGTTTGCCATCGCGCTCGCCGCCGGCACCGGCTTTTTCGCGGTCGCGCTTTTCTGGATCATCCACCCGTTTCTGGTCGAGCCCGAGCGCTATGGCTGGATGGCCCCCTTCGCGCTTGTCCTGATGGCGCTTGGCGGCGGGCTGTTCTGGGCCGTGCCGGGCGCGGTTGCCGGCGCCCTGACAAGGCGCGGCGGAAGCCAGCCGCGCGCGGCGGCATTTGCGGCGGCGCTTTTGCTCTCGGACTGGCTGCGCGGCTGGATTTTCACCGGATTCCCCTGGGCGCAGCTCGGCCAGATCTGGGTGGACACGCCGGTCGCCCAATCAGCCGCGCAGATCGGAGCGATCGGGCTTTCGGCGCTGACCCTCGCCGCTGCCGCCCTGCCGAGCATCCTCGCGCGCAGCGGCCGCCCGCGCGGCGCGCTTGGCGGGGCGATGTTCGGCGCGATGCTGGTCTTGTCGCTTTGGTTTTCGGGCAGCGCGCGGCTTGGCGCGCCGACAGAGCCCGATCGCGACATCATCCTGCGGCTCGTCCAGCCAAACGCGGATCAGGCGCTGAAATGGGACCCTGAATGGGCGCTCATCTTCTGGGAGCGTCTGCTGATCGAATCGGCCGCCCCCCCCGCGCCGGGCGCGCGCCGCCCCGATGCGGTGATCTGGCCGGAAACGGCGGTCTCGTTCCTTTTGAACCACGGCGGCGAGGCGCTGCCCGCGATTGGCGCGGCAGCCGGCGCGCCGGTCATCCTCGGCATTCAGCGCGAGGAGGCGGGCGAGTACTACAACTCATTGATCGAGATCGACGAATCGGGCGCGGTGGGTCTCATCTACGACAAGTTCCACCTCGTCCCGTTCGGCGAGTATCTGCCCTTCGGCGCCCAGCTTGCCCGGCTTGGGATCGGCGCGTTTGCGGCTAGGGCGAGCTTTGGCTATGCGCGCGGCCGCGGCCCGCAGGTGATGTCCCTTGCCGGCCTTCCGCCCGCGCAGCCGCTGATCTGTTACGAGGCGATTTTCCCCCAGCATCTGCGCGGACAAGAGCGGCCCGAGTGGCTTTTGCAGATCACCAACGACGCGTGGTTCGGGACATATTCCGGCCCCTATCAGCATCTCGCTCAGGCGCGGCTGCGGGCGATCGAGACGGGGCTGCCGCTGCTGCGCGCGGCCAATACGGGCGTCTCGGCGGTGATCGACCCTTACGGGCGCGTCACGGCACGCTTGGGGCTTGGCGAGACCGGCCATATCGACGCCGCCCTGCCCGCCCCCCTGCCGCCGACGCTTTGGCTGCGCGCCGGGCCCGCGCCGACCCTCACGCTGGCGCTTTTCGTGCTTGCGGGGGCGTTCTGGCGCGCAAGGCGGCGGGGCTAACCCGATCTTAACTCTTGCGCGCTATTGACGATGCCGGGCGGCTTGTCTATCGCGGCGCGTGACCGTCACAACGGCTTCCTGGCGTGACGGCGTAATGTTAACGGAGCAAACCTCATGGCACGACGGAACTATATTTTCACCTCGGAATCCGTTTCCGAGGGGCACCCGGACAAGGTCTGCGATCAGATCTCGGACGCGGTGCTGGACGCTTTTCTGGCCGAAGACCCCGCCGCGCGCGTCGCCTGCGAGACCTTCGCGACGACCAATCTGGTGGTTGTGGGCGGCGAGGCCGGGCTCGCTGACCCCGAACGCCTGACCGCCATGAAGGGCGCCATCCCGCAGATCGTGCGCGAGACGATCCGCGATATCGGCTATGAGCAAGAGAAATTTCACTGGGAACACTGCATCGTGCAGGACGTGCTGCACGAGCAGTCGAACCATATCTGGGGCGGCGTGCAGGAACATGGCGCGGGCGATCAGGGGATCATGTTC
>JAUNRZ010000068.1:6637-11711 GCA_030539455.1 Paracoccus sp. (in: a-proteobacteria) | reverse complement strand
GCCGCCTAGAAACAGACGCGATAGCGCGCGAAGCCTTCCGCAGTCGTCCCAAGCAGCGCGAGCGGTAGCGGGCTGGCGTTCGGGTCCGCATCGGGTGAGGTGTCGAAAATCGCGCTCGCGCTTTGCGGGGCGATCAGGCGGAAGGGCAGGGCGGCGCTCGGCGCGAGCTGCCCCTCGGAGGCGCAGTAATCGCGGAGGATGTCGCGGACGGGCCCGGCGTTCAGCAGATGGCGCGTCTGATCGGGTAGCGAGGCGTAAAGCGAAACGCCCGCAAGGCGGTAGCTGTTGGTGGCGACGATGAACTCGTCCTCGGGGTGGAGCGCGCGGCCGTTTTCGCTCAGGTTGCGGATACGGCCCGGCGCGCCGGTGGGCGTGCCATCGGGGTTGAAGGCGGGCGGCGCGCTCAGGTCGATCTCGTAGGCGAGCCCGTCCATGACATCGAACTGATAGGCGGGGAATTGGGGCCGGATCAGCGGCTCCGGCGCGGCGCCCGGCGCGATTTGCGCGAAGATCGAGGCGGCGCGCTCGAGCCAGCCCCGCAGCGCCGCGCCGGTCGCGATCACGGCGGTCAGATGGTTGGTGAACTGGTAAAGCTCGGCGATGTCCGACAGGCGCATGACCCCCGGCCTGACATGGGTATAGTGGAGCGGCCCCCCGCGCCCGCCCGCGCGAAACGGCGAGACGGCGCAGAGAATCGGCAGCTCCGGCCCGCCTTGTCGCGCAAGAAGCGCCGCTAGATGCGCGCGCTTGGCCGCCGCGATGAGGCGCAGGCCGGCATCGGCACCCAGCAGCGCGAAATGGGACGACAGCGCGGTGTCAGTACGCGCCACCGGCCGCGCAATGGCGGCGAGCGTCGCGCGATGCGCCGGCCCGACGAGCGCGGCAATATGCGCAGGCGCCGCCCCCTTGGCCGCAATCAAACGCGCCCGCCCGCCGACCCGGCGCCATCTTGGGCTGGGCGGCGAGGCTGACGCCTGATCGTTGGCGTGAGAATACCGGTCGGGGTCTGGCGCGCCTCCCTGCACAGTTGGCGAGGCAGCGGCATCGGGAGCGAGAGGGTGCGGCTCGGGGGCTCTCGCGCTCGTCTGGCCAATCGTATGAACTGTCCGCGAGGCAGTTGCGCGTGGCGGCGAGCCGGCCACTCGTGAGCCCTTGGCAGGTTCGGGCAAGTCCGCAGCCTCCGATCGCTCCAGCTCGAGGATAATCTCGGCCAGATGCGATCCGGCGAAGCCTGGCATGGCGGCGGGGATGCCGTTCAGGAGGCCCTCGCCGTCGCATTCGGGCGGGAACAACTCATGCGCGTGGCCGGCGATGATGGCGTCGAGGCCGGCGAGCTGGCTCATCGCGGCGACGGCGTTCTCGAGCAGCGGCGCGGGCTCGGGGGGGCCGATGCCGCTATGGGCGAGCGCGATGACCACATCCGCGCCCTCGGCGCGCAGATCGGCGATGGCGCGCGCGCTTGCGGTCAGGATGTCCTCGACCTTCAGCGCGCCGCCGAGCCCCGCCTCCCAGCTGGGGGTCTGGGGCGGCAGGACGCCGAAAATCCCGATTCGCAGCAGATGGAGCTGGCCGGCCGCATCCGGCAGGCGGCGCTCGAGCAGGATCGTGCGGCGCCACGGCGTAGGCCGCGCGGCAAGGCTCGCATTTGAGGATATGATCGGAAACGCCGCCCCCGCCATCACCTCTTCCAGCCAGTCCAGCCCATAGCCGAAATCGTGGTTGCCGAGCGTTGCGGCGTCAAAGCCCATCGCGTTCATCACCGCGATGGCGGGGTGCAGCCCCTCGGGCGGCGCCTCGCCCAGATGATCGGCCAGGGGATTGCCCTGAAACATATCGCCATTGTCGAGAAGCAGCGCCGGCCCTTCCTCACGCAGCCGCGCCACGACGCTCGCCAGCGGGGCAAGCCCGCGCCCCGGCGTCTCGCGGCCGGTATAGTAATCATGCGCCAGCAAATGCATATGAATGTCGCTGGTTGCCAGAATGCGCAGGCGAACCCGGCTGGGGGCGGCCAAAGCGCCGTTGCGCTCGGGCGCGCGGGTTGCGGTCATCTCTCGCCTCTCACCTGTCTGGCGCCGCCGAGCGTAAAAATCCGCGCCGAAAGGTGCAACCCTAAGCTGAGCTGGCGGCGCGATAACCTTGTTCGCCCTTGTATTGGCGCAGGTCGGCCATTAAGCGGGTCGGACCTCTTTATGTGTTTGCGTAGTGGCGTAGGTATGAAATTCTCGACCCGACAAGACCGCGATATCCCCGCGGCCCAGATGTTCGACGCGGTGGCGGATTTCGACCGGATCGAGCGGATGCTGCTGCGCCGCGGGATCGAGACGCGCCGCCGCGCCGCGGGGGGTGACGAGCGCGCGGGCTGGGATGTCGCCTTCGACTGGCGCGGCAGCCGGCGCGAGGTCAAGCTGGACCTCGTGCAGTTCGACCGGCCCGAGCGGATCGCGCTGGATGGCCGTTCGCAGCCGCTGGACATGGAGGTGGTGATGAGCGTGATCCCCCTCGCGAAAGCCAAATCGCGTCTGACCTTCGAGCTTGACGTGCGCCCGCGCAACATGCGCGCCCGGCTGATGCTGCAAACCGCCAAACTCGGCAAGGCGGCACTGCAACGCAAATTCAACAAACGCATCGGCGAGTTTCTGGACGGCGCCATCGCGGCCAGATAAAGCAGATCAGGAACCGCCCGCAAGGCTTTGATATTGCGCCGCTTGCTGGCTGCGAAGCGGATCGGCGGGGTAGGTTCCGAGGATGCTCAGATGCGAGGTGAAATAGCCCAGCTCGTCCAGCGCGAGCCGGACATTCGCATCGTCGGGATGGCCCTCGATATCGGCGTAGAACTGGGTCGCGGTGAACATCCCGTTCACCATATAGCTTTCGAGCTTGGTCATGTTGACGCCGTTCGTCGCGAACCCGCCCATCGCCTTGTAAAGCGCGGCCGGGATGTTGCGGACGCGGAACACGAAGCTGGTCAGCATCCCGTGCTCGCCCCGCCGCTCGGGATCGGGGCGCGGCGACATGACCAGAAAGCGGGTCGTGTTATGGCCGTAATCCTCGATATCGCGGGCCAGAACATCGAGCCCGTAGATCTCGGCCGCCAGCTCGCTCGCCAGCACGCCCTCGCCGGGGCGATCCTCGCGGGCAAGATCGGCGGCAGCGCCGGCGCTGTCCACGGCGGCCTCGGAGGTGATGCCATGATGGGCCAAAAACCCCTTCGCCTGCGGGATCAGCACCTGATGGGCGCGGACATGGCGCACCTCGCCCAGCCTGACGCCGGGGCGCGCCATCAGGGCCACGCGCACCCGCACGAAGGTCTCGGCGATGATATGGAGCCCCGATTCCGGCAGTAAATGGTGGATATCGGCGACGCGCCCATAGGTCGAGTTCTCGACCGGCAGCATCGCAAGGCCGGCCCGGCCCGAGCGCACCGCCTCGATCACATCCTCGAAGCTCCGGCAGGGCAGCGCGTCCATTTCGGGATAGCAGTTGCGGCAGGCTTCGTGGCTGTATGCGCCCATCTCGCCCTGAAACGCGATGCAAAGATTGGCTGTCATGGCGGCTCCTGATATGGTGGCGGGCGCGACGGTAGGACGAATTGTCGCGAAAAACTGCCTTGGCGCAATCAACTACACCTTGAACCGAACAACGGAAAGCGGATACACACAAACCGCTGATTGACGGCTCATCAGATCGGGGACTGTTTGATGTTTAACACCATGACCATCACCAAGGCCGCAGGTGCCTTTATCGGCGCGCTGCTGTTTTTGATGCTGGCGAGCTGGGCTGCCTCGGGGCTTTACCATGTCGGCCCCCCCGGCGGTGCGCACCACGCCGAAGAGGGTGAGCTGAACCAGGCCTATATCATCCCGGTCGAGGCAAGCGCCGCCGCCCCCGCCGAGGAAGAGCAGGTCGATTTCGCCGAAGTGCTGGCTTCGGCCGATGCCGGGCGGGGCGAGCGTGCCTTCGCCAAGTGCCGCGCCTGCCACGCCCTTGACGGCAGCGACGGGATCGGCCCGCATCTCGACGGCGTCGTCGAACGCGACAAGGCGTCGGTGGCGGGCTACAGCTACTCGCAAGCGGCGCTGGACATGCCGGGCGTGTGGACGCCCGAAAACCTCAGCGATTTCATCGAAAGCCCGCGCAACTACATGCCCGGCACGAAGATGAGCTTCGGCGGCATCCCGAGCGTGAACGAGCGCGCGGACCTCATCGCCTATCTCGCCGGCACCTGACCCGGCCGCGCCAAGCGGTGGCAGATTATGCGGCGTCGCCTTCGGGCGGCGCCGTTTTGGTTTGAGTGGCGGGGCGGTTGAGAGCGGGGCTGGTCGGGGTGCGGGGGCCCGTTTGTCTTGCAGCGCGCGGGGCGGTTTGGTGGGGGCTCATCAAGTTGCCGGGGTGAGAGCGCGCAGCGTTTCGAGGTCTGGGGGCGCGGGCAGGTCTCTGACATCGGGTAATGCGAACCCCCGGAGCTTTTCGTGAACGTTCGCGCTTGTCCTGCGTGCGGCGCGATGTGGCGGAGGCTCATCGAGCTGCTTGGGTCAGAGAACGCAGCGTTTTCGGTGTGCGGCGCGGAGACGACTCCGGCATCGGGCGGACCGAACCCGCTGCACTTATCGAGCAAGTTCACGCTTTTTTAGCGCGCGGCGCGGTGTGGCGGGGTATCGTGCTGCTGGCGGTCGATAGGCCGCATTTCGTGGTGTGACGGCGCGGAGGCCGTGAAGCCGATAGCGGTTAGTGCAAAACACTTGAGATTATCGCGCACGCTCGCTTGTCGTCCGCGCCTTTTGCGCTCTTTGCTTCGCCTCACGCGGCGGTTGGTCACGAATCTGACATCTGGCCCCGTAAATCCCTTGATCGCGCGGCGGGGCGCGTTTTAGCGTTGCTGTCAACCAAGGAGAGATCCACGATGACCGCCAGCCGCTCCGCTCTGCCCGCACTCGCGATTGTTCTGATCATGGCCGGCGCCGCTGGGCCGGTGATGGCGGGTGACGCGCCGCCCGCTTCGGCAGGGGCGGAGGCCGTGGCAGAGGCCAGCGAATCGCAGGGTGTTGAGGGCGGTGCAGCGGGGGGCGCGGATGCG
>JAUNRZ010000068.1:0-6537 GCA_030539455.1 Paracoccus sp. (in: a-proteobacteria) | reverse complement strand
AGAGGCCAGCGAATCGCAGGGTGTTGAGGGCGGTGCAGCGGGGGGCGCGGATGCGACGGCCTCGGGCGCAGCGGCGCCGAGCAGTGAGGTAACGGCGGGTGTTGCACCCGCTGACGGCGCGGCAAGTCAGGCCGGCGCGCCCGGTGCGGCTGATGCCGCCGTAAATGATGCTGCGGCAGCCGCTGGCCAGAGTGGCACCGCCCCTACTGCCGCTCCGAGTGACCCAGAGGCGAGCACCCAGGCCGCCCCTGAGCCAAGCGCAACCGATGCAAGCGCCCAGCCCGAAGCCGCCACGGACGCGGACGATCCCGACCGGATCATCATCTCGCACGGGATCGGCACCTTTGGCGATGTCGCGCTGCCTGCCGATTTCACCCATTTGCCTTATGTGAACCCCGACGCGCCCAAGGGGGGCGAGTTCTCGACCGCGTGGGTCGGGGGCTTTGACAGCTTCAACCCCTATACGATCAGGGGGCGGCCGGAAGTGCTGTCCTCGCGGCCGATGGAATCGCTGCTGACGGGCACCTCGGACGAGATCGGCTCGGCCTATTGCCTGATCTGCGAGACGATCGAATATCCCGCCAGCCGCGACTGGGTGATCTTCAATCTGCGGGAGGGCGTCACCTTCTCGGATGGCTCGCCCCTGACGGCCGATGATGTGATGTTCTCCTACGAAACGTTCCGCGACAAGGGCTTGTCGGCGTTCCGCAATATCGTCACGCAGCAGATCGCATCGGCCGAGGTGCTGGACGAGCGGCGCATCCGTTACGATTTCGTCGAGGGTTATCCGCGCCGCGAGTTGATCCAGACGATCGGCGGGCTGCCGGTGCTTTCGCGCGCGGATTTCGAGGAGAACAACCGCGATCTGGCCGACAGCATGGCGACGCCGCTGCTCGGCTCGGGCCCGTATCGTGTCGCCTCGGTCAATATGGGCCGCAATGTCGTCTATGAGCGGAACCCCGATTACTGGGGCGCCGATCTGCCGATCAATCGCGGCCGGAACAATTACGACCGCATCCGGATCGAGTATTTCGCCGACGCCGATACCGCGTTCGAGGCGTTCTCGGCCGGCGAATACACGTTCCGCAATGAAAACTCGTCGGTGTTCTGGGCGACGCGCTACGATATTCCGGGCGTGCGCAGCGGGGCGATCGTGCGCGATGTGCTCGAGGACGGCTCGCGCGTCAGCACGCAAGGCTTCTGGTTCAACCTGCGGCGCGAGAAATTCGCCGATGCGCGGGTGCGTCAGGCGATCGGGCTGATGTTCAACTTCGAGTGGTCGAACGAGTCGCTTTTCTACGGGCTTTACGAGCGCGTGGAATCCTTCTGGGGCAATAGCGAGATGGAGGCGTCCGGCCCGCCTTCGCCGGAAGAGATCGCGATTCTCGAGCCGCTCGCCGCCGATCTGCCCTCTGACATCCTGACCGCCGACGCGGTGCTGCCGCCCGAAAGCAGCACGCGCCAGCCCGACCGGCACAATCTGCGCGTCGCGGCCGCGCTTCTGGACGATGCGGGCTGGACGCTTGGCTCTGACGGGCTGCGACGCAACGAGGCGGGCGCGCTGCTCAGCGTCGAGTTCCTGGAAAGCGACGATATTTTCGAGCGTATTCTCGCCCCCTATGTCGAGAATCTGCTCGCGGTCGGGATTGATGCGCGGATCACGCGAGTCGATGACGCGGAATATGAAAACCGCCGCCGCACGCGCGATTACGACATTCTCTCGCAGCGGATCGCGCTTGCCCATGAGCCGGGCGATGAGCTGATCTCGCGCTTTGGCTCGGACGGCGTCGATGGCGAGTTCAGCAATACCGGCCTGTCGAACCCCGCCGTCGATGCGATAATCGACCAGATCGTCGCCGCCGGCACGCGCGAAGAGCTTCAGCTTCGTGTCCGCGTTCTCGACCGCGTCTTGCGGTCTTTGTATATCTGGGTGCCGCAATGGTACAAGGCGACCCACACCGTCGCCTATTACGATCAGTACGAATATCCGCAGACCATGCCCCCCTATGCGCTCGGGGAGCTTGATTTCTGGTGGATTAACGCCGAAAAAGCGGCGCAGCTAAGAAGCTCGGGCGCGCTCAGGCGCTGAACGGGTCACCAAGAAGGCAGCGAGCGGTAAGGTATAATGGGCGCCTATATTCTGCGGCGGTTGCTGCTGGTCATCCCGACGCTGATCGGCATCATGCTGATTAACTTCACGCTTACCCAGTTCGTGCCGGGCGGCC
This sequence comes from Paracoccus sp. (in: a-proteobacteria), assembly GCA_030539455.1. Taxonomy (GTDB): domain Bacteria; phylum Pseudomonadota; class Alphaproteobacteria; order Rhodobacterales; family Rhodobacteraceae; genus Paracoccus. The sequence goes on along the minus strand of JAUNRZ010000068.1, from coordinate 4,312 downwards.
CGATCGAGCAGATCGCCGCGCGGATGCAGGGCGAGGGCGATGTGTTCCGCAATATCGCCGGAGGGGGTGGCGGCGGCGAGGCGCAGCAAGGCGCGCAAAGCCAGTATGCCGGCGCGCAGGGCCTGCCGCCCGAATTCATCGCCCAGCTCGAGCGCGAATTCGGCTTCGACAAGCCCCCCGTCCAGCGGTTTTTCACGATGATGGGCAATTATCTGCGCTTTGATTTCGGGACGAGCTGGTTCCGTTCGGTCTCGGTGGTGGATGCGGTGCTTGAACGCCTGCCGGTCTCGATCACGCTGGGGCTATGGTCCACGCTGCTGGCCTATCTGATCTCGATCCCGCTTGGTATTCGCAAGGCGGTGCGGGACGGCACGCCCTTCGATAGCTGGACTTCGGGCGTTATCATCGTCGGCTACGCGATCCCGGCTTTCCTTTTCGCGGTGCTGCTGCTGGTTCTGTTCGCGGGCGGCTCGTATTGGCGGATCTTCCCGCTCAGGGGGCTGACGAGCGATAATTTCGCCGATCTGACGCTCTTTGGGCAGATCAAGGATTATCTGTGGCACATCACCCTGCCGGTGATCGCGACCTCGATTTCCGGGTTCGCGACGCTGACGCTGCTGACCAAGAACAGCTTTCTCGACGAGATCAACAAGCAATATGTTATCACCGCCCGCGCCAAGGGCCTGACCGAGCGGCGCGTCCTTTACGGCCATGTGTTTCGCAACGCGATGCTGATCGTGATCGCGGGTTTTCCGGCGATGTTCCTTGGGATGCTGTTCGGCTCGTCCATCCTGATCGAGACGATCTTCTCGCTTGACGGTCTGGGCCGGCTCGGCTTCGAGGCGGCGGTGTCGCGCGACTATCCGCTGATTTTCGGAACGCTCTACGTCTTTGGCCTGCTTGGCCTCGTGGTCGGCATCCTGTCGGATCTGACCTATGTGCTGATCGACCCGCGCATCGACTTCGAGAAGAGGGCGGGGTGATGGCCATATCAGAGCTGAACCGCCGCCGCCTGCGCAATTTCCGCCGCAACGGCCGCGCCTTCTGGTCGCTTGTGATCTTTAGCGTTCTGTTCGTGATCTCGCTGTTTGCCGAGTTTGTGGCGAACGACAAGCCGCTTTTGATCAAGTATCAGGGCGAATATTACACACCGATCCGCAATTTCTATTCCGAGCTGACCTTCGGCGGCGATATGGCGACCGAGGCGGATTACAAATATGAAGGGATCGACTGCCTGATCCGCACGGGCGGGCGCGAGGAATGTCTCGACGACCCCGAGGGCTTCATGGCGGCGGTCAAAAGCCGCTCGGTCGACATCCCGAAGGCCGAGCGCGGCTGGATGATCTGGCCGCTCATCCCCTATCATTACCGCACGATCAACAATGTCGGCCATGCGCCAAGCGCGCCGGACAGCACGCATTGGCTGGGCACGGACCGCTCGTCGCGCGACGTGCTGGCGCGGGTGATCTACGGGTTTCGGACGTCGGTTCTGTTCACCCTGATCGTCACCGTCTGCGCCTCGATCATCGGGATCGCGATGGGCGCCATTCAGGGCTATTTCGGCGGGCGCACCGATATCACGCTGCAACGGGTGATGGAGGTGTGGCAGAACACGCCCTCGCTTTATGTCATCATCATCCTCTTTGCGATATTGGGGCGAAGTTTCTGGCTGCTTGTGTTCATCACGATTCTCTTCGGCTGGCCCGCGCTTGTGGGGGTGGTTCGGGCCGAGTTCCTGCGCGCGCGCAACTTTGAATATGTGCGGGCAGCGCGGGCTTTGGGTGTGTCAGACCGCAAGATCATGTTCCGCCATATCCTGCCGAACGCGATGGTCGCGACGCTGACCATGCTGCCTTTCGTTGTGACCGGCACGATCGCGGGGCTCGCCGCGCTTGACTATCTTGGCTACGGGCTGCCCGCGGGCGCGCCCTCGCTGGGCGAGCTGGCCTTGCAGGCCAAGCAGAACCTCAACGCGCCGTGGCTGGGCTTCACCGCATTCTTTACCTTCGCGATCATGCTCTCGCTTCTGGTGTTCATTTTCGAGGGGATCCGCGATGCCTTCGATCCACGAAAGACGTTCAAATGAGCCGCAAGGGTGATCCCGCCGCGCCGGCCGAGCCCGCGCTTGCGCCCGTGATCCCTGTGCCGGGCGCGCCGGCTGCGGTGCCGGCGAGGGGGGAGGGCCGGGCCGCGCCGGACACCCCGCCCGAGGCCCACGCCGAGCCGGCCCCGCCTGCGCCTGCGGATGCGGTGCTGGCCGTCACCGGGCTGAATGTCAGCTTCGCGCAGGACGGCAAGCTGCACCGCGCGGTGCGCGATGTCAGTTTCCATATCGCGCGGGGCGAGACTGTCGCTCTGGTCGGCGAATCGGGCTCGGGCAAGTCGGTCACGGCGCTGTCGACCGCGCAGCTTCTGGGCGATTCGGCGCAGCTTTCCGGCTCGGTCAAATATGACGGCGCCGAGCTGATCGGCGCGCCGGAACGTGTGCTGCGCGGCATTCGCGGCAACGATATCAGCTTTATCTTTCAAGAGCCGATGACCTCGCTCAACCCTCTCCACACGCTGGAAAAGCAGCTCTCGGAAAGCATCTCGCTCCATCAGGGACTGCGCGGGCCGGCGGTGCGTGCGCGCATTGTCGAGCTTTTGACCAAGGTCGGCATCCGCGATCCCGAGACGCGGCTCGCCGATTACCCTCACCAGCTTTCGGGCGGGCAGCGGCAGCGCGTGATGATCGCGATGGCGCTTGCCAATCGCCCCGAGCTTTTGATCGCGGACGAGCCGACCACGGCGCTTGACGTGACCATTCAGGCGCAGATCCTTGATCTTCTTGCCGAATTGAAGGCGTCCGAGCGGCTTTCGATGCTGTTTATCAGCCATGATCTGGGCATCGTGCGGCGGATCGCCGACCGGGTTTGCGTCATGAAGGACGGCCAGATCGTCGAGCAGGGGCCGGTGGACGAGATCTTCGCCAATCCGCGCCACCCCTATACGCGCAAGCTGCTGGCCGCCGAGCCGACCGGGCTCGCCGAGCCCGTCCCCGAAGGCGCGGCCGAGATCGTCAGCACCGACAATCTGCGCATCTGGTTCCCGATCAAGCGCGGCCTTTTGCGCCGCACGGTCGGGCATATCAAGGCGGTGAACGGCGCCAGCATCTCGGTGCGCGAGGGCGAGACGCTGGGGATCGTGGGCGAGTCGGGCTCGGGCAAGACGACGCTGGCGCTTGCGATCATGCGGCTGATCGAAAGCGAGGGGCCGATCCTTTATCTCGGGCAGGACATCTCGGCCTGGCCCGCGCGCCGGCTGAGACGGCTGCGGCGCGATATGCAGATCGTGTTTCAGGACCCGTTCGGCAGCCTCAGCCCGCGCATGACGGTCGAGCAGATCATCGCCGAGGGCCTCGGCGTGCACGGTGTCGAGAAGGGGCGCGACCGGCGCGAGATGGTGCGCGAGATCATGGCAGAGGTCGGGCTGGACCCGGACACGATGCACCGCTACCCGCACGAGTTTTCGGGCGGGCAGCGTCAGCGGATCGCGATCGCGCGCGCGATGATCCTGCGGCCGAAAGTGGTGGTGCTGGACGAGCCGACCTCGGCGCTCGACATGACGGTGCAGGTGCAGATCGTCGAGCTTTTGCGCGGGCTTCAGCGCCGCTACGGGCTGGCGTTCCTGTTCATCAGCCACGATTTGCGCGTCGTGCGCGCGATGTCGCACAAGATCATGGTGATGCGCGCCGGTGACGTGGTCGAGCAGGGCCCGACCGCGCAGATTTTCGATGCGCCGCAGACCGAATATACGCGCGATCTGATGGACGCGGCGTTTCGCGGCGGGGCGCGCTGAGTGGCCGGTGCCGGCATGAAAATTCTGCTCGTCCATCAGAATTTTCCGGGCCAGTTCGTCCATCTCGCCTCCGCTTTGGCCCGGCGCGGACATCACGTGCGGGCGCTGACCGACGAGAACAACCCGCGCGCGCCGCGTCAGGGCGTGGTGCGCTACGCCGCGCCCGAGGAGGTCACCGTCTCGCATCCGGTCGCGCGGTTTCAGGCGCAGATGCTCGAGCGGGCGCATATGGCCGCGCGCGGCGCTCGCGCCCTGCGGGACCGGCACGGCTACCACCCCGATCTGATCTTCGGTCATCCCGGCTGGGGCGAGACGCTGATGCTGCGCGAGATCTGGCCCGAGGCGAAGCTGCTGGTTTATGCCGAGCTGTTCTACCGCTCGCGCGGGCAGGACGTCGGCTTCGATCCCGAGATGACCCCGGATCCCGACGCCGCGCGGTTCATGTCGGTGGCGCGCAGCGGGCCGATGGCGCTTG
>JAUNRZ010000242.1 GCA_030539455.1 Paracoccus sp. (in: a-proteobacteria) | reverse complement strand
GCGCATGAACCGCCATCATCCGCTCCTCATCGGCCGGGATAACCAGCGTCTCGAACCGCCCCAGCACTCGAAGATGCCCAATGATCGCCTGACGCACCGGCGCCGCGTTCTCGCCGATCCCGCCCGTGAAGATCATCGCATCGACCCCGCCCAGCGACACGGCAAGCCCGGCGGCGGCCTGCGCCACCCGGTGGCAGAAGAGCGACAGCGCAAACGCCGCCGCCTCGCCGCCGTCCTCCAGCAGCGCGGCCACGTCGTTGGTTAGGCCGGAGACTCCGCGCAGGCCGGAGCGGTTGTAGATCAGCTCCTCGACATCCTCCGGCGTCATGCCGAAGCTGCGGATCATCAGCAGGATCGCGCCCGGATCGAGCGCGCCGGAGCGCGTGCCCATCGGCACCCCGTCCACCGCCGTCATGCCCATCGTCGTGTCGATGCTGCGGCCCTCTCGCATGGCGCAAAGGCTCGCGCCGTTGCCCAGATGCGCGGCGATCACGCGGCCGGCGGCCAGATCGGGGCGGTCCTCGGCCAGACGGTGCGAGAGCCATTCGTAGGACAGGCCGTGAAACCCGTAGCGCCGGACGCCGCGCTCGAAATACTCTCGCGGCAGGGCAAAATGCGTCGTCTCCGGCGCGCGCCCGGCATGGAAGGCCGTGTCGAAGCAGGCGATCTGCGGCGCGCCGGAGGTCAGACGCGCGGCGGCCTCGATCGCGGCGAGATTATGGGGCTGGTGGAGCGGCGCGAGCGGGACCAGCGCCCTCAGATCAGCCAGAATGCCGGGCGTGACGACGACCGGCGCCACGTAATCGCTCCCGCCGTGAACCACGCGGTGCGCGACAGCAGTGATCCGCCAGTTGGCATCTTCCCCCGCCGCGACGTCAAGAACCGCCTGCAACGCGCCTTCGTGCCCCGTCCCGGGAGGCAGGGCGCGAGAGGTCTCAGGGCGGCCCTTCACGGCAACGCGCAACTCGGGATCGGCGCCGATCCGGCTGACCGCGCCGCGCGCCAGCAGGGTCAGCCCATCCCTCGCGAACACCCTGAATTTGAGGCTGGAGGAGCCCGCATTCAGTGTCAGGATCGCCGGCGTCACTTGATCTGGCCCCGCGCCCGCGCCTCGGCAAGCAGAACCGCCAAAGCGCAGGACAAAAGCCGCGCCCGCGCTGAATCGGCCCGGCTCGTCAGGATGACCGGAACCCGCGCCCCGAGGACGAGACCGGCGGCGTCCGCGCCGCCCATGAAGATCAGTTGCTTGGCGAGGATGTTGCCGGCCTCGATATCCGGCACGAGCAAGATGTCGGCCTGCCCCGCAACCGCCGACACTATGCCCTTCTCGCGCGCGGCCTCAAGGCTGACGGCATTGTCGAAGGCCAGCGGTCCGTCGAGATCGGCGTCCGCGATCTGCCCGCGATCGGCCATCTTGCAGAGCGCGGCAGCGTCGAGGGTCGCCTGCATCGCCGCGTTGACCGTCTCGACCGCGGCGAGGATCGCCATCTTCGGCCGCGCCGGACCCCACAGCGCGCGCCACATGCGGATCGCGTTGGTGGCGATATCCGCCTTAACCGCGAGGTCCGGGGCGATGTTCACCGCCGCATCCGTGACGATGAACGGGCGCGGATAGTGCTGCGAGAGCATCAGAAAGGCGTGGCTGATGCGCTGCTCGGTGCGCAGCCCGGCGTCGCGCGCGATGATCGCCTGGAGCAGCTCGTCACTGTGGAGCGAGCCCTTCATGATCGCGCCCACCTTGCCCGCCGCCGCCATGCGCGCCGCCGTCTCGGCCGCAGCATGGCTGTGCTCGGTGTCCACAATCTCGAACGCGCCCGCCGGCTGCCCTGCCTCGGCGAGCGCCGCACCGATCCGCGCAGAGGGGCCGATCAACACCGGCTCGATCAGCGCGGCTTCCGCCGCCTCTATCACCGCGGCAAAGACGGCCCGCTGCACCGGATGGACCACCGCAGTTCTCAGCGGAGGCAACGCCGCGCAGCGGTCCATAAGTTCCTGATAATGATCTGTCATGCCGCTCTCCCCGGCCTAAGGCGCGCCGGGCCTGCATGTCATCTCGGAAGCGGGGCGTCAACGCGTGGCGG
>JAUNRZ010000067.1:1700-11747 GCA_030539455.1 Paracoccus sp. (in: a-proteobacteria) | reverse complement strand
TCGGCGGCACCTCGGTTCTGATCGTCGTGTCGGTGACGATGGACACGATCAACCACGTGCAAAGCCACTTGCTGGCGCATCAATATGAGGGTCTGATCGAGAAATCGCAGCTTCGCGGCAAGCGCAAAGGACCGAAAAAGGCGCCTGCGCGGCGCTAAGGCGCGCAGGGTCGAAACTGAAGAGGGGGCAGCCGATCCATGACCATCAATCTCATCCTTCTGGGCCCGCCCGGCGCGGGCAAGGGAACGCAAGCGCAGCGCCTCGTCGAAGAGCGGCAGCTCGTCCAGCTTTCGACCGGCGACATGCTGCGCGAGGCGCGGGCTTCGGGCTCCGAGATGGGACGGCGCGTGGCCGAGGTGATGGATCGGGGAGAGCTGGTCACGGACGACATCGTAATCGGGCTGATCCGCGAAAAGCTGGAAGGCTCGGACGCGGCGGGGTTCATCTTCGACGGCTTCCCGCGCACGCTCGCGCAGGCGGATGCGCTTGATGAGCTGCTGGCCGGCATGGGCCGCAAGATCGACGCGGCGATCGAGATTCAGGTCGATGACGACGCGCTTGTGCGCCGCGTCTCGGGTCGCTTTACCTGCGGCAATTGCGGCGCGGTCTATCACGACGAGACGCGCCCGACGCAAAAGGACGGCGTCTGCGATCAGTGCGGCAGCACTGACATGAAGCGGCGCGCGGACGACAACGCGGAAAGCCTGCGCACGCGGCTGATGGAGTATTACAAGAAAACCTCGCCGCTGCTCGGCTATTACTACGCGAAGGGCAAGCTGCGCAGCCTTGACGGCCTGCGCGAGATGGACGAGGTCGCGCGCGATATCGGCACCATCCTGCACGAGCAGAATCTGGGTTAAGCCCGCCACTCGGCGCGGCCTCGGCGCCGGGGTTGACGGGCGCGGCGCTATCCTGTAGGTCACGTCATCTCATGAAGAATCACCCTGAAAACGGGTGTTGAAGCGGCCCGAAGGCACGGCTTTCGGGTCTTTGGTTGTGAAAAAAGGTTCCGGCATCACGGAATCGCAACAGAAAAGGATCAACGCGTGGCTCGTATTGCTGGCGTCAACATTCCGACGGGGAAACGTGTCCCCATCGCACTGACTTACATTCACGGGATCGGCCCCCATTTCGCCGAACAGATCTGCGAAGCCGTGGGCATCGACCGCACCCGCCGCGTCAACGAGCTTTCGGATGCCGAAGTGCTCCAGGTGCGCGAATTCATCGACGCGAATCTGACGGTCGAGGGCGATCTGCGCCGCGACACGCAGATGAACATCAAGCGGCTGATGGACCTTGGCTCGTATCGCGGCCTGCGCCATCGGCGCGGCCTGCCGGTGCGCGGTCAGCGGACCCACACCAATGCCCGCACCCGCAAAGGCCCGGCGAAGCCGATCGCCGGCAAGAAGAAATAAGGAGGCAGGCAGATGGCTCGTGATAAAGTTCGCGCAAAGCGCAAGGAACGCAAGAACATCGCCTCTGGCGTGGCGCATGTGAACAGCTCGTTCAACAACACCAAAATCCTGATCTCGGACGTTCAGGGCAATGCGATCTCGTGGTCGTCGGCCGGGACGATGGGCTTCAAGGGCTCGCGCAAATCGACCCCTTACGCCGCGCAGATGGCCGCCGAGGATGCGGGCCGCAAGGCGCAGGAACACGGCGTGAAAACGCTCGAGGTCGAGGTGCAGGGCCCCGGCTCGGGCCGCGAATCGGCGCTGCGCGCTTTGGCTGCGGTCGGCTTCAACATCACCGCGATCCGTGATGTGACCCCGATCGCCCATAACGGCTGCCGCCCGCCCAAGCGCCGTCGCGTCTGAGCAGGCTGGAATTTCGACGGGCCGCGGGGGATTCCTGCGGCCCGCTTACGCTTTTTACCTCGGGCGTTCCGGCCGCGGACATGGGCCGGAACAGGAATGGAGGCTAACGCATGATCCACAAAAACTGGGCCGAGCTGATCAAACCCGTGCAGCTCGATATCAAGCCGGGCGCCGATGCGACCCGCACCGCCACCGTCACGGCCGAGCCGCTCGAGCGCGGCTTCGGGCTGACGCTCGGCAACGCGCTGCGCCGCGTTCTGCTGTCGTCGCTGCAAGGCGGCGCGATCACGGCGGTGCAGATCGACAATGTGCTGCATGAATTCTCGTCGGTCGCCGGGGTGCGCGAGGATGTCACCGACATCGTCCTGAACCTCAAGGGCGTCACGCTGAAAATGGACGTTGACGGCCCCAAACGCCTGACCCTGACCGCGAAAGGTCCGGGCGAGGTCAAGGCCGGCGACATTCAGGAAACCGCCGGGATCACCGTGCTGAACCGCGATCATGTGATCTGCCATCTCGATGACGGCGCCGATGTCAACATGGAGCTGACCGTCGCCGCCGGCAAAGGCTATGTCGCCGCCGACAACAACCGCCCCGAGGATGCCCCGATCGGTCTGATCCCGATCGACGCGATCTTCTCGCCGGTCAAGCGCGTCAGCTACGAGGTCACGCCGACCCGCGAGGGGCAGGTGCTCGATTATGACAAGCTGACGATGAAGGTCGAAACGGACGGCTCGCTGACCCCCGAGGATGCGGTCGCCTATGCGGCGCGCATCTTGCAGGACCAGCTTTCCGTGTTCGTCAACTTCGACGAACCCGAGGCCGCGCGCCCGGCTGACGCCGAGGACGGGCTCGATTTCGACCCGCGGATGCTCAAGAAGGTGGACGAGCTCGAGCTGTCGGTGCGCTCGGCCAACTGCCTCAAGAACGACAACATCGTCTATATCGGCGATCTGATCCAGAAAACCGAAGCCGAGATGCTGCGCACGCCGAACTTTGGCCGCAAATCCTTGAACGAAATCAAGGAAGTGCTGTCGGGCATGGGCCTGCATCTGGGCATGGACGTCACCAACTGGCCGCCCGAGAATATCGAGGATCTGGCCAAGCGTTTTGACGACCAGTTCTAAGCTATTCGCGGCGGGGCCGGTCTCTGGCCCCCCGCAAAGACCGGGCATCCCGCCCCAAGGAGAGCGGCCCGCACGCATGGGCTGCCGGACAAAGCAAAAACGCAAGTTCAGGAGATTACAATGCGTCACGCCCGCGGCTATCGCCGCCTCAACCGCACCCACGAGCACCGCAAGGCGCTTTTCGCAAACATGGCCGGCTCGCTGATCGAGCATGAGCAGATCAAGACGACCCTGCCGAAAGCCAAAGAGCTTCGCCCGATCGTCGAAAAGCTCATCACGCTCGCCAAGCGCGGCGATCTTCACGCGCGCCGTCAGGCGGCCGCGCAGCTCAAGCAGGACAAGCACGTCACGCGCCTGTTCGACGTTCTGGCCGAGCGTTATGCCGACCGTCAGGGCGGCTATATCCGCATCATGAAAGCCGGCTTCCGCTATGGCGACATGGCCCCGATGGCGATCATCGAATTCGTGGACCGCGATCCGGGCGCGAAAGGCGCCGCCGACCGCGCCCGCGTCGAGGCCGAATATGAGGACGCGGACGACAACTGATCGTCCCCTCCCTTCCGATCGCGAAAGCCCCGCCGCATCCGCCGCGGGGCTTTTTCGTGGCCGGGCCACGGGCGCGACCCAGCGTCAGCGGCGAAGAATCTTCGCGCCTGCGGCGCGCGGGTAATTGACCATGCACGCGGGAACCTGTCTAAAAAGATATATGCCTAATCGGTCACATATCGCCAGCGAACTGGCTCGGCTCGACCGACTTGCCCCCCAGGGTTATTTCATGGGGCTTCATATCCGCTTCGCCGCGCCGGTCGTGCAGTTTGACACCTACGCCCGCGAATGGCGCGAGCACTACGAGCAGAACGCCTATGCGCTGCGCGACCCGATCATCGCCTGGGGCTTTTCTGCCAGCGGCGCCTCTCGTTGGTCCGATCTGCCCGTGCCGGACCCGTTCGGGATCCTGACCGAAGCCGCTGCCTTTGGTCTGCGTTACGGCGTCGCCGTGTCGGCCGGGCCTCTCAAATCGCGCTCGATCGGCGGAACGGCCCGCGATGATCGCGAGTTTACGGATTCCGAGATCGAGCAGATCTCGGATATTATCGGGCGGCTTCACGAGTTGACCGAGCCGCCCGAGAGCCTGACCAAGGCTCAGATCGAGGCCCTTCGTTGTATCGCAGCGGGGGATCGCCATGCGGCAGCGGCTGCCAGCCTCGGCATCACGGAAAGCGCGTTCAAGGCAAGGCTGATTTCGGTGCGCGAGCGTCTCAATGCGCGAACGACTGCCGAAGCGCTCCAGAAAGCCAAGGATTACCGTCTGTTGTAGGGTTATCGCCAAATCAGTGCGGGGATGAAGGGTCGACCCAAACAAAGGAGACCCAAAATGCAAACTACGACGATTTCGTTTTCCAATATTCACGTTCATGGCGAGCTTTTCACCAACCTGCTGCGCGCCCGAAAGCAGAGCTTCATCGTTCAGAACAACTGGGATCTGCCGCAGGCGGACGGGATGGAGTTCGACCAGTACGACACGCCCGCCTCGCGGTGGGTTGCGGTGCACGAGCGCGGCGAGGTGCTGGCCGGCATCCGCCTGACCCCGACCACGGCGCGCTGCGGGATCTATTCCTACATGATCCGCGACGCGCAGCGCGGCATTCTGGGCGGCGAGATCCCGCAGAAGCTGCTTTACGACGAGGCGCCGGTCGACCCCAATATCTGGGAATCGAGCCGGGTGTTCGTCTGCCACGCCGTGCCGATGGCCCTGCGCCGCAAGGTCCATATGGAGCTGATCGACGGGCTCAACCGCGCCGCGCGCGAGCTGGGCGCAACCCGCCATATCGGGCTGATCGACGCGAACTGGCCCCGTTGGTATCGCCGCTGCGGGATGGATGGCGAGGCGATCGGGCCCGTCCTTCACTTCGCAGATGGCGATTTTCAATGCGTGGCGACGAACCTTTCGCTCAAGATGCACTGATCCGCGCGGCCCCGCTTCCCCCTTGGGCGCGGGGCGGCTAGGATCGCGCTGTCATGCCCGATCTGTTCGATCTTCCAGACGACAAGGCACAGCGGCCCGAACCTCCCCGGCCGCTGGCTGACCGGCTGCGCCCGCGCGCCCTCTCGGAGGTGATCGGGCAGGAGAAGCTGCTGGGCCCGGACGGCCCGCTTGGAGCGATGCTCGCGGCGGGGAGCCTCTCGTCGCTGATCCTCTGGGGCCCGCCCGGCGTCGGCAAGACCACGATTGCCCGGCTTCTGGCCGACCGGACCGATCTTGCGTTCGTCCAGATCTCGGCGATTTTCTCGGGCGTGCCCGAGCTGCGCCGCGTGTTCGAGGCCGCCCGGCTGAGGCGCCAGAACGGCGGCGGCACGATGCTGTTCGTCGACGAGATCCACCGCTTCAACAAGGCGCAGCAGGACAGTTTCCTGCCTCATATGGAGGACGGCACGATCCTTCTGGTCGGCGCCACGACCGAAAACCCGTCTTTCGAGCTGAACGCCGCGCTGCTCTCGCGCGCGCAGGTCGTCGTGCTTGAAAGGCTGAGCCTCGCCGATCTCGAACGCCTCGCGCAGCGGGCCGAGAAGGAAACCGGCACCGCGCTGCCCCTGACCGGCGAGGCACGCGAGGCGCTGCTCGAGATGGCGGACGGGGACGGGCGCGCGGCGCTGAACCTGATCGAGATCGTGCAGGCATGGAAGCTGACCGAGCCGCTTCGCCCGGATGATCTGGCGCGCCGGCTGATGCGGCGCGCGGCGAAATACGACAAATCGGGCGACGAGCATTACAACCTCATCTCGGCGCTGCATAAATCGGTGCGCGGCTCGGACCCGGACGCGGCGCTTTACTGGCTCGCGCGGATGCTCGAAGGGGGCGAGGATCCGCGCTATCTCGCCCGCCGCATCACGCGCATGGCGATCGAGGATATCGGGCTCGCCGATCCCGCCGCGCAGCGCCATTGCCTTGATGCGTGGCAGATCTATGAACGGCTCGGCAGCCCCGAGGGAGAGCTGGCTCTGGGGCAGGCGGTGATCTATCTCGCGCTCGCGCCGAAATCGAATGCGGGCTATGCCGCCTATAAGGGCGCGCGGCGCGAGGCCAAGCGCACCGGCAGCCTGATGCCGCCCGCCCATATCCTGAACGCGCCGACCGGGCTGATGAAGGAACAGGGCTACGGCGCGGGCTACGCCTATGACCACGATGCCGAGGACGGGTTTTCGGGCCAGAACTACTTCCCCGACGGCATGAAACGCGCCGTCCTTTACCACCCCGTCGAGCGCGGCTTTGAGCGCGAGCTGAAAAAGCGTGTCGAATGGTTCGCGCAGGCGCGCGCGCGCCGCGCCGCGGCGGGGCAGGGCGGCAAGAAGGGGGACAAGGCAGGCGGCGAGGCCGAGTCCGGTTGACTTTGCCGGCAAGCCGTCGCAACGACATCCCATGATCTTCACGCTTCTACAGGTCGCACTTGGCGGCGCGCTTGGCGCCGTGGCGCGCTTTGGCGTCGGGCTCGCGGCCTTGCGCTGGACCGGCTCGGCCCCGCTTGGAACGCTCGCGGTCAATGTCGCGGGCTGCTTTCTGATGGGGCTGCTGGCGGCGATGATGGCCACCCGCCTGGGCCATCTCGCGCCGCTTTTGCTGACTGGCCTCTTGGGCGGGTTCACCACGTTTTCAGCCTTCGGGCTCGACGCGCTACGGCTTTGGCAGGCGGGCGAGGGCGCGCTGGCGGGCGCCTATGTCGCGCTGTCTGTCGTCGGGTCACTGGGCGCCGTTGCGCTTGGGCTGACGATCGGGAAAGGAATTTGGCCATGAGCGGTGTCCAAACGATCCGCATCGACCCTGAGGACGCCGGCCAACGGCTGGACCGCTTCCTGAAAAAGCGCTTTGCCCAGCTCAGCCAGGGCATGGTCGAAAAGCTGTGCCGCACCGGGCAGCTGCGCCTTGACGGCGGGCGCGTCAAGGCCAGCACCCGGATCGAGGCCGGGCAAGAGCTGCGCGTGCCGCCGCTGCCGGACGCGGCGCCCGTCGCGCCCCCGTCCGAGCCGCGTCAGCCCTCGCGCAGCGATGCGCAGATGATCGAAGAGGCGGTGATCTTCCGCGACCAGCACATCATCGCGCTGAACAAGCCGCCCGGCCTGCCCTCTCAGGGCGGCTCGGGGCAGGGCGATCGCCATGTCGACGGGCTGAGCACCGCCTTGATGTTCGGCTACAAGGAGCGCCCCAAGCTGGTCCACCGGCTCGACAAGGACACCTCGGGCGTTCTGCTTCTGGCGCGCACCGACCGCGTCGCGCGCGCGCTGTCCGAAGCGTTCCGCTCTCGCGAGACGCGAAAGATCTACTGGGCGGCGGTGGCGGGCGTGCCGAGCCCGCGCATGGGCACAATCCGCTTCGGTCTGGTCAAGGCGGGCGGGCACGGGCGCGGCGGCGAGGGCGAGAAGATGCGCGCGATCCACCCGCGCGACATCGACGCGACCCCTGGCGCCAAGCGTGCGACGACCGACTATGCGGTGATGGAAAACCTTGGGACGCGGGTAAGCTGGTGCGCGCTTGTGCCGATCACCGGCCGCACCCACCAGCTTCGCGCCCATATGGCCGAGCTGGGCCACCCGATCATCGGCGACGGCAAATATGGCGGCTCGGGGCAGGTGAACGAGGGCGACGGCTGGGGCGCGCAGCTTGGCGGCGAGATCAGCCGCAAGCTGCATCTCCACGCCCGCTCGATCAGCTTCACCCACCCGATCACGCGCGAGCGGATGACGCTGACCGCCGATCTGCCTGACCATATGCGCCGGACATGGAAAACCCTTGCCTGGCACGAAAATGACGTGCCCGCCGACCCGTTCGAGGACGGGCCATGAAGCTGGTGATCTTCGACGTCGACGGCACGCTTGTCGATTCGCAGGCCCTGATCTGCGGCGCGATGGGCGATGCGATGACGGGTGCGGGGTTGCCGGTCTTGCCCCGCTCGGACGTGCTGTCGATTGTCGGGCTGTCGCTGCCGGTCGCGGTCGCGCGGCTGCTGCCGGGCGAGGCCCCCTCGCGCCACGAAGCCGTTGTCGAGGGCTACCGCGCCTCGTTCCTGCGCCGCCGGACGCGTGACGAGGCGCCGCTTTATCCCGGCGCGATCGAGTGCCTTGATGCGCTTGATGCGCGCGGCGATCTGCTGCTTGGGATCGCGACGGGCAAATCGCGGCGCGGGCTTGACGCGCTTATCGCGGCGCATGGGCTCAAGGGGCGGTTCGTGACCATCCAGACCGCCGATCTCAACCCCTCCAAACCCGATCCCGGCATGGTTAACGCGGCGCTTTCCGAGACGGGGACGGCGCCGCAGGACGCTTTGATGATCGGCGATACCGTGTTCGATATGGAGATGGCGCGCGCCGCCGGCGTCGCGGCCATTGGCGTCGCATGGGGCTATCACGACGCGGCCGCGCTGCGCGCCTGCGGCGCCGAGGTTGCGGAGGACTTCCCCTCCCTCACCGAAATGATCGCGGGCTGGGCAAAATGAGCGAGTGGAAACCCCGCAAATTCTGGACCAAAGCGCGCGCCGAGGCCGAGGATGGCGGCTTCACCGTCCTGCTGGACGCGCGCCGCTTGATGACGCCGGGCAAGCAGCCCCTGACGCTGCCGACCCGCGCCCTCGCGGACGCCATAGCCGCCGAGTGGGACGCGCAAGCCGAACTCATCGAGCCCGAAACCATGCCGCTGACCCGCGCCGCGAACTCGGCGATCGAGAAGGTCGCGCCGCAATTCGACGCGGTGGCGGATATGCTGGCGGCTTACGGCGGCACCGATCTGCTGTGCTACCGCGCCAGTGCGCCGGCCGATCTGGTCCGCCGGCAGGCCGAGGCGTGGGACGAATGGCTCGCTTGGGCGCGCCGCGATCTCGGCGCCGATCTGCGCGTCACCGAAGGCGTCATCCCGATCGCGCAAAACCCCGGAGCGCTTCAGCGCCTGCGGGCCGAGCTGGGGCGGCTTGATGTTTTCGGGCTGACGGCGCTGCACGATCTCGTGACCTTGCCCGGCTCGCTGATCCTTGGCCTTGCGGTGCTGCGCGGGCATCTGGACGCCGGGGCGGCGTTCGATCTCTCGCGCGTGGACGAGGATTATCAGGCCGAGCAGTGGGGAAGGGACGCGGAAGCCGAGGCAAGCGCCCGCGCCAAGCGCGCCGCGATGGAGAGCGCGGCGCGGCTTTGGGCCTTGTCGCGCCCGCCCCAAACGCCTTGACCCGGCGGCGGCGTTTGTCAACATTGGGGCGGGCCGAGCTGGCCGCACCACCCCCGATCTGCGCGAGGAGAGGCGATGAAAAACTGGATATTTTCCGCGGCGTTGCTGGCCGGCCTGTCCATCGCCGCCGCCGCGCCGGCGCTTGCCTCCGACCGTGCCACGCTGAGCGAGGTGCGCGAGCGGGGCGAGGTGATCTGCGGCGTCAATTCGGGGCTTGTCGGCTTCGCCGCCCCCGATGCGACCGGCAACTGGTCGGGCTTTGACGTCGCCCTTTGCCGCGCGGTCGCGGCCGCCGTGCTGGGCGATCCGAGCAAGGTGCGCTACATCCCGACCACCGGCGAGACGCGCTTTCAGGTGCTGCTGAACGGCGATGTAGATCTCTTGGCGCGCAACTCGACCTGGACTTTCTCGCGCGATGCGGGGCTTGGGCTGGAATTCGTCGGCATCAATTATTTCGACGGTCAGGCCTTCATGGTGCCGCGCGCGCTTGGCGTCTCTTCGGCGCAAGAGCTTGATAACTTTGCGGTTTGCGTGCAGACCGGCACGACGACCGAACAGAACCTCGCCGATTATTTCCGCGCCAACAACATGACCTATCGCGCGGTGCGGCTCGACACGAATGCCGAGGGCGAGCAGCGCTATATTGCCGGCGGGTGCGATGTCTACACGACCGATATGTCGGCGCTTGCCGCGACGCGCGCGGCGTTCGCGAGCCCCGACGATCATATCATCCTGCCCGAGATCATCTCGAAAGAACCGCTCGGCCCCGCCGTGCGCGGCGATGATCGCAACTGGGCCGACATTGTCCGCTGGACGCTGAACGCCCTGATCGCCGCCGAAGAGCAGGGCGTGACCTCGGCCAATATCGAAGAGCTGGCCCGCGCCTCGCAGAACCCCG
>JAUNRZ010000067.1:0-1600 GCA_030539455.1 Paracoccus sp. (in: a-proteobacteria) | reverse complement strand
CAGGGCGTGACCTCGGCCAATATCGAAGAGCTGGCCCGCGCCTCGCAGAACCCCGAAGTGCAGCGGATTCTCGGCAGCTCGTCAGAGGATATGGGCGCGATGCTGGGGCTCGATCGCGAATGGGCCAAGCGCGCGATTGCCGCCTCGGGCAATTACGGCGAGATTTTCGCCTCGAATATCGGCGAGCAGACCCCGATCGGGCTGGCGCGCGGGCTGAACGCGCAGTGGCAGCAGGGCGGGCTGCTTTACGCGCTGCCGTTCCGGTAGGCAGCGGCGCCTAGCGCCGCCCGTCCAGCCGCACGAAATCCATCGCCGTCCCGTCGCCGGGGCGAATCTGCGACCAGTCATCGGCCTGAAAATCCACCACGAGCGTCGCGGCGGTCGGATAGCGCCGGAAATCGGGGTCCAGCGGCGCGCGCGCGGGAAGCGAGGCGGCGAACTCGGCAATGCCGGGATTATGGCCGATCATCATCACCGTCTGCGCGCTCGCGCTTTGCAGGATTTTCAGCATCACATCGGGCGAGGCGTGGTAAAGATCACCCTCCATCCGAACCTGCGGCAGCGATTCAAGCGCGGCGGATTGCACATAATCCCACGTCTCGCGCGTCCGGGTCGCAGTCGAGCACAGCACCTCTTCGGGCTCATAGCCGCGCGATGCGATCCAGTCGCCAAGCGCGCGGGCCGAGTTGCGCCCCCGCTCGTTCAGCGGGCGGTCGTGATCGTCCAGCGCGGGATCGTCCCATGCGGATTTGGCGTGGCGGGTCAGAATCAGCCGTTTATATCCAAGCGGAGTCATTCAATCGCCTCAATAGCTTACCGGAGCACGGCTCAGCCTGCCAAAATCATCGCGCGGGGGCAAGCGTGATGAGAGGTGGCGCGATCAAAGCTCGCTGCCGCCCTGCCTCAGACCGCGCGGCTTGATCCGCGGCTCGGAGGTGCGGATCAGCGAGCCGGCGCCGTGCTCGGTGAAAAGCTCCAGCAAAACGGCGTTCGGCACGCGTCCGTCCAGAATGACGACCGCGCGCACCCCGTCCTCGATCGCGGCAAGCGCGGTTTCGGTCTTGGGGATCATCCCGCCCGCGATCGTGCCATCGGCGATCATCTCGCGGACCTGCGCCGGCGTCATCTGCGTGATGACCTCGCCCGAAGCGTTCTTCACGCCCGCCACATCGGTCAGCAGCAGCAGCCGGTCGGCCTGAAGCGCGCCGGCAATCGCGCCCGCCGCCGTGTCGCCATTGACGTTGAAGGTCTCGTTATCCTCCATCCCCGTCGCGACCGGCGCGATCACCGGGATCAGCCCGGCGAGGTAGAGATCGCGGATGATCTGCACGTTCATCTCGACCGGGCGGCCGACAAAGCCAAGCTCGGGGTCGTCGGCCTCGCAGACCATCAGATCGTCATCCTTGCCCGAAATCCCGATCGCGCGCCCGCCCGCATCGTTGATCGCCTGCACGATGCGCTTGTTGACGAGGCCGGACAGCACCATCTCGACCACCTCGACGGTCTCTTTGGTGGTGACGCGCTTGCCGCGCACGAAATGGCTTTCGATGCCGAGCTTGGCGAGCGTCTCGTTGATCATCGGCCCGCCGCCATGGACCAC
>JAUNRZ010000066.1 GCA_030539455.1 Paracoccus sp. (in: a-proteobacteria) | reverse complement strand
GGCTCGCCCAGCCGAAGGCGATCACATATTCCTCGGACACCATCGGATCGCCCAGTTCGTCATTCTTGAAGCTGTATTCGACGATGGGGCGGGGAAGCTGCGTGCCCTCTTCCAGCCCCAGCCGTTTCGAGAGGGAGCCGGCGGCAAAGTTGCGCACGATCACCTCCAGCGGGATGATCTCGACCTGCCGGATCAGCTGCTCGCGCATATTGATGCGCCGGATGAAATGGTTCGGCACGCCGATATTGCTGAGCCCTTGCATGAAATACTCGGACAGGCGGTTGTTCAGCACGCCCTTGCCCTCGATCGTGGCTTTCTTCTGCGCGTTGAAGGCGGTCGCGTCGTCCTTGAAATACTGGATCAGCGTGCCCGGCTCGGTGCCCTCGTAAAGGATTTTGGCCTTGCCTTCATAGACTTTCTTGCGCCTTGGTGCCATTTGCGAAACCGATCCTTGCTCAAGCGGGCTTTGATCCCTGCCTATAGGCCCTTTGCGCCCGCGCGGCAATATCGGCGGGCAATCGCGGCTTTCAGGGCTTGCGATATGGCCGGCGGAAAGGCATATCAGGCCGAAGCCAGAACGGAGGCCGCCATGAGCACTTTTGACGACCGCGAACGCGCCTATGAAAACAAATTCGCGCGCGATGCCGAGCTGCAATTCAAGGCCGAAGCGCGCCGCAACCGCCTTTTGGGCGAGTGGGCGGCCGGCCTGATGGGCCTTGAGGGCGACGAGGCGCGCGCCTATGCGATTACGGTCGTCGAGGCCGATTTCGAAGAGGCCGGCGACGAGGATGTCTACCGCAAGCTCGCCCGCGATCTGGACGGCAAGGCGGATGAGGCGACGATCCGCGCCAAGATGTCCGAATTGCGCGAGACGGCCCGCCGTCAGGTCTCGGACGAAGCCTGATCCCTTCATATTCTGACGCAAGGGGGCCGGCCTGCGCGCAGCGGGCGGCTTGGGCGGGCTGATGGATGCGCTCTCGAAGCTGCTGACGACGCGCGAGTGGATTCTCGCCGACAATGCCACGGCGACCTCGCTTCTGGGCGCGGTCGAGCCTGCGCCGCAAGGGGGGGTCGAGACGCTCAATCTTGGCGCGCCGGAGGCGGTGCTGGCGCATCATCGCGCATCGCTCGCGGCGGGTGCGGACGTCATCTTGACGAACAGCTTTGCCGCCAATGGGGGCCGCGCGAAGATCAGCGTCTCGGGCGGGCCTGACCTTGAGCTTTACGCGCTGAACCGCGCGGCGGCGCAGATCGCGCGCGAGGCGGCCGAAGGCGCGGAGCGCGAGATTGTGGTTGCGGGATCACTGGGCCCGACCGGCCAGATCATGGCGCCGATGGGCAGCCTGTCCCATGCCGGCGCGGTCGAGATCTATCACGCGCAGGCCGAGGCGCTGAAAGAGGGCGGCGCGGATCTTTTGTGGTTCGAGACGCTCTCATCCGCGGAAGAGCTGCGCGCGGCCGCCGAGGCGGCGCTGCTGACCGGGATGGAATGGACCGTCACGATGAGCTTTGACACGGCGGGCCAGACGATGATGGGCCTGACCCCCGCGCGGCTGGCTGCTGCGGTCGAGCAGGTCACGCATAAGCCGTTGGCGTTCGGGGCGAATTGCGGGGTCTCGGCCTCGGATAATCTGCGCGCGATCGCCGAGCTGGGGGCGTCCGGCTCCGAGCGGCCGCTGATCGCGAAGGGCAATGCCGGGATCGCCCATCAGGTCGGCGCGCGGCTTGAATATGACGGAACGCCCGGGCTGATGGCCGATTACGCCGCGCTCGCACGCGATCTGGGATGCCGGATCATCGGCGGCTGCTGCGGCACGACCCCCGCCCATCTGGCCGCGATGCGGGACGCGCTGACAGATCGGCCCCGCGCCCCGAGGCCGACGCTTGATCTGATCGCTGAGCGGCTTGGATCGTTCACGTCCTGAGACGGTCCCGGAGGCGCCGCGCTACCGCGCGCCGAGCCCCGCCTTCATCATCAGCCGCCGCACCGGCGAAAGCGCGTAAAGCGCCCCGAGGCCAAGCGCGCGCAGATCGCGCAAGGGCTGGGCCGAGGCCATGCTGGCACGGTTCAGCGCATCAATCCCCGCCACGCGCAGCAGCGTATCGGCGCGGCGCGCGCGCGCGAAGGCGGCAAGCGAGGCCGCGCTGCCCGGATCGCTTTGCGACAGCTCGGTCAGCCGGGCGAGATCGGCGAGGCTCATGTTCAGACCCTGCGCGCCGATCGGCGGGACCACATGGGCCGCCTCGGCAATCAGGGCGCTGCGCGGGCCGGTGATGCGGTCCGCGATCTGGCTGATGATCGGCCATGCGCTTAGCCGCGTCGCCGGGGTCAGATGGCCAAGGATACCGGCGCTGCGGGTGTTCAGCTCGGCCTCGAACGCGGCGGGATCGAGCGCCATCAGCCGCGCGATCTCGGGCCCGCGCTCCAGCCAGACGACCGCCGAGGCGGGCTTGCCGTCCCGGTCCGGCAGCGGGACCAGAGTGAACGGGCCGCCCGAGCGGTGAATCTCGGTCGAGATATTCTCGTGGGGCTGTGCGTGCGTGACCGCGAAGGCGAGGGCCTTCTGCCCGTAGCGAACCGTCCGCGCGCCGATCCCGAGCGCGCGGCGCACCTGCGAATCGCGCCCGTCCGCGCCGACGACAAGCCGCGCGCGCACCCGCGCCCCGCCAGAGAGCGTCGCGATCGCTTCGGCCTCGCGCGCCAGAAGCCCGGCAAGCGCGGTGCCGGGGCGGAAATCGACATTCGGCATTGCGCCAAGCGCCGCCGTGATCTCGCGCCGCAGCAGCCAGTTGGGAAGGTTCCACCCGAAGGGCTGGTCCGAGATGTCGGCGGCATCAAACTCGCGCGTCAGCCGCGCGCGCGGCTCGGCGCCTCCGGCATCGACAATGCGCATCACCTGCAAGGGCGCGGCGTAGGGCGCGAGCCGGTCCCAAAGCCCGATCCGGTCCAGAAATTGCTGCGCGGGTTGCAGCAGCGCGGTCGTGCGCAAATCCGAGCCGGACGCGCCTTCATCGGTCACGGGCGGGGCCGGATCGACGCAGATCACCTGATGGCCGGACGCGCCGAACGCCGCCGCTGCGGTCAGCCCGGCGATCCCGCCGCCCGAGATCAGGATATCGGTCTGCTCGGCGCCGGCCGCCGGCTGGCCCGCCATCCCCGCATCGCACATTGGCGCGGCCTAGCTGCCCATCGTGAAGGCGAGCATCACGACGAACACAACCACGGTCGCGACCAGCCCGACCATCGCGAGCCCAACCAAACCGAACACATAGGTGATCAGAGCGGTCACGACGATAAGCGCGAGGATGACCATATAGATGCGGGTCGCAAGCTGATCCTCGGCGCGCGCTTCGGCGCGCGCGGCGTCATGGCCCTCGGCGGCGGCGCGGGCTTCGAAACGGGCTTCTTCGGCGGTGCTGTCCTGAGACATCGGGATTCCTTTCGCGGCGATGGGCCGCATCGAGACAAGAATGGCGCGCGTCGGCGCCATTTTGGCACATCAGGCGCCCGCCAGACAAGCGCGGAGGAAGCCGGTCAGATCGTCCGTCCTGTGATGGACGTGATCGCCCAGCGAAAAATCCTCCGGCAGAAGGTCCGGCCCGTGGCGCGGCTGGCCGACGAGAATCGTCGTCATCCCCAGCCGTGCCGGCTCGATCAGGTTGCGCGGGTCGTCCTCGAACATCGCGGCGCGGGCGGGATCGATCTCGTGGCTGTCGATGACTGCGGCATAAGCGCGCGGGTCGGGCTTCGGGATGAAACCCGTCTCGCCGATCCCGTAGATCGCCTCGAACACCGGCAGATCGCGATGGGCGAGCACCCGCCCGGCATAGGCCGCATCGGCATTGGTGTGCACGATCTTGCGCCCCGGCAGCGCCGCGATGGCGCGCGCAAGGGGCGGATCGGGGGCAAGCACCGAAAAGTCGATATCGTGCACATCCTCGAGATAGGGGACCGGGTCGATCCCGTGCTCTTCCATCAGCCCCGACAGCGTGGTGCCGTGGCGCCGCCAGTAATCGTCGCGAAGCTGGCTCGCGGCGCCTTGATCGAGCCCGAGCGTGCGCATCACATAAGCGGTCATGCGCCGCTCGATCTGCGCGAAAAGCGCGGCCTCGGGCGCATAGAGCGTGTTGTCGAGATCGAAGATCCAGGTGTCGATATGCGAGAGATCCATGCGCGGGTGATAGCGCGCCCGCCAGGTCGCGGCAATCGCTTGCATTCGCCCCGCGCTTGCCGGATCGTGCGGCCCATGACCGACGCCTATTCGATGATCGTCGCCGCGATTGACGGCGGCACCTACAAGCCCGGCGACCGCCTTGTCGAATCCGAGTTGGCCGAGCGGTTCGGCGTCTCGCGCACGCCCGTCCGCGAGGCGCTGCAACGGCTGGAAACGCAGGCGATGCTGAAACGCGACGGGCGCAGCCTGATCGTCGCGACCCTGGACCACAACCAGCTTGCCGAGCTTTACACCGTCCGCGCCGAGCTCGAGGCTCTGGCCGCGCGGCTCGCCGCCCGCCACGCGACGCCCGAGGAAATCCGGGTGCTGCAATCCATGATCGACGACGACCGCAAGGCCGCGAGCGATGTCGAGATGCTGGCCCGCACCAACCGGCGGTTTCACCATCAGCTCCATCTGGCGTCGCATAACCGCTATCTGGTCCAGCAGCTTGATATGGTGCACCGGAATATGGCCCTGATGGCGCGGACCTCGCTCGCCGCCGAAGGGCGCGGCGCGGCGGCACTGGACGAGCATCAGGCGATTGTCGATGCGCTTGCGGCCGGCGACGGCGATGCGGCGGCGGCGGCTTTGCGCCATCATCTGTCGAAGGCGTTCGAGACGCGGCTCAAGGAAGATGCGCGCCGGGACATCCAGTCATGAGCGCCATTGAGCAGGCGGCGTGATGCGCGAGATCGCGACCGAGGACGATATCGCCGAGGGCGCGGCGCATCTGGCGCGGGTTTGCCCGGTCTGGGCGGGCGCGCTGCCGGGGCTCGAATTGCCGCTTCGCCGGCGCGAGGACGGGTTCGGCGCGATATTGAACGCGATTATCGGCCAGCAAATCTCGATCCACGCCGCCGCCGCGATCGCCGCGCGGATGGATGCGGCCGGGCTGAAGAGCGCCGCGTCGATCCGCGTCGCAAGCGATGAGGCGCTGCGCGCGGCGGGGCTCTCGCGCTCCAAGGCGCGCTATCTGCGCGGGATCGCCGAGGCCGAGCCCGACTGGCTTTCCCTGCGCGAGATGGAGGACGAGGCGGTGATCGAGCGTCTCGTCGCCCTGCCCGGTATCGGGCGGTGGACCGCCGAGATCTACCTTGCCTTCGCGCTTGGCCGCCCCGACGCTTTCCCCGCCGCCGATCTGGCGCTGCAAGAGGCGGCGCGCCTCCTTTACGGGCTCGATGAGCGCCCCTCCCCCGCCGCTTTGACCGCGATGGCCGAGACATGGCGGCCGTTCCGGGCGGTTGCGGCGCGCGGGCTCTGGGCCTATTACCGCACCGTCAAAGGACGAGAGGGGATCAGATGACGCGCGACTTGCAATCTCAGCGACGCGGGCCCGAAGACGCCAGGCAGATCGTGGTGTTCCTGCACGGCTACGGCGCGGACGGCGCCGATCTGCTGGGGCTCGCCGACCCGCTTGGCCAGCATCTGCCCGGCACCGCCTTCTACGCCCCCGACGCGCCCGAGCCCTGCGCGAATAATCCGATGGGCCGGCAGTGGTTTCCGATCCCGTGGCTCGACGGCTCGACCGAGCAGCAGGCGCGCAGCTCGATGGCGCAGTCAGTTGCCGATCTAGATGCTTTCCTCGATACCGTGCTGGAGGCCGAGGGGCTTGGCGCCGACCGGCTGGCGGTTGTCGGCTTCTCGCAGGGCACGATGATGGCGCTCCATGTGCTGCCGCGCCGGGACGAGCAGATCGCGGCGATTGTCGGCTTTTCGGGCCGGCTGCTGACGCCCGAGACGCTGGAGGCAGAGGTCAAGACCCGCCCGCCGGTTCTGCTGGTCCACGGCGATCAGGATCCGATGGTGCCCTATGCCGAGATGCAGCTTGCCGGCAACGCACTGAGCGCGGCGGGGTTCGACACCTACGCCCATACGATGCGCGGCACCGGCCACGGCATCGCGCCGGACGGGCTTTCGGTTGCGCTTGGCTTTTTGCGCCAGCATTTCGGGATGGCGGATTGAGCAGCTACGCCTCCGCCCAGATCGCCGCGTCGGCAATCTCGAGCGAATTGCCGGCCGGATCGCGGAAATAGATCGAGCGAGCACCGCCGGGCCATTCGATCTCGGCCTCGATCGTCACGCCACGCGCGCCGAGATGTCGGCGCCACGGGTCGATCTGCTCCGCGCTTGCGGCAAGGCAGTAATGACCCGCCCCGCGCGCGCCATGTGGCGGGACGGGAAAGCGCGCGCCCGGCTCGGGCGGTTTGGCCGTGGCATCGGCGCGAAAGAGCAGCAGGACCTGCGGGCGCGGCTGCTCGCTGACCATGAAGAATACATGCCGCCCCTGCGCGTGCTGGAACGGGCGCAGACCCAATATATCGCGGTAAAACGCGCAGGCAGCGTCAAGATCATCGACATAAAGCGCCGATTCGAGCGTTCCGAGAACGGGCGGGGCTTGATCCATAGCGCGAGGCTCGCACGAAGCGGTCCTGTTGCCAACCCGCGCGCCGCCTGTCACCTGTTTGTCATGGCGCGCCGCTAAAGATTGACCAAGGCAATAGATGCGGGGGCTTGCCAGAGGCGCACCGCGATATATAGTCGGCTCACAAATCTGGCCTAGCGGGCGCCAGCCTTGCGGGCCAAGCGGTGCAGATCGCGGCAGGAAAGGCAACGATGCTCGACCAGCAACATACGGATTTCAGGCTGCAATTCGTGCGCGAGCCCGCCGGGCTGCGCCAGCACCCCGCCTTGGTGCTGAACGCCGATTACCGCCCGCTCAGCTACTACCCGCTCAGCCTCTGGCCGTGGCAAGAGGCGCTGAAAGCGGTGTTTCTGGACCGTGTGCAGATCCTCGCCGAATATGATCAGGTGGTGCGAAGCCAGAGGCAGGCCTTCAAGATACCCTCGGTCATCGTCCTCAAAGAATATGTAAGACCCAGAAAGCGCGTGGCATTCACGCGCTTTAATCTTTTCCTGCGGGACGAGTTCTGCTGCCAGTATTGCGGATCCAAGGGTGATCTGACCTTCGATCATGTCGTGCCGCGATCGCGCGGCGGGGTGACAAGCTGGGAAAACGTCGTTGCCGCGTGCAGCCCGTGCAATCTGAAGAAAGCGAACCGCTCGCTGCGCCATTCGGGCATGAAGCTGCGCCGCGCGCCGCGCCAGCCCTCGTCCGAGGAAATGCACGCGGTCGGGCGCCGTTTCCCGCCGAACCACCTTCACGAAAGCTGGATGGATTTTCTCTACTGGGACGCTGAACTGGACAGCTAGCGCCTTTCGCGGTAGACCTTTTTCGTGTCGCCAGCGTGACTTGACGCTGGACCCGCGCCCTACCGCTTCTAGTATGCCGGGCGCTCCGACCCCCTCTCCCTAGCAGATTTCGGCAGGTTTCCGCCTACGGTGGCAGTTTATTGCCAGTCGATGGAACCTTTTGCGCTGAGTTGTTGCGTCCTTGCCCGCGGTCTTGTTTACCAAGCTCAAGCCGGCGGCAACTGCCAGAACGCCGGTACGGGCTGGATGCCCCAATGCAACAAAACGAGGATAGCTGCCTTGTCGAATCCGATCCTGAACCGCGTGAACACTGCTCTGGAAAAATTCGTTCCCGAGCAGAGGCTGACTTTCAAAAGCGCGAAATCGGCCCGTGTGGTCAGGCTGCGCCCGCTGACTCAGCTTGCGGCTTTGGGGGGAAGCTCGGTTGTGATCGGCTGGACGATCCTCGCAAGCTCGGTGCTGGCCATCGACACGCTCGGCAGCGGCTCGGCCAAGACCGAAAGCGCCCGCGCGCAGACCGCGTTCGAGACGCGGCTCGAGGCGCTGTCGGCCGAGCGTGATCTGCACGCCGCCGAGGCCGTGGAATCGCAGCGCAACTTCGCCCGCGCGCTTGATCAGGTCTCGCGCATTCAGGCCGAGCTGCTGCGTTCGGAGCAGGAGCGCCGCGCGCTCGAGACCGGGCTGACCGTCGCGCAATCGCGGCTCCATGACGCGCTGAGCGAAAAGCGCGACGCGCAGCTTGCAAGTGCGCCCGAGGCCGCCGAGGCGATCGCCCGCGCCCCCGAGATGGCGCTTGCGCTTGATGTTCTGAACGAAGAGCTGCGCGCCACCGCCGCCGCCCGTGACGAGGCCGTCGCGACCGCGTCCGCCGCCCGCGCCGAGGCCGAGATCATCGCGCAGGAACAGGCGATGATGGTCGCCCATACCGACCAGATCTTCCAGCAGCTAGAGGATGCCGTGACCGTCTCGGTCAAACCGTTCGAGGATATGTTCAGCGCCGCCGGGATCGACGCCGACCGCCTGCTTTCGACGATCGACAGCGGCTATGCCGGCATTGGCGGGCCGCTGAACCCGGCGATCGTGTCGACAAGCGGCAATGCCGAGATCTCGCAGCGCGAGACCCGCGCGCAGGAAATCATGATCAGCCTCGATCAGGTGAACCGCTACCGAATCGCTGCCTCGCGCGTGCCGCTGGCCATGCCGGTGCGTCAGGCCCACCGCTTTACCTCGGGCTTCGGGCCGCGTTGGGGCCGGCTGCATGCCGGCGTCGATTTCGCCGGCCCGGTCGGCACGCCGATCCATGCAGCGGGCGACGGTGTTGTGAAATTCGCCGGCTGGCAGCGCGGTTACGGCAATATCGTCATCATCGAGCACGCGCTTGGCACCGAAACCCGCTACGCGCATTTGAACCGCTTCCATGTGCGTCAGGGCCAAAATGTGTCGCGCGACGACCACATTGCTGATATGGGCAACACCGGACGGTCCACCGGCCCCCATCTTCACTATGAAGTCCGGGTGAACGGAACGGCCGTCAATCCCATGAACTTCATACAGGCCGCTGAAAATGTTTTCTAAGACCCGAGTAACCGAACCTGGCCCCCGTAACACCGCCCCTGCGCCCGAGGAAAATGTGACCCAGACCGCCCCCGAGACGCATGGCTATGACGCCGCGCCGCAACGCAATCGTGCGGCCCCGTCGGTGCTGTCGGCCGATCTGACCATCAAGGGCGATCTTTCGACCGAGGGCGATGTCCAGATCGAGGGCCAGATCGAGGGGGACATCCGTGCCCGCCAGCTTACCATCGGCCAATCGGCCACGGTGCGCGGCGAGGTTCTGGCCGACGAGGTGATCGTCAACGGCCGCGTCATCGGCCGCCTGCGCGGCGTGAAAGTGCGCCTCTCATCGACCGCGAAGGTCGAGGGCGACATCATCCACAAGACCATCGCCATCGAATCGGGCGCTCATTTCGAGGGCTCGGTGCAGCGTCAGGACGATCCTCTGGCGACAGGCGGCACGAAAAAACTGGCGCCCCCGGCGACCGATTTCGACTCGAAAAGCGAATAAACAAGCGGACAGTGATCTGAAAAGGGGCCCTCGTGGCCCCTTTTTGCTGACAAGATGCAGGAGGGCGGCGCGGATGACGCACTGGATCGACGATATCGAAACGCTCGAGCGCCATTATGGCACGCCGGGCGAGGCGGCGCGGATCAAGGTGGTGCGCGCCCTGACGCCCGCGTACCGGGCCTACATCGAACGCGCCCGGTTCTGCGTGCTGACGACGGTTGGCCCCGAGGGAACCGATGGCAGCCCGCGCGGCGATGACGGGCCGGCCGTGAGGATCGCGGATGAGCGGACGCTGCTGATGCCCGACTGGCAGGGGAATGAGCGGATCGATTCGCTGCGCAATATCGTGCGCGACGGCCGCGCGAGCCTGATGTTCCTGATCCGCGGCTCGAACAACGCGATCCGGACGAACGGGCGGGCGCGGCTTTCGGTCGACCCGGCGCTGCTGGAGGGGTTCGAGCGGTCCGGGCGCCGGCCGCGCTCCGTGATCGTGTTCGAGATCGCCGAGCTTTATTCGCAATGCGCGCGCGCCCTGATCCGCTCGGCGCTCTGGACCGGGCCGGACGAATCGGAGGGCCTGCCGAGCATGGGCGATATCCTGCGCGAGATCACCGAAGGCGGCTTTGACGGCGCCAGCTATGACGCCGCATGGCCCGCGCGGGCGGCGAAAACCATGTGGTAGAAGGGGGGTTAATCCTCGGCCATCAGGGCGCGATACATGTGCCAGCTGGCGTGTCCCAGCACCGGCATGACGACCAAGAGCCCCAGAAACCACGGGATGATCGCCGCGAAGAGGAGCGCGGCGATGATGAACGCCCAGACCGCCATGACGACAGGGTTACCCATGACCGCTCGCATCGAGGTGATGATCGCGGTGATGAAATCGACCTCGCGCTCCAGCAGCAGCGGCAGGCCGACCACGGTGAACGAGAACAGCACCGCCGCGAACCCCGCCCCGATCAGCGTGCCGAGCGCCAGCATCCACAGCCCTCGCCCCTCGAAGAGGATCGCGGGCGAGGAGGTGATGTTGGTGAGCGATGACGCGCCCATGAAGAGCGCGAAGATCGTATGGGCGACGAACACCCAGAACATGAACATCAGCAAGATGACCATCGCCATTGACGGCAATTGGCGGTCCTTTTGCGCGAAAACGGTGCCCATCACTTCGCGCCAGATCAGCGGCTCACCCGCCTCGATCCGGCGGCTGACCTCGTAAAGCCCGACCGCCGCGAATGGCGCGATCAGCGGGAAGCCGACGATGAACGGGATGAGCCACCATTCCTGCCCCGCCGCGAAGGCAACAAGCGCCATGACGACGCCGCCGAGCACGTAGAACGCCGAAAAGAAGAGCCCGAAGGCGGGCGCGCGGAGGAAATCTCGCAGCCCGGCCCGCAGGCTCGCGCCGATATCGCCGAATGAGATGATCGCCGGCTCGGGGATCTGGTCGGGCACACGCGCGGCCGGATCAAGATCGGCCCGCCCCGGATCGGGATCTTGAGGATGGGTCATGGTGACATCGCCCTTATTCTGCTGATTTTTAGGCTAGCGTCTCGGGCCGCCTTGGATCAATAGCGGATCGAAGTGGGGGGCGGCCGCGGGTTTGCACGCGTTCTTAGCTGCGCTCGCCCTTGCACCTTACCCTATCGCAAAGCGCCAAAGCGCGGCGTTGACATCGGGCGTCACCGCCCGAAGGCTAGGGCTTCGGCCCTACCCGGATGAATCGCGGAGGTGGCCAGCATTGCGCGTTTGGAGCCTGAGGCGCGGCGCAACCACGCGCCCGGTCCCGACGGCGCCGCCCACGCCCCACCCGTTCACAATGCGCCGGAAAGAAGGGGCGTTCAGCTCGGCGCCACGAACCGCCGGCTAGCGACCCGGCCGGCCTGTGGACCAGTAGAGGAACGGCTGGTTCAAGCCGGGCCGAGAGGGGGTGCTTCGTAGGCGATCATCGAGAGAGTGCAGGCTGCGGCATCGCGAGAGCGGACATCGCTGCGTGCGCCCCTAACCCTTCGCAAAACGCCGCATAAGGGCCGCGTTTGCTTAGAACTTTACGAAGCGGAGCCCAGCGTCTCGGTCCGCCCTCGATTAGTAGCGGAACGCATTGTTCAGGACAGCGGGTGGCGACCGCTGCGGGCGATCTTCGCGCGTGTGAATGCTGCATGGCGGCGCAAGCGCTCGCCCGGATCAGACGACCGCTGCGCCCCCGCCCTACCCTTTCACAAAACGCCGCATAAGCGCCGCGTTCACCTCGGGCGTGACGAAGCGATCGACGTTG
>JAUNRZ010000065.1:2203-11921 GCA_030539455.1 Paracoccus sp. (in: a-proteobacteria) | reverse complement strand
GCAGGCCGCGCCGGTGCTGGCCTTCCTGACCTCGAAAGGGGCGGATAACGCCGCGACGCTGGACAATCTCGCGGCGGCAGTCGGCGGCTCGTCCATCGGCGCCGAGGGGGTTGAGGAGCTGCGCGAGATCGCCGGGTTGCTCGCGGCGCAGGGCGTCGGCGAGGATCGCGCGGTGATCGACCCCTCCGTTGTGCGCGGCCTTGGCTATTACACCGGCCCCGTGTTCGAGGCCGAGCTGACCTTTGAAATCCTTGACGAAAAGGGCCGCAAGCGGCAATTCGGCTCGGTCGCGGGCGGCGGGCGCTATGATGGGCTGGTGGAACGCTTTACCGGCCAGAAAACCCCCGCGACGGGTATCTCGATCGGCGTCGACCGCCTGCTCGCGGCGCTGCGTGCCAAGGGGCTTGCGGGCGGCGACGCGCATGGGCCGGTGATCGTGACGGTGATGGACCGCACGCGGATGGCCGATTATCAACGCATGGCCGCCGATCTGCGCGCGGCCGGTATCCGCGCCGAGGTCTATCTCGGCAACCCGAAGAATTTCGGCAACCAGTTGAAATACGCCGATAAACGCGGCGCGCCGGTGGCGATCATCCAGGGCGAGGACGAGGCGGCGCGGGGCGTTCTTCAGATCAAGGATCTGGCGCTTGGCGCCCGGCTCGCTGCCGAGGCGAGCCATGAGGAATGGAAAGCGCAGCCCGCCCAGACCGAGGTCGAGCTGGCTGATCTGGTCTCATCGGTGCGGAAGATCCTCGGGCAATGATCTCCAAGGCGGAAAAACGCGTGATCGGGCAGCGGCTTTTATCCGCCTTCCGCGCGGCCGGCGCGGTCGAGATTGCGCCCGATATTCTGCTGCCCGCCGGCACGCTTCTGGACCTTTACGGCGAGGATATTCGCGCGCGCGCCTATGTGACAAGCGATCCGATCCGCGGCGAGGTCATGCTGCGCCCCGATTTCACCGTGCCGGTCGTGCGCGCGCATATGGATGGCGGCGCCGAGCCCGCACGCTACTGCTATCTGGGCGAGGTGTTTCGCAAGCAGGATCACGGCGATGCCCGCCCCGAGCAGCTTCGCGACAATGAATATCTCCAGGCCGGTTTCGAGCTTTTCTCGCGCGATCCGGGCGCGGATGCCGAGATTTTCGCGCTGTTCTACCGCATACTCGCGCCCTACGATCTGCGGCCCGTGATGGGCGATATGGGGCTTTTGACTGCCGCCGTGGCTGCGCTGCCGCTGTCGCAGGCGCGTCGCCGCGCGCTTGCGCACCACCTGTGGCGCCCGCGCCGGCTGAGCCGCCTGCTGTCGCGCTATTCGCGCCCCGCCCCCGCGCGCGAATTTGCCGAGACCGACGCGCCCTGGACCGGGATGCGATCGGGCGCCGAGATGGAGGCGCGGATCGCATCTCTGCGCGCCGAGCCGGACGAGCCCCCCCTCCCGGCCGAGTGGTCGGACCGCCTCGCGCGGCTGTTTTCCGTCGATGCGCCCGCGCCCGAAGCGCTTGAGATGCTCGATGCCCTTGCCGCCGAGATCAACGCGATCGCCCCGCCCCTTGCCCGGCTTCGCGCGCGGATCGAGGCGATTGCGGTTCAGGGTATCGACCCCGGCGCGGTGCGGCTCTCCGCCAGCCACGGGCAGCGCGAGATGGAATATTACGACGGCATGACCTTCTCCTTCCGCGCGGAAAGCCGGCCCGACTGGCCGCCCATCGCCTCGGGCGGGCGCTATGACGCGATGACGCGGATGCTGGGGCAGGGGCGCGAAATCCCGGCGGTGGGCGGGATCATCCGGCCGGGCCTTCTGGCCGAGCTCGCCCAGACGGCGGAGGGCGCGCGATGCTGAAGCTGGGCGTTCCGTCCAAGGGGCGGCTGATGGAGGAAACCTTCGCGTGGTTCGCGGCGCGCGGCGTCACCCTCTCGCGAGCGGGGGGGGCGCGCGAATATGCAGGAAAGGTCGAGGGCGCCGATCTTGCGCTTTTGCTGCTGCCGGCCAGCGAGATCCCGCGAGAGCTGGCGGCTGGGCGGCTCGATCTGGGCGTCACCGGCTCGGATCTGGTGCGCGACAAGCTGGCGGGCTGGCAGGCCGATATGCGGCCCCTGACCCAGATGGGGTTCGGCCATGCCGATCTGGTGCTGGCCGTGCCCGCCTGCTGGCGCGATTGCGAGAGCCTCGACGATTTTGCCGCCATCACCCGCCAGTTCCGCGAAACGCACGGCCAAAGGCTGCGCATCGCGACGAAATATCACCGACTGGTGCGGGCGTTCCTGTCCGAGCAGGAAGTCGCGGATTATCAACTGGTTGACAGTCAGGGCGCAACCGAAGGGACCGTCGCGAACCTCACCGCAGAGGCGATCGCGGACATCACCTCATCAGGCGAGACGCTGCGCGCCAACCACCTGAAAATCCTGGAAGATGCGGTCATCCACGCCAGTCAGGCGACGCTTTACGCCTCGACCAAGGCGGACGCGGGCGAGATCGAGGCGTTCAGCCGCCGGATCGGGCTTTAGATAAAACCAAGCTCCAGCCGGGCCTCGTCGGACATCATGTCCATGCCCCATTGCGGCTGAAAGGTCATCTCGACATCGACCTGTTTGACGCCCGGCAGCGGCTCGACCGCATCGGCGACCCAGCCCGGCATCTCGCCCGCGACAGGGCAGCCCGGCGCGGTCAGCGTCATCACGATGTTCACGGCATTATCTTCGGCGATATCGATCGTGTAGATCAGGCCGAGATCGTAGATATTCACCGGGATTTCAGGGTCATAGACAGTCTTGCACGCCTCGACGATGCTCTCGTAAAGCGGGTGATCGGTGGTCGAGGGCCGGATCAGCGGCTCGCCTTCCATCAGATTGTCGTCCATGCGTCCATCCTTTATCTCTGACGGTTTATATAAGGCATGAGATCGCGCGCTTAAACCCCCGATGGCGGGTTGCAAATGGCGCCGCGCGACCCCAGCCTTGAAAGGCGGGCCCGCGAACGCCCGCGCGTATACGAGAGGCCCAAATGACCGTTACGATTTATCACAACCCGCAATGTTCGGTCTCGCGCCATGTGCTTGATGCACTGCGCGAGGCGGGGATCGAGCCGCAGATCATCGAATATCTCAAATCCCCGCCGACGCTGGAAGAGCTGCGCGATCTGGTCGCGCGCACCGGGCTGTCCCCGCGCGAGTTGCTGCGCGAGAAGGAAAGCGAATATGCCGAGCTGAGCCTCGATGACGGCTCGCTGACAGACGATCAGATCCTCGGCGCGATCGCGGCCCACCCGAAGCTGCTCGAGCGTCCGATACTGGTCGGCGGCAAGGCCGTGATGATCGCCCGCCCGAAAGAGCGGGTCGCGGACTTCATCGCCATCGAAGAGGGTGACGCGCCGCAGCCGCTGTGAGGCGCGGCGCTCAGATCGTCAGCGGATCGGATTTGGCGAGGCTGTCAAAGCGCATCAGGCTTTGGATCAGCCCCTCCATCTGGTCCAGATAGATCATGTTCGGCCCGTCCGATGGCGCGTTGTCGGGGTCGGGGTGGGTTTCGATGAACACCCCCGCCACCCCGGCCGCGACGGCCAGCCGCGCCATCAGCGGCGCGAACTCGCGCTGCCCGCCGGACGATCCGCCCTGACCGCCGGGCTGCTGGACCGAGTGCGTCGCGTCCATGATGACCGGATAGCCCGTCCGCGCCATGATCGGCAGCGCGCGCATATCCGCGACGAGCGTGTTATAGCCGAACGAGGCGCCGCGCTCGGTCAGAAGGATCTTCTCATTGCCGGTCGAGGCGACCTTGTCCGCGACATTCGGCATATCCCAGGGCGCGAGAAACTGGCCTTTCTTGATGTTCACCGCCGCGCCCGTCTCGCCCGCCGCCAGTAGAAGATCGGTCTGGCGGCACAGGAAGGCGGGGATTTGAAGCACATCGACGACGCTTCCGGCCGCGCGCGCCTGTGCTGCGTCATGCACATCGGTCAGCACCGGGCAGCCGATCTCGGCGCGGACATCCTCAAGCATACGCAGCCCGTCCTCGATCCCGACGCCGCGCCGCCCTTTCAGCGAGGTGCGGTTCGCCTTGTCGTAGCTGGCCTTGAACACATAGCGCGCCCCGGCCGCCTCGCAGGCCCGCGCGACGGTCCGCGCGATGTTCAGCGCATGATCGCGCGTCTCAAGCTGGCAGGGCCCCGCGATGATCGTCAGCGGCAGGTCATTGCCGCAGTCGAAATCGCCGATACGGACATGGCGCGCGGCAGCGGTCACGAGGACACCTGTTCGCGCAGGATGGAGGTGGTCAGCGAAAGCATCAGGTAAATCCCCATGAAGATCAGAAATGCGACGATCGAGTTCTGGAACGCCTTGGGGTATTCTGCCTCATCGGGGGGGACGGGTGCAATCGACAGCGACAGATAGCGCACCTGCTTGTTCGCCTCGATCCGCGCGGCCTCAAGCAGCTCGGCCGAGGCCGCCAGCAGCGCCTGCCGCGTGGTCAGGTCCGCCTCGGCGATCCGCAGCTCTCCCGAGATCGCGGCAAGCGAGCGGCGCGCCTCGGTGCCTTCGGTCAGTTGCGATCGCGTCTGCTCGAGCATCGCCTGAAGCCGCGCGATATCGCCCCGGACGCCCTGAACGCGGCTTTGATTCGGTGCGGGGTTCGATTCGAGCTGGCCCAGCTCGAGCCGCTTGTCCGTCAGTTGCTGTTCAAGCTGCGCGACGCGGCCCATCACCAGACCGCCCTCGGCCGCCGGGTCCAGAACCCCAAGCTGTTCTTGCAGCGCCTGAACGCGGCCTTGGGATTCCATCATCTTCGCTTCGGCGTCGGCATAGCTTTGCTCGGCGCCCTGCATCTGGTCGTCGCGAACGCGCGAGGTCATCTGATCGACCATCCCCTCCGCATAGCGCAAAAGCGCCAGCGAGAACGCCTCGGACATTTGCGGATCGGGGGCCAGAACCTCCATGTTGAGAACGCCCTCGGTCGGGTCATAGCCGATCTTCACCGAACGGCGATACTGGCGGAACGTCTCTTCATTTGTCGCATTCTCCGGCAGGCGGACAAGCGGGTCGACGGCGGTGTTCGAGAAGGCTTCGCGAAAGCCAAGCTCGTTATCAAGGCGCAGCATCGCATCGCGCGAGGTGAGATAGCTTTGCACTGCGACCGAATCGGGGTTGAGCTGGATCCCCGAGATGATCGAGCTTTGCGCCACGACCGCCGTATCCGCCTGCTGGATCAGAAATTGCGAGCGGGTGCTGTAAAGCGGGGTCGCGACGCGGAAATAATACCAGCTTGCCACAATCGTCGGCAGCACCACGAACACCGCAAGGCGCAGCATCAGCCAGCCCAGACGGCGGCGGCGGCGGCGGGCGAGATCGCGCTGGATGCGCTGGATTTCAAGCGCGCGGGCGGCCGGATCAAGCGGCGGCGGGGCGGCGGGGCGGGGCTGCGCGTGCGCGCCGGGCGGGCCTGCGCCCGGCCCGATCCGCGCCGGGCTGCGCCCGCCCCCGACCGTCGCAAGCTGCTGGCCCGGCGGGCTCTGGCGGGTCGCATCGACCCCGGCCCGCGCGACGATCTGGTTCACCGATGAGCGGTGGAACGGGTCGATCCCCTGCGCGCGGAGCCGCACGACGGCCTCTTCGTCGCTGCCGACCTCGATGGCGTGCATCGCCGCGATCCGGCGGGCGAGGCGAAGCTGGCGCGCGGTCAGCCCCTCGGCGCCGACCGCTGCGATCTGCGCCGCCATGTCCTGCGGCGCGCCGTCGGGCGGGCGGGTGCCTGTGCCCTCGGCGCCGCGCTCGCTGCCCGGCACATGGCCCGTATCGCCCGCCTGCCGACCCACATGCTCGCGCGCCTGCCGGGCCAGATGCGCGGCGGCCGGCCCGGCCTCCAGCCTGCCATGCAGCACGGATTCGGATTGGGACAGGCGGAACTCGCGCAGGCGCAGGGGTTCAGGAGTGGTCATAATATTGCTGTGCTTCGTCCAGAGTATCAAACATGTGAAGGCGCCCGTCGCGCAGTACCGCGCCGCTGGACGCGAACTGGCGCAGCGTCTCGGGCTGGTGCGAGACGATGACGACCGTTGCGCGCTGAAGCCGCTCCATCAGCACGGCGCCGGCCTTGCGGTTGAACTCGGCATCGGTGTTTTGCGGCATCCCTTCGTCGATCAGGTAGATGTCGAAATCCATCGCGATCATCAGCGAGAACACAAAACGCTGCCGCATCCCCGAGGAATACGTGCCGACCGGCATATCGAAATACTCGTCGATATCCGCCAGCCAGCGGCAATAGGCCTCGACATAATCGGGGTCGAGCCCGTAGATCCGAGCGATAAAGCGCGCATTCTCGTTGGCGGTGTGCTTGTTGTTGACGCCGCCGACAAAGCCCAGCGGGAAGGACACGCTGCACCCGCGCCGCACCGCGCCCTCATCAGGCTTTTCCAGACCGCACATCATGTTGATCAGCGTCGTCTTGCCGGTCCCGTTCGGGGCCAGAATCCCCAGCGAGCGGCCAAGATCGACCCGGAACGACGCCTGATCCAGAATGACTTTGCGCTGCGTGCCCGTCCAGAAGGA
This sequence comes from Paracoccus sp. (in: a-proteobacteria), assembly GCA_030539455.1. Classification (GTDB taxonomy): domain Bacteria; phylum Pseudomonadota; class Alphaproteobacteria; order Rhodobacterales; family Rhodobacteraceae; genus Paracoccus. The sequence goes on along the minus strand of JAUNRZ010000065.1, from coordinate 5,383 downwards.
CTTGGACACATTGTCGAATTCGAGCATCTACCCGCCCAGGCGCCGCGATGGGCGCGATAATCGTTCACCGGCCGCGCCAAGGGGCGAGGCCGCACATATGCGCACCGACCATAGGCAAACCGGACATATCTGTCCATCTTTTGCGCAAGGCTGTTCTTGTGGGTTCGGTCAAAAACGCTCACATCCGGCGGATGGATAAACTTGCGCGCGAGATAAGTGAGTGCCGGCTTTGCGCGGCCCGTTTCGCGGCGACCGCGACCCGGCATCAGCCGCGCCCGCTGACATGGTTCGATCCGCGCGCGCGGGTGCTGGTGGTGGGGCAGGCGCCGGGGATGCGCGTGCACCGGCTCGGCCGGCCCTTCGATGATCCGTCCGGGGTGCGGCTGCGCGCGTGGATGGGGCTGGACGAGGCCGCGTTCTGGGACCGCTCGCGCATCGCGATCGTGCCGATGGCGTTCTGTTTCCCGGGCTATGACGCGAAGGGCGCGGATCTGCCGCCGCCGCCGCTTTGCGCTCAGACCTGGCGCGCTTCGGTGATGGGCCTCCTTCGCCCTCGGCTGACGCTGCTGATCGGCGCCCATGCGCAACGCTGGCATCTGGGCGTGCGCGGCCCGATGACGCCGGTGGTGGCGGGCTGGCGCGATCATGCGCCCGCGATATTCCCCTTGCCGCACCCGTCATGGCGCAATAACGCGTGGCTGAAGCGAAATCCGTGGTTCGAGGCAGAGCTGCTGCCCGCGATGCGCGCCCGCTTGCGCGAGGTTCTGGACGATTGTGAAGGAGAGTAATGCCATGAGCGCGCCAGCAAACAGCCCCGAAACCGCGCTCGACGCGCTGTGCGCCGCGCCGTTTCACGAGCAGGACGCGGCCGGGCGCGCGCGCGTTCTCTCGCAGCTTGCCAATACCGAGCTCTTCGTGGCTCTGGACGCCGAGCCTGCCGGCGATCAGATCGCCCTGCGCATTTTCGAGGCAGGCGGGGCGCGCCTCGCCATCGCGGCCGATCTTGAAGAGCGTCTCTCCGCGTTTCTGGGCGGCGCGGTTCCGTTTGCGGCCATGCCGGGCCGCACGCTCGCAGCGATGCTTGCGGGGGGCAGGGCGGCTGGCGGCGCGCGCGGGGACGCTGGCCGCGCGGATGGCGGCGCGGGCGATCGCCGAGCGGAGGCTGGCTGCGCCAGCGGGACCGGCGGTGACGAGGCCGGCGGCAGGGGTGGTGACGAGGCTGGCGGCAATGGCAATGGTTGCGCGGGCTCTGGCGGCGAGCGTAGTGGCGCGGCTGTCGGCCCAGGCTGCGGCGCGCCGTCGGTGATGGTCAATCCCGGCGCGCCCTCGCAGATGCTGCTGGACGCGGAAGCGCTAAGCTGGCTCGACGCCGCGCTCCAAGCCGCCCCTGCGCTGGACGAGGCCGCACCGGCACGGCTAAGCGCGCCCGCCCCCGAGATGGTCGCGCGTCTCGCCGAGCCCCTTGCCGCGCGCCTCGCCGACATGGCCGGACTCGCCTCCGGCGCGGCACTCGTGGCGGCAGAGTGGGCGGATGGCGCCAAGGCTCATCTGATCGTGCTGGCGGGAGCCGACGAGCCCGCGCGCCCCGCTCTTGCCAAGGCGCTCGCCGAATATCTGGCGTTTCTGCCGCCGCTCCCCCAGCCATGCGACATCGCCTTCGACCTTGACCTGCCGCAAGGCGCCCTCGAGCTGCGCATCGACCCGCCCCCCGCCCCCGAGCGCACCCCCACCGCCCCCGGCATGGACCCCAACCGCCCGCCGATTCTGCGCTAGGGGGAGTGGGGCGAGAACAGGCGCAGCTTTGATTCAGGGGACGCTGGATGCAAAGAAAAGGCAGGCGTGATCGCGCGGAGCCGGGAAGGCCCCGGAGCGCCCGCCAATGTTGTGCTCGGGGTTAGCAGCGCGAAAGGAAGCGGGGCTGCGCTTCGAGCGGTGCCTGATGCAAAGCAATGTCGAGCGTGAGCACGCGGCCGCCGGAACGGGCGCGGCCTGCGCGCCAATTCTGCGCTGGCTGCCGGAGTCGTGGTGCTCGCGGACCGCCAAAAAGCGGAAGAGCGCCTAAAGCGCCGAGGGATCCGTTAAAAGCCCGGCGTGATCGCGTGTTGGGCAGAACAGGCTCGGACCGCCTGCCAGTTCTGCACTAGCAGCCAGCGAGATGACAAGACGCGGAGCCGCCTTCAAGTGCCGGTAAACGCAAATAAAAGCTGGCGGTGATCGCTCCGCGGCCAATCCAAAGGACGGCGTAGCAGGCCGCACCGCATCTTCCGGGCGCATGCCGCACCGGGTGAGCTTCGCCAACCTTGCGTAAACGGGCCTTCGCCCGCCCGCTCCTCCGCTGACGGCGGCGCAACGTTCGCGGATGGGTAACTGCGCCGGCCGCTCATCAGCAAAAGGCAGCCGGCCTATCGGCATCGTCCCGACGCCTCGCATCCGAATAACCGCGCGCGAGGTCCACCGGGTAAAGCGGCTCGGGCCCCGCCGCTACTCGGCGCAGGTTCGCGTCGACCGGCGACAGGCGGGCGAGGGATGCGGGGCGAGTCGCGGCTGCGATGTTGGGGTCACATGCACGTTCGGTTCTCGCAGGCGCTCGCGCGCTTCTCAGCTGAATGCGGCGCAGCGGGGCGGGTGGGGTGCTTGCGTCGGCAGGCCACGAGCAACCGCCAGCCCGCCCCTCGCCAAGACAGCCCCCGACCCTCGCCCCTCAGTACCCCCGCGCGCGGTCCACCAGATAAAGCGGCTCGCGCCCGCTCGCCGCTCGGCGCAGGTTCTCGGCGACGAGCAGGGCGGCGGTTTCGGGGCGGGTTGCGGCGGCGATGTGGGGGGTGACGTGGATGCGCTCGTGATGCCAGAAGGGGTGGTTCGGCGGCAAAGGCTCGGTGTGGAATACGTCGAGCGCCGCTCGCGAAACCCGCCCTTCGTCCAAGGCGGCCAGCAGCGCCTCATCGTCAATCAACGTCCCGCGCCCCGGATTGATGATCGCGGCGCCGCGCGGCAGCATCGCAAGGCGCTTGGCGTTCAGTAGCCCCCGCGTCTCAGCCGTATCGGGCAGCAGCGTCACGAGAATATCGGCGCGCGACAGCGCGGGCTCAAGATCGGGGCCGGCATAGACCCTCATCCCCTCGGGCCCGCGCCCCGAGGCGGACCAACCGCAGACGTCAAAGCCGAGGCCCGCCAGCGTTT
>JAUNRZ010000065.1:0-2103 GCA_030539455.1 Paracoccus sp. (in: a-proteobacteria) | reverse complement strand
GCCGTCCTGCGCCTGCGCGTCCATCCCCAGATGAAAGCGCAGCGCCCAGCCCGCGCAATATTCCGCCATCCCGTCCGCCAGCCCCGGATCGACCATCCGCGCGAGCGGCTGTGTCAGATGCGGGTCCGGCGCGATCTTCTCGACCCCGGCCCAAAGCGATTGCACCAGCCTCGCGCCCGGATAGTCGCGAAAATCGAGCGCAGGCCCACCCGGCGCGTAGATGATCGCATCGACCGGCTCGCCCGCACTGTCCAGCACGAAATCGGCCTCGGGGCAGGCGGCGCGCAGGGGCGCCTCCCATTTCTCCCAATCCGTCGCGGCGAAGAGAACACGCATCTAGCGCGGCCTGTGGACATGGGCGGATTGCACGATCCCGAACCCCATCAGCAAGATCATCATTGCGGTCCCTCCGTAGCTGACCAGTGGCAAAGGCACTCCCACGACCGGGATCAGCCCCATCACCATCGCCATGTTGATCCCGAAATACAAAAAGAACGTGCCGGCGATGCCGATCGTCAGAAGGCTCGCGAAGCGGTCGCGGTTGGTCAGCGCCGAGTAAAGGCAGAACCCCACGATCAGCGTGTAAAGCAGCAGCAGCGAGCCCGCGCCGATAAACCCGAACTCTTCCGCGAGGGTGGTGAAGATGAAATCGGTGTGCTTCTCGGGCAGGAAATTCAGCCGCGACTGGGTGCCCTGCATGAAGCCGCGCCCCGACCAGCCCCCCGAGCCAAGCGCGATCTGCGCCTGCATGATGTTATAGCCCGCGCCAAGCGGGTCCTGGCTCGGGTCGAGGAACGTGTCGATCCGCCGGAACTGGTAGTCGCGCAGAAGCTGCCACTCGGTCCCGCGGCTTTGCATGACCGCCGAGACGAGCCCGACCCCGACCGCGGCAACGAAGCCGAAATACCAAAGGCTCACGCCGGCGGCGAACATCACGATCGCCCCGCCCAGCAGCAGCATCCCCGCCGTGCCGAGATCGGGCTGCATCATCACCAAGGCGAACGGGATCAGGATCACGATTGCGGGGACAAGAACCCAGAAGAAATGCGAGACCTTGTTCAGATCGAGCCAGTCGTAATAGGCCGCCAGCACGATCACGAGCGCGATCTTCATCAGCTCGGACGGCTGGAGCATGATCGGGCCGAGATTGATCCAGCGCTGCGCGCCCATGCCGACATGGCCGAACATCTCGACCACCAGCAGAAGGCCGATACAGCCCAGATAGGCGATGACCGAGATGCCGCGCCAGAACCAGATCGGAACGAAGGCAAGCGCGATCATCAGAACGAAACCGGCCACGAAACGCTCGATCTGCGGGCGCGCCCAGATATCGGCATTCCCGCCGCCGACCGAATAGAGCATCAGAAACCCGACCGAGGCGACCGCGCTGACCAGCAGGACAAGCGGCCAGTTGAGATAGAAGATCTTGCGGATGCCGGTCGGGGTCTGGGCGACCTGATAATCGAGATAGCTCATCGCGCGATCATGCCCGCGTGCTGGCGCCGCTGGCCGAGGCGAGCGGGGTCATAAGGTCCATGCCCCGGTGCATCTCCTCGATCCGGGCGCGTTGATCGGCGGGGTAGGCCGAAAGCGGCGGCACGCCCTTGTTCAGCGCAAACAGAAGGATATCGCGCGCAAGCGGCGCGGCGGCGGTCGAGCCGCCCCCGCCATGCTCGACCACAAGCGAGACCGCATAGCGCGGGTTCTCGTAAGGCGCATAACACACGAAAAGCGCGTGATCGCGGCGGTTCCAGGGCAGTTGATCGTTGCGGATCACGCCGCGCGCGCGCTCGGCGGCGGTGATGTTGCGCACCTGGCTGGTGCCGGTCTTGCCGGCCATGCGCCATTCGTCAGCCACGATCCGCGAACGCGCCGCAGTCCCGCTGCCGCTGTTCATCACCGCATCCATCCCGCGCCGCGTGATCCGCAGATTGGTCTCGGAGACGTCAAGGGGCGCGAATTCCGGCTCGGGCTCGGGGATGCCGTTGACCGCGCGGACAAGGCGCGGCTCGACCATACGGCCCGAGGCGAGCCGCGCGGTCATCACCGCCAGTTGCAGCGGCGAGTTCAGCACATAGCCCTGACCGATCGAGGCGTTGATCG
>JAUNRZ010000064.1 GCA_030539455.1 Paracoccus sp. (in: a-proteobacteria) | reverse complement strand
GCGGCAAGTCGAACCTGCTCGAGGCGCTGCGCTGGGTGATGGGCGAGAACCGCCCGACCTCGATGCGCGGCGACGGGATGGAGGATGTGATCTTCGCCGGCACGTCGCGGCGCGGCGCGCGTCCTTATGCCGAGGTCACGCTGGCGCTCGACAACCGCGAGCGTCTGGCGCCGGCTTCCGTCAACGACAGCGATCAGCTGGATATCGTGCGCCGGATCACGCGCGATGCAGGCTCGGCCTACCGCATCAACGGCAAGGAGGTCCGGGCGCGCGATGTGCAGATGCTGTTTGCGGATGCCTCGACCGGCGCGCATTCGCCGGCGCTTGTCCGGCAGGGCCAGATCTCCGAGCTGATCAACACCAAACCCAAGGCGCGGCGGCGGATTCTGGAAGAGGCGGCGGGGATCTCGGGTCTCTACCAACGCCGCCACGAGGCCGAGCTGAAGCTGAACGGCGCCGAGGCGAATCTGGCGCGCGTGGACGACACGCTGGACCAGCTTTCCGCGCAGGCCGCGTCGCTGGCGCGGCAGGCGCGGGCGGCGGCGCGATACCGCGAGATCGGCGCGGCGCTGCGGCTGGCCGAGGGCGTGCTGCTTTATCGCCGCTGGCGCGAGGCTGACGAGGCGCGCGCGGCGGCTCTGGACGCGCTCGGTCAGGCCGAGGCGGCCTGCGCCTCGGCTGAAGCGGCAGCGCGCCGGGCCGAGACGGCGCGGGCGTCGGCCGAGGCCGAGCTCCCGCCGCTCCGCGAGGAAGAGCAGATCGCCGCCGCCATCTTGTCGCGCGCCGTGATCGAGCGCGAGGCGCTGGACGAGGCCGAGGCCCGCGCCGCCGAGGCGATCGAGAACCTGACCGGCCGGCTCGCGCAGCTTGATCGCGACATCGAGCGAGAAGAGCAGCTTAACCGCGACGCGGGCGAGGTCATCGCGCGGCTGTCATGGGAACAGGACGCGCTGACGAAGGCCGGCGCAGGGCATGATGCGCGCGAGGCTGCTGCGCAGACGGCGGCGGATGAGGCAGGCGAGGCGCTGCTTTCGCTGGAACGCAAGCTGGCCGAGCTGACCGACGAATCGGCGCGGCTCGCGGCGCGCCACCAGTCGGCGGAACGGCTGGCGGCCGATCTCGAGGCGATGGCGGCAAGGGCCGAGGCCGCCGCCGCCGAGGCGGAACGTGCCGCCGGCGCAGCCGATCAGGCAGGCGCTGCGGCACGTGCGGCGCGCGAGGATGCCGAAGCCGCGCAGTCCGGCGCCGGCCTGCGCGCGGAAGAGGCCGAGGCCGCCCTTGCGCGCGCCGAGACCGCCCGCGCCGAGGCCGAGCGCGCCGAAACACAGTCTCGCCAAGCCCGCGCCGAGGCGGAAGGCGAGGCTGCCGCGCTCGCCGCCGAGATGGCCGCGCTTCAAAAGCTGGTCGCGCGCGGGCGCGGGGCCGAGCTTGCGCTGCTTGACCAGATCACCGTCGCGCGGGGCTTCGAGGCGGCGTTCGGCGCGGCGATGGGCGATGATCTGCGCGTCGGGCTGGCCGAAGATGGCGGCTCGGGCTGGCTCGCGCTGCCGGGATATGACGCGAAAGCGGCGCTCCCCGAGGGCGCGGCGCCCCTTGCCGCGCATGTCACCGGCCCCGACCTGCTGACCCGCCGCCTGTCGCAGACCGGGCTTGCGCCGAGTGCGGATGCGGCGGGCGCGATGCAGCCCGCGCTTGGCCCCGGACAGGTGCTGGTCACGCGCGAGGGCGGGCTCTGGCGGTGGGACGGGGTGCGCGTTTTGCCGGGCGATGCTTCGTCGATGGCGGCGCTGCATCTCGAAAACGTCAACAAGCTGCGCGATCTGTCGCAAAGCGCCGAGGCTGCGACCGCGAAAGCGCGCGCGGCCGCGGGGGCGCATGAGACTCAGCGCGCGGACTTGAGCGATACCGCCGAGGCCGAAAAAACCGCCCGCGAGGCGCGGCGCGAGGCCGAGCGCGCGCTGTCGGATGCCGCAAGGCTCGCCACCCGCGCCGAAAGCGATCTGTCGATGGCGAACGACCGCGCCGAGCAGGCCCGGTCCGCGCTGAGCCGCCATCAGGGCGATGCGGCCGATGGGCGCGCCCGGCTGGCCGAGGCGCAGCGCGCGCTTGCGGCGCTGCCGATGCGCGAGGATGCAGCGGCGGCGCTCGAGGCGGCGCGCACCGGCGTCGAAGCGGCCCGGATCGCGACGCTGAGCCGGCGCAGCGCTTTGGATGAGCTGCGCCGCGAGGCGAATGCCCGCACCCGCCGCCTTCAGGAAATCACCAAAGAGGAATCCGGCTGGAAGCTGCGGCTTGAACAGGCGGGCGGGCGCGCGGCCGAATTGGACGGCCGCCGCAGCGCAACGGCCGCGGAATTGCAGGCGGCGCGTGCGCAGCCCGCCTTGCTCGCTCAGCGCCGCGGTGATCTGAGCCGGGCCGAGAATGCCGGCCAGACGCGGCTTGATGCCGCGCGCGCGGCGCTTGCGGATGCGGACACCGCCCTTCGCGATGCCGCAGCCGCCGAGCGCGATGCCGCCCGCGCAGCCTCGGATGCGCGCGAGGCACGGGCGGTGCGCGAGGCGCGTGCGGACGGCGCCGCAAGCTCCGAGGACGCGGCGCGCGCCCGGATCGCCGAAGAGACCGAAGGCACGCCCGAGGCGCTGCTTGCGCAGCTTGGCAGCGCGGATACTGATCAACCGTCCGCCGCGCTCGAGGACAAGATTGCTCGCCTGCGCGGGCAGCGCGAAGGGCTTGGCGCGGTGAACCTGCGCGCCGATGAGGACAAGCGCGAGCTGGAAGAAGAACGCGACCGCCTCGCCGCCGAGAAGGACGATCTCGAATCCGCGATCCGCAAGCTGCGCGCGGCGATCGGCACGCTCAACCGCGAGGGGCGCGAGCGGCTGCTGGCCGCGTTCGAGACGGTCAACCGCAATTTCGCGACGCTCTTCACGCATCTCTTCGGGGGCGGCGAGGCGCGCCTTGTCATGGTCGAATCGGATGATCCGCTGGATGCCGGTCTCGAGATCCTCTGCCAGCCGCCGGGCAAGAAGCTCGCTACGCTGTCGCTTCTGTCGGGGGGAGAGCAGACGCTGACCGCCCTTGCGCTCATCTTCGCGGTGTTTCTCGCCAATCCTGCGCCGATCTGCGTGCTGGACGAGGTGGACGCGCCGCTTGACGATGCGAATGTCGGGCGGTTCTGCGATCTGCTGGACGAGATGACCCGCCGCACGGATACGCGGTTTCTCATCATCACCCACCACGCCGTCACCATGTCGCGCATGGACCGGCTGTTCGGCGTCACGATGGTCGAGCAGGGCGTCAGCCAGCTTGTCAGCGTCGATCTGAAAAGCGCCGAGGCGCTTGTCGCCTGAGCCAAGCCCGTTCCCAAGCCTGCGGCGCTGTGCTATGGCGAAGCGGTTGGTGAAACGACTTGGTCTTGGACCGATTTGCGCTCCGCAATCGCCAGGCTGCATGAGGTGGCAATGTTCCGTTCAGACATGATCGTGGCGGCGTTGGCGGGCGCGCTTTGTGCCTTCGCACCGGCCTATGCGGAAGAGCGCGCGACGCCCTTATCCCCCGAAGATCTCGCCAAGCTGGAAGATGGCGCGGCGTTCCCGGCGGTCGAGAAGCCCGCCTTGGCGGCCTCTGACTGGGCGGGCCTTCCGGCGCGGGAATTGGGCGATGCGCAAGAGAAATTCGATGCCGAAGTCGCGCTCGGCGCCGATCCCGAGCCGTTCCATGACGGCTTCGCCGTATCCGACAAGCCGCAGATCGACCCTTCCGAATGGGCGGGCCTGCCGCAGCAGGAACTCGCGGATGAGGGCGAGAAAGATGCGGGGGGCGACGGCTCTGGCATTCCCGGCTCGCGCGGGGAGGGCGAGGGCGCGGATAAGGGCGCTCAGGACATCGCGGCGTGGCCTGAGGGCACCGGGCTGATTGAGGCGGCAAGCGAGGACGACAAGCTCGCCTGGGAAGGCGATCGCGGCGCGCCGGGCGGCGAGCGTGTCGCCAAGCCGCTTGTGGACCCCTCGGAATGGGCCGGCCTGCCGCAGCAAGAGCTGGCGGATGAATCGATAAAGTTGGGCGCCGCGCCGCCTCCGGGCCGAGACTTTGCGCTCGACGTGCCGCGGATGGACGGCATCGCGCCGCAGCCGGACGCGGTCGCGCCCTGGCTTGAACTGCACGGCATCTCTCAGGTTTCGCGCGATGGCCCCGGCAGTATCACCGCGCGCGCCGAGGGGGTCGATTTCACCATTGCGTTTCCGGGCTGCGCCGAGGGGGACGACTGCCCCTCGATGCGCCTGAGCGCTGCGTTTCCCGCCTCAAGCGGCGCGGATGAGGCGCGCATGATGCTTTGGAATACAGAGCGGCGCTTTGCGCGCGCCTATCTCGGCCCGGATGGCGGGCCGGTGCTTGACTGGGATGTGGTGCTGCCCGAGGCGCTGAGCGACGGGTTCCTCGACGAGGTCATCGCAAGCTGGACGCGCAGCCTGCGCGGCTTTACGCGCTTTATCGAAGAGTAAAATCAAGGAGTTATCATGCAGGATTTTGACCAGAGGCTGACCGAACTTGGTATCGAGCTGCCCGACGCCCCCGCGCCGGCCGCGAATTATGTGCCCTATGTCCAGACCGGCAATCTGCTATTCGTGTCGGGGCAGATCAGTGCGAACGCGGACGGGCTGATTACCGGCAAGATCGGCGACGGGCTCGATGTCGAGGCAGGCGCGAAAGCCGCGCGAAGCTGCGGTCTGTCGCTGCTGGCGCAAGCGCGCGCCGCGACCGGCTCGCTGAACAAGATCCGCCGCGTGGTCAAGCTGACCGGGTTCGTGAACTCGACGCCCGATTTCGGCGATCAGCCCGAGGTCATCAACGGCTGTTCGGATCTGATGGTCGAAGTGTTCGGCGATGCCGGCCGTCATGCCCGTGCGGCGGTCTCGGCCGGCTCGCTGCCCCGCAATGTCGCGGTCGAGATCGAGGCGATTTTCGAGGTTGCCTGATGGCGAAGCTTGACGCGGGTTTCACCGCCGCGCCGATCGCCCATCGCGGCCTGCACGGGCCGGGCGTTCCTGAAAACTCGATGGCCGCGTTCCTCGCGGCGATCGACGCGGGCTACGGGATCGAGCTGGACGTCCAGCCCGCTTCGGACGGAACGCCGATGGTGTTCCACGACGAAACGCTCGCGCGGCTGTGCGGCGCCGAGGGTCTGATCGCGGCGCTTGGCCCCGATCAGCTTGCCGGGCTGCGGCTTTATGAGACGGATCAGACGATCCCGACCCTGCGCTCGGTTCTGGATGAGGTGGCGGGGCGCGTGCCGCTGCTGATCGAGATCAAGGATCAGGATGGCGCGCTTGGCCGCGATTTCGGCAAGTTGGTCGAGAACGTGGCCCGGATGGTCGACACCTATGACGGTCCGGCGGCTCTGATGTCGTTCAACCCGCATATGGTCGCCGCCTGCGCCAAGGCGGCGCCGGGCGTGGCGCGCGGGCTCACCTCGTGCCATTTCGCCGAAGCGGATTGGCCGCGCGTGGACGAGGCGACGCGCCAAAGCCTCGCCGCGCTCGAGATGTTCGACGAGGTGGGCGCGTCCTTCGTGTCGCATTTCTGGGGCGATCTGGGCAATCCGGCTATCGCTGCGCTGAAGTCGCGGGGTGTCCCGGTGCTCTGCTGGACGATCCGCACGCCCGAGCAGGAGGCGCAGGCGCGCGCCGTCGCGGACGGCATCACCTTCGAGCTTTACCGACCCTGAGGGCGGCTCCAATGCCCAGCGTAACCACCGCCTACGAGGCCGCGATTGCGGCGGGACGCATCTCGGATGACGCGGCGCAGCGGGGCGTTTTGCCCGCGCTTGATGCGCTTGTCGCGCGGCTGCGCGATGACGCGCCGGCGCAATCCGCGCGGGGCGGGTTCTGGCGCGGCCTGCTGGGCGGCGCGCCGCCTGCGCCGGCCGAGCAAACGCGCGGGCTTTATCTTTGGGGCGGTGTCGGGCGCGGCAAGTCGATGCTGATGGATCTGGTCATGGAAACCGCGCCGATCAGCCGCAAACGGCGCGTGCATTTCCACGAATTCATGCAGGAAATTCAGGCCGGCCTGAACGAGGCCCGCCGGCAGGGCCAGCAGGACGCGGTCCGGCCGGTCGCGATGAACGTGGCTGCGCAGGCGCGGCTGCTGTGCTTTGACGAAATGCAGATCACGGACATCGCCGATGCGATGATTGTGGGGCGGCTCTTTCAGATCCTGTTCGAGCAGGGCGTGTGCGTTGTCACCACCTCGAACCGCCCGCCGGATGATCTTTACAAGAACGGCCTCAACCGCCAGCTTTTCCTGCCGTTCATCGCGCTCATACATGAGCGGATGGAGGTGATCGAGCTTGCAAGCGCTCAAGATCACCGTCAGGGCCGGGCGCGGGGAGCCGAGGTCTGGTTCAGCCCTCTTGGGGCCGAGGCGCGGGCGCAGATGGATGCGGCCTGGCTCGAAGAAACGGGCGGCGAGGCGGCGGGCCCGCTTGTTCTGGAAATCAAAGGGCGCAAGGTCGAGCTGCCGCAACATAGCGCCCGCACGGCGCGGGTGCCGTTTTGGGATCTCTGCGCGGCCAATCTCGGGCCGGCGGATTATCTCGCCGTGGCGGAGGCGGTCGATACGCTGTTCATCGATTCGATCCCGCAGCTTTCATCCTCAAATTTCAACGAAGCGCGGCGCTTTGTGACGCTGATCGACGCGCTTTACGAGGCGCGGGTGCGGCTGATCGCATCGGCGGCGGCCGAGCCGGAGAACCTCTATGTCGAGGGCGAGGGCGCCTTTGAGTTCGAGCGCACCGCGAGCCGCCTGCGCGAGATGCAGGACGCGAATTGGGGCCGCTAGCCGTTCTCGCGCAGCACCTGCCCGGCAAGATAAAGCGAGCCGCAGATCAAAATCCGCGCGCCCGGATCCCGCGCCGCGATCTCGCGCACGGCCGCCTCGAGACCCGGCGCGGTGCGCGCGTCGATCCCGACCGAGGCGGCTACGTCCCGCGTCTGCTCGGCCGGCAGCGTGTTCGGCTCGCCCGGAATAGACACCGCGGTCAGCGTCTTAGCGTGCGGCGCCAAGGGGTGCATATAGCCCGCGACGTCCTTGGTATTCAGCATCCCGCAAATCAGATGGGTCGGCCGCGCCGGCATGGCGGCCAGCGTCGCGGCCACCGCCTCGCCGCCCGCCGGGTTGTGGCCGCCGTCGAGCCACAGCTCACACAAGCCGGCCAGATCGACCAGCTTGCCATGCCGCAGCCGCTGCATCCGCGCGGGCCAGACGGCGTTCGTCATCGCCGCGCTTGCCGCGTCCTCATCCCGCCCGAGCGCCCGCAGCGCGGCGATGGCTGCCCCTGCGTTCTGGATCTGGTGGGGTCCGGGAAGAACAGGCAGCGGCAGGTCCAGAAGGCCGCTCTCGTCCTGATAAACCAGCCGGTGCCCCTCGCGCGCGGCGTGAAAATGCTGGCCGTGGACCGATAGCTTCGCGCCCAGCCGCGAGGCCCGCGCTTCGATCACCTCAAGCGCGGCATCCGGCTGCGGCCCGATCACCGCCGGCACGCCGCGTTTGAGGATCCCGGCTTTCTCGGCCGCGATCTCGGGCAGCGTCTCGCCCAGATATTGCGTGTGGTCGATGCTGACCGGCGTGATCACGCAAAGCCGGGGCGCGTCGATCACGTTGGTCGCATCAAGCCGCCCGCCAAGCCCGACCTCGAGCAGCGTGAAATCGGCCGGTGTTCGCGAAAACGCCAGAAAAGCGGCGGCTGTGGTGATCTCGAAAAACGTGATCGGGGCGCCGCCATTCACCGTCTCGATCTCTTCGAGCGTGGCGGCCAGCGCGCCCTCGTCGATCAGATCGCCGGCGAGGCGGATGCGTTCGTGAAACCGCGCGAGATGGGGCGAGGTATAGGCGTGAACGCGCGCGCCGCCCGCTTCGAGCCCGGCGCGGATCATCGCCTGCGTGCTGCCCTTGCCGTTCGTGCCGGCGATGTGGATCACCGGCGGTATGGCGCGCTGAGGATTGCCGAGCGCGTCCAGAAGCCGGTGCATCCGGTCCAGCGACAGATCGATCACCTTGGGGTGCAGCGACATCAGCCGCGCCAGAATCGAATCGGAATTGCTCATCGCGCGGCCTCTTGGCAGGACCGGGGCCAGCCCCGGACCCCGGAGTATTTTTCGCAGAAGAAATCAGCCCTGCTTGGGAGGCTCGGGAGCGGTGAGCTCCGGCTGAGGCGCGGGGGCAGGCAATTCGCCCCTGACCGGCGGGCTCATCGAGAGCATCATGCGGGTGATCGAGATCAGCTCGTCCCGCAGATCCTTGCGGTGCGTCACCCGGTCCAGCATCCCGTGTTCCAGCAGATATTCGGCGCGCTGGAACCCCTCGGGCAGCTCTTCGCGGATGGTTTGCGCGATCACGCGCGGGCCGGCAAAGCAGATGAGCGCGCCCGGCTCGGCGATCTGCACATCGCCCAGCATCGCGTAGGATGCGGTCACGCCCCCGGTCGTCGGGTGGGTGAGAACAACGATATATGGCAGGCGCGCCTCTTTCAGCATCTCGACCGCCACGGTCGAGCGCGGCATCTGCATGAGCGACAGGATCCCTTCCTGCATCCGCGCGCCGCCGGCTGCCGAGAAGAGGATCAGCGGGCGGCGCAATTCGACGGCACGGCTCGCGGCGGCGATGATCGCGTTGCCGACATACATCCCCATCGAGCCGCCCATGAACGAGAAATCCTGCGCCACGGCGACGATAGGCGTGCGCCCGATCTCTCCCTCGGCGGCCAGCATCGCATCCTTTTCGCCGGTGGCTTTCTGGGCCGCTTTCATCCGCTCGGGGTATTTTTTCTGATCGCGGAATTGCAGCGGATCGGCCAGCGGCTCGGGGACTGCGACCTCGGAAAACACGCCGCCATCGAACAAAGATCTGAACCGCTCGCGCGGGGTAATTGGCAGATGGTGCTGGCAGCTTGCGCAGACCTGAAGATTATCCGTCAATTCGCGGTGAAACAGCATTGTCCCGCAATTGGGGCATTTCGTCCAAAGATTTTCGGGGACTTCGCGCCGGTTGAACAGCTGATTGATCCGCGGGCGGACGTAATTGCTGATCCAGTTCATCCTCGGTCTCCGGCTGCCATTCTTGGGCAGACAGATAGGGGTGATCGGCGCGAATTGCAATTGCTGTGCCCTGTGCTCGCGCGGTAGATCAGGGGAATGTGGGCCTCGCTGTTGTTCGTTCTCCATTTCACGGTTGCGCTTGGTATCGTGTTGCGTGTGCTGACCCGCCCGCGCCTCGAGCCGTCCACGCGGCTGGCATGGGTGATGGTCGTCGAGGCGCTGCCGCTGATCGGAATCGCGGCCTATATTCTCTTTGGCGAGATCCGCATCAGCCGGGCCGAGCGCCAGAAACGCGCCGATGTCCGCGCCCGCATCATCGAAAGCTGGAGGCCGAGCCCTGCCGTTGTCGACACGCCCCCCGGTTTTGCCCGCACCGTGGTCGAGGCAGGGCGCGGTGTCGGCGGTCTGGCTGCGGTGGGCGGCAATGACATCACGCTGCTGGCGGAGGATGACAGCGCGATCGACGCGGTGGCGGACGCGATCGACGCCGCGCGCGAGAATGTCCATCTGCTGTTCTATATCTGGCTGGATGACGTCTCGGGCCGCAAGGTCGCAAGCGCCGTCGCGCGCGCCTCCCTGCGCGGGGTGAGCTGCCGCGTCGTGGTGGACGCGCTTGGCTCGCGGGCGTTCATGCGCTCGGACGCGTGGCGCGAGATGGAGGCAGCCGGCGCCGAGCTGGTCAGCGCCTTCCCCCTGCGCCGGCCGCTGATCTTGCAGGCGCTTTGGCGGCGGCTCGATCTGCGCAACCACCGCAAGATCGCGATCATCGACGGCAAGATCGGCTTCACCGGCAGCCGCAACTGCGCGGATATGAGCTTTTCCGCCAAGCCGCGCTATGCGCCCTGGGTTGACGTTCTCTTCGCCATCCGCGGCCCCGCGCTGCGGCAGATGCAGTCTGTCTTCATGGCCGACTGGATGAGCTATACGGGCGAGAATCTGATGGACCTTCTCGACTGGGTGCCGCCCGCACCTGACGGGCGCGATCTGGCGCAGGTGATCGCGACCGGGCCGGACCGGCGCGGCGGCAGCATCGCGGAAACGCTTGTCGCGATGCTCTATTCCGCGCGCGAGAAGGTGTTGATCTCGACGCCGTATTACGTGCCAGACCAATCGCTTGACGCCGCGCTTGCCGCCTGCGCCCGGCGCGGGGTGAGCGTCACCATGATCCTGCCCGAGCGGAACGATTCGCTGATCGTCGGCGCCACGTCCGAGGGGTTCTATCACGGGCTTCTGGCCGCCGGGGTGCGGATATTCCTGTTCCGGCCGGGCCTGCTTCATGCCAAGCTGCTGTCGGTTGACGGGCGTATGGTGATGATGGGCAGCGCCAATCTGGACCGGCGCAGCTTCGAGCTGAACTACGAGATGAACATGCTGCTGATCGGCGAGGACATCACCGGCGCGATCGATGCGCGGCAGCAAAGCTATATCGAGCGCGCCCGCGAATTGCCGCTGTCCGAGGTCACGGGCTGGCCGCTCTGGCGGCGGCTGCGCAACAATCTTCTGGCGCTCGCATCGCCGCTGCTTTGAGGGAGAAGGACATGGGCAAATTATCGCATGATGACGCCAAGGCGCGACTGGCCGATCTGGCCGAGGGTTGGGCGTTGGACGAGGACGGCACCGCGCTTGCGCGCAGCTTCGAGACGAGGAATTTCCTCAGCGCCCAGAACATCGCATTGCTGGCCGGCGCGATCGGCGAGGCGATGGGGCATCACCCGGATCTATCTTACGGCTGGGGCCATGCGCGCATTGTCTTTACCAGCCACGATGCGGGCGGCTTGACCGCGCGCGATTTCGATGTGGCAGCGCGGCTGGATGCGGCTTTGGGTTAACCGCCTTTGACCTTGCCCCTTGGCAAGGCGCGGATTATTCGGGGAAAGACCACGTTCGGGGAAGGGGAGAGCCATGCGGAACACGCGCTTTGACAAGACGAAACTGCCATCGCGTCATGTGACCGAGGGCCCGGCGCGCGCCGCGCATCGCAGCTATCTTTACGCGATGGGCATCACCGAAGAAGAAATCCACCAACCCCTTGTGGGCGTCGCCACTTGCTGGAACGAGGCCGCGCCGTGCAACATCGCGCTGAACCGCCAAGCGCAGGTCGCCAAGATGGGCGTCAAGAAGGGCGGCGGCACCCCGCGCGAATTCACCACGATCACCGTCACCGACGGCATCGCGATGGGGCATGAGGGGATGCGCTCGTCGCTCGCCAGCCGCGATGCGATCGCGGACACGGTCGAGCTGACCATGCGCGGGCATTGCTATGACGCCTTGGTCGGGCTCGCGGGCTGCGACAAATCGCTGCCGGGGATGATGATGGCGATGGTTCGACTGAACGTGCCCTCGGTGTTCATCTATGGCGGCTCGATCCTGCCCGGCAAATACAAGGGTAAGGATATTGTCGTTCAGGATATGTTCGAGGCGGCGGGCAAGCACGCGGCCGGGCTGATCTCGGACGAAGAGCTTGCCATCATGGAGCGGATCGCCTGCCCCTCGGCGGGTGCCTGCGGCGGGCAATATACCGCGAACACAATGGCTTGCGTGTCCGAGGCGATCGGGCTCGCGCTGCTGAACAGCTCGGGCGCGCCAGCACCTTACGAATCGCGCGATCAGTTCTGTGATGCGTCGGGCGTCGCGGTGATGGAGCTGCTGGAAAAGAACATCCGCGCGCGCGACATCGTGACCCGCGAATCGCTCGAGAACGCCGCGCGGGTGGTGGCCTGCACGGGCGGGTCGACCAATGCGGGGCTCCATCTGCCCGCGATCGCGCATGAGGCGGGGATCGCCTTCGATCTCTTCGATGTGTGCGATATTTTCCACGACACGCCCTATTTCGTGAACCTGCGTCCGGGCGG
>JAUNRZ010000003.1:29091-43143 GCA_030539455.1 Paracoccus sp. (in: a-proteobacteria) | reverse complement strand
GGCGTCCCTTTTCTTCCTTGCTTTTCGCCACCATAACCTGAAAGGATTTCTTGCCGGACGGATAGAGCCTGAGATACAGCCCATTACCGTCACAAAGGCGTTCTTTTTCGCGCCCGAACAGCGCGGCCTCGATCTGTTTTACAGTCAGCGTCATCTTTTTCTCCTACGTTTACCGCTCAGAGAAAAGGTAGCAAACGGCCGGGGGCTCGCCCAAAGGCGCATGAACCCTCGCGACGCGATTTGACGGAAAAATTATTTCGCAAACAATATCTTGCGAGATAAAGGTGGAGCAATTTGAAGCCTGCTGAGCAGGATCTGACGAGTTCACCCTCTCCGCCAGATTTCTTTTTTTCTCCTTGTTTTCGTTTGTAAATCTTGGCGTTTTCTTGACCAAGGTAGCAACGGGTTCACTTTCACCCCGCTGAGTTGGCTGAGCCTGCAGTGGTCATGTGGCGCGGTCAGCGCTCCTATGGCGTGGCGAGCCTATTGGGACGCAGAAGCGATCCTAATGGGACGTTACCGACGGCGTTTAACCCCATTGCACCATCGCGAATATTACCGTTTCTAAGACTTGGTTAGCTATCCCGCGCCTGCCTGATCCTGCGGAGATTGCAGACCACGACGAATAGATCGGCCGCGCATAGCCCCTCAAGCAACGCCGGGTAGAGGCTCTTATTCGGTGCGGCGGCGTGAACGCGTGACCGAGCATCGCACATCGCTCGTGGCGTAAGTTGGCGGCCGAGCGCCCGGCGCCTCAGCCAAACCCAAACCACCGCCCCCCCACATCTTCACAAATTTTTCACCCAATAGTCGCTGCGCTGTCGCAACTCGGGCGGATTATTCATCCGAATGAATTGGACAGATGATGACCCGACACGACTGGACCTTTATCCGTGACCGCATCGCCGAGCGTATCTCGGGCGGTGCCTATCTCGATGGGCAGAAGCTCCCGACCGAGAACGAGCTTTGCGCGGAGTTCGGCGCCGGGCGCCATTCGGTGCGCCGCGCGACGACCGCTCTGGCGATCGAGGGGCTGCTGAGTATCGAGCAGGGGCGCGGGACGTTCGTGCGCTCGGTCCCGTCGATCCGCTACCGGATCAGCCGGCGGACGCGGTTTCGCCAGAACCTCACCTCGCAAGGCTTCACGCCAAGCGGCGAGCATATCTCGGCCCGCCAGATGCCCGCCGATCCGGTGATCGCCGCCGCGCTGCAACTTCGGCCCGATGCGCCGGTCCATTGCATCCTGCGGCGCAGCTTCGCGAATGGCGTTCCGATCAGCCTCAGCCGCTCATGGCATGATGCGACGCGGTTTCCCGATCTTGGCACGCGCCGGGCGGGCGGGCAGTCGATCACCGATATCTATGCCGCAAGCGGGATCACCGACTATCTGCGCAAGAATACCACGATCTGCGCGCGCAGGCCGGACCCGGAAGAGGCCGCGCTGCTGGACCAGCACCCCGACCAGCCGGTGATGGTGCTCCAGAAAACCGATATCCAGCGCGAGGGCCAGCCGATCGGCTATTCGGAATCGATCTGGTCGGCGCACCGGGTGCAATTCTCGATCGAGATGCTCGACGATGACGAGGGCGCGGCTTGAGCGATCACAGCGAAATTCTGGAAACGCTCGCACGGGCCGAGCCGGCGGGGCTGAAGGCAGCGGCGGGCGATCTCTTGCCGCAACTGGGCGAGATCGAGGTGATCGCCTCGCGCTCGGGGCTCGTCATGGCGCCGATGCGGGACACGGCGCAGGGGACCGATTTTCACCTCGGCGAGGTGCTGGTCGCCGAGGCGCATATTCGCCTCCGCGCAGACGGCACCGAGGGCTACGGCATGACGATCAGCCATGATCTGGAACGGGCGATGGCGATGGCGGTGCTCGACGCGGCCTATCGCTCGGGGCAAGGCGGCGCGCTGCTTGCCGACTATCTCGCGCGCGAGAAGGCGGCCCAGCGCGAGGCCGACACAAAAACGCTGCGCGAGATCGAGGCCACGCGCGTCGAGATGGAGACATTCTGATGCAGCCAGCGACCGCTTTATTGCCCAGCGATGATGAGACCCGAGACAACGCGGCGTTCGAGGCGATCATGTGGGCGCTTTCCCGCCCCGGCGCGCCGCGGGATTTGCCGCAGAGCGGGCTTGCCGCCGTTGCGCTTTCGTTGATCGACGGGGAATGCCGGGTGTTTCTGGGCGCAAAGGACGAGGTGCCGGCCAGCATCGTCGCCGGGACCGGCGCTACGCTCGGGCCGCCCGAGACCGCAGATCACGCGATCATGCGGCTCGATGAGGCCGGGCTTGCCGATCTGCCCCGGCTTCCCGCCGGCAGCCAGCTTTACCCCGAGCGCGGGGCGACGATCATCGCGCCCGCCACCATCGGCGCGGGCCAGCGTCTGCGCCTGTCGGGCCCCGGCATCGAGGGCACGCGCGATCTGGCGCTTGGCGGCATCGCACCCGCGCTTTGGGATCTGCGCGCCCGGATCTGCGCCTACCCGCTGGGCGTCGAGCTTTTGCTGGTCGACGAGGCGCGGCTCGTCGCGCTCCCCCGCTCTACCAGAATCGAGGTGCTGTAATGGCCTATGTCGCAACCCGCGGCGGAGAGCGCGCCATCGAGCAGGCCGAGCGGCTTTATCGCGCCGCCGTCGGCCCGATCGACCGCGCGCGGATCGACGCGATCGCCGAGACGCTGCCGATGCTGGTCGACCGCGTGATGGGCGAGGCGTCGCTTTACGCGCCCGATCTCGCCGCGCTCGCCCTCGCCCAGACCGGGGGCGATCTTTACGAGGCGGTGCTGCTGCTGCGCGCATGGCGCACGACGCAGCCCCGCCTGAGCGTGGCGCAGCCGATCGTGACGGGGGGCGGGCTGACCCATCGGCGGATCTCGGCGGCGTTCAAGGACATGCCGGGCGGGCAGATCCTTGGCCCGACGCTGGATTACAGCCACCGGATGCTGGCCACCGAGGTGCTGGATGGCGGGCGCGTTGCCCCCGAGCCGGTCGATCCTGCCGCCGAGCCTGCCCCGCCCAGCCCGCCGCCCCTGACGGATTGGCAGCGGGCGCAGGGCTTGCTTGATCCGGTTGACGCGCAGACCCCTGCGCCGGCCGACATTCCCGACATCACGCGCGAGCCGCTGCTGTTTCCCGCGAGCCGCGCGCATACGCTGCAAAGCTTGGCGCGGGCGGATACCGGGGGCGTTCTGGCGCTCGGCTATTCGGCGATGCGCGGTTACGGTCAGGCGCACCCGACGGTGAACGAATTGCGCCTGACCGAGGCGCCGCTGCGCGTCAAACACCCCTGCGGCACCCTGTTCAGCGCCGGCCGTATCCGCGTCAGCCAGGCCGAGGTGGTCACGGCCAAGGGGGCGAAACTGCGGCTTGGATTCTGCGCCGGCTTTGGCTGGAACGAGGTCAAGATGATCGCCGGGGCGACGCTCGATCTCAACAGTCCGGGCGCGGCGCCGAAAAGCCCGACCGATCCCGAGTTCTTTCTTTATCACACCGAGCCGGTCGAGGCGTCGGGGTTTTGCATCCATTTCAAGCTGCCCCACTACGTCACCTTCCAGTCGTCGCTGGACAATCTGCGCGGCGCGGCGCGCGAGGGCGAGGCGCAGGGCGAGCCGGCGAGCGGTGCGCAGAACGCCGCGCCCAAGCCGGAGCCTGCCGCGCCTGCGGTCAAAAAGCCGCCAGCCGCCGCACCGCAACCCGCCGAGACGGAGCCTGCCGAATGAGCCTTGCCGCCCTCACCCGCCCTTGGGCCGATCACTCCTACGGCTTCCTCGACGCCTCGGCCAAGCGCGAATTGCGGCGCGCGATGGTCAAGGCGATCGCGGTCCCCGGCTGCCAGATCCCCTATGCGAGCCGCGAGGTGCCGATGGCGCGCGGCTGGGGGACGGGCGGGCTTCAGGTGACGCTGACGCTCGTGAACCCGCGCTCGGTCGTCAAGGTCATCGATCAGGGCGCGGATGACAGCGTGAACGCGGCCTCGATCAGGCGCTTCATCGCGCGTGTCTCGGGCGCCGCGCAGAGCTGCGACACGACCGAGGCGACGCTGATCCAGTCGCGCCACCGCGTTCCCGAAGAGCGCATGACCGAGGACCAGATCTTGGTCTTGCAGGTGCCCAATCCCGAGCCGCTCCGACCGGTCGAGCCCGACATGTCGCGCGCCCGCCAGATGCACGCCGACGCCGATTATGCGCGCCTTTGGCTGGTGCTTTACGAGCAGATCGTGCGCTCGGGGCGGGTCATGCAGGGCGCCTCTTATCCGGCGCTCGTCAACGGGCGCCACGTCATGACGCCCTCGCCCATTCCGCGTTGGGATCTCCCGAAGCTGCACCGCGCGCGCCATCTGACGATCCTGTCGGCCGGCCGCGAGAAACGGCTTTTCGCGGTCCCGCCTTATACGGATGTCGCGCCGCTCGTGTTCGACGACATCCCCTTCAAGGTCGAGGATCATGGCGGGCTGAGCTGCTATCGCTCGGGGCTGAGCGGTTATTTCATGAACGAGATCCCGATGGAGGGCGGCGCGATCCGCCACGAGGTATCAGACAGCGAGCTTGGCGCGAAAGCGATCCGCCACGCCGAGGCGTCCGGCGACGGCCCCGCCCCGACATGGTATAGCGAGGGGAGGTTCCAGCATGAGCCCGCATGACGCCAGCCCCGCCGCCGCGCCCGAGCTGGGCCGCCCCCGCGCCGATCATCCCGGCCTCGACAGCCCCCGGCTTGTCGCGGGCGCCCCGCTCATCCGCGTCAGCGGCGTCTCGCACCGCTACGGCGATATCTGCGCGCTGGATGATGTCGGGCTGACCGTCTGGCCGGGCGAGGTGCTTGGCATTGTCGGTGAAAGCGGGTCTGGCAAATCCACCTTGCTGCGGATGCTCAACCTTCAGGAGGTGCCGGATCAGGGCGAATATCGCCTGAACCTGCCCCAGATCCCCGAAGCGGGCGGCAATCTCTTCCATCTCGACCGTTTCGCGCGCCGCCAGCTTTGCGCGCGCCATATCGGCATCGTCTATCAGAACCCGCAGCTTGGGCTTTTGATGAACAACTCCTCGTCGGGGAACGTCGCCGAGCGGCTGCTGATCTCGGGCGAGCGGCGCTTTGCCGTGCTGCGCGGCAAGGCGCGCGACGCGCTCGAGGCGTCGGAATTCCCGACGGGGCGCATGGACGCCCCGCCGTCCCAGCTTTCGGGCGGGATGCAGCAGCGCGTTCAGCTTGCCAAGGCCATCGCGCTCGAGCCGGCCGTGCTGCTGCTCGACGAGCCGACCACCGGGCTTGACGTCAGCGTGCAGGCTCTGGTGCTCGACACGCTCAAACGGCTTCAGCGCGACCGGCGGATCAGCATGGTTCTCGTCAGCCACGATCTGGGCGTGATCCGCACAATGGCCGACCGCGTCGTCGTGATGCGGCGCGGCCGGGTGGTTGAAAGCGGGCTTGCCGATCAGGTGTTCCACGACCCGCAGCACCCCTATTCCCAACAGCTTGTGCAGGCGAAACTATGACAACTTCGCGCGCCGTCCTGACCGTCTCGGGTCTGGCCAAATCCTTCACGATGCACCATCTGGGCCGGCATCTTCACGCATTTGACGGGCTGTCCTTCAGCGTCGGCGAGGGGGAGTTCGTGCTGCTCTCCGGCGCCAACGGGGCGGGGAAATCGACGCTGCTGCGGACGATCTATCGCAGCTATGTCGCGAACGCGGGCCAGATAAACTTTCACCGCGAAGATGGCAGCGCGATTGATCTGGCGCGGGCGGCGGATATCGACATCGCGCTGCTGCGCCGGCGCGAGATCGGGTTCGTCACCCAGTTTCTGGTCGCACGCCCGCGCGTTGCCGCGGAAGATCTGGTCGCCGAGAAGCTGCTGAACGATGGCTGGCAGCTTGACGAGGCGCGCCGCGCCGCGCGCGAGGCGCTCGCGCAGTTTGGCGTCAAGCCCGAGCTTTGGCCCGCCTATCCCGCCACCTTCTCGGGGGGCGAGCAGCAGAAGGTCAACCTCGCGCGCGCCTTCATCCTGCCCCCGCGGCTTCTGCTGCTGGACGAGCCGACCGCCTCGCTCGACAAGGGCGCGCGCGCGGCGTTGCTGACGCGGCTGGCCGAGCTGAAATCCGCCGGCACCGCCATGATCGGCGTCTTTCACCATCCGGGCGATGTGGCCGCTCTGATCGACCGCGAATTGCCTCTCCAGACCAAGGAGCTTGCCGATGTGGCTCTCTGATTTTCGCATTGTGCTGCCGGATGCGGTGATCGATCGCGGCGCGCTGCGAATCGAACACGGCCTCATCGCCGAGATCGCCGAACAGCCGGTCGAGGGTGCTGCGATAAACGGCGAGGGGCTGACCCTGATGCCCGGTTTCATCGACATGCACGGCGACATGATCGAGCGCGAGGTCGAGCCCCGGCCCGGCGTGCGGATGCCGCTGGCCCTCGGGCTGCGCGATCTCGACCGCCGGCTGAAGGTCGCCGGGGTCACGACCGCTTATGCCGCGGTCAGCTTCAACCCCAAATCGGCTTACGGGCATATCCGCCATTTCGACACGACCAAGATGCTGCTGCGCGAGCTGAAGGCGATGCGCCCGCATCTGTCGGTCGATCACCGCGTTCATGCCCGTTTCGAGATCACCTTCCCCGACGCGCTTTCGGTGGTCGAAGAGCTGATCGCGGACGGCACGGTCGATCTCGTCTCGCTGACCGATCACACGCCGGGGCAAGGCCAGTATCGCGATCTGGAGCGCCATATCGAGGCGGTCGCGCGCACGCGCAACCTCGCGATGGAAGACGCCCGCGCCGCTGTGGCGGAACGGATCGAGGAAAAATCCATCGGCGCCGAGCGGCTGGACCGCGCGCTGCGCGCGATGGCGGCGCTGTGCCGCGCGCATGATCTGCCGCTGGCGAGCCACGACGATGACAGCCCCGCCAAGGTCGCCCTGATGCGCGATCTGGGCGCTGTCATCAGCGAGTTCCCCGTCACGCTCGAGGCGGCGCAGGCCGCGCGCGATTGCGGGATGACGAATGCGATGGGCGCGCCAAATGCGCTGCGCGGGCAAAGCTATTCGGGCAATCTCTCGGCGCGCGATGCGCACCGCGCGGGTCTTCTTGATATTCTTGCGGCCGATTACCACCCCTCGGCCATTCTGCCGGCGGTGCTGGAACTCTCGAAGGCCGACCAAGCCGGCTTGCCGGGCGCCGTCCGGCTTGCGACGGCGAATGTCGCGGATGCCCTGGGCCTCGGCGATCGCGGCCGGATCGCGCCGGGTCACGCGGCCGATCTGGTCATCGCGGACGAGGACGGCGTCGGCCATGTGCGCGCAAGCCTGCGCGCGGGCCGCGTGATCTTTTCGGACGGCACGATCATAGGGCGCAGCGCCGCCTGATCCTGCCGCCCCCCGCGCCAAAACGCCCCGCACGCCACGCGCGCGGGGCGCGCGGTCGTCACGTTAAATGATTGATATCACTATCTAAAACAACGCCTCCGGTGTCGCAGAACATTCATTCGGATGATATTGCCCCGTTACAGAATCAGGCCAGATTGCCCCCATGACACAGACACTCTCACTCACCGCCTTGACGCGGCAATTCGGCGCCACGACCGCCGTTGACCGCGTGTCGCTCGACATCCCCGCCGGACAGTTCGTCGGCGTGATCGGGCGCTCGGGAGCCGGGAAATCGACCATGCTCCGGCTGATAAACCGCCTGACCGAACCGACCTCTGGCGAGATCCGGTTCGGCGATCTCAACGTCAGTGCGCTGCGCGGCCAGGCGCTGCGCCAGTGGCGGCGCGATTGCGCGATGATCTTCCAGCAGTTCAACCTTGTCGAGCGGCTGGACGTGCTGACCAATGTTCTGGTCGGGCGGCTGGCCGAGCACGGGATGCTCGGCTCGGTGCTGATGCGCTTTTCCGACGCCGAACGGACCATGGCGATCGAGGCGCTTGACCGCCTGTCGCTTGTCCCGCAAGCCATGCAGCGCGCCGGCACCTTGTCGGGCGGGCAGCAGCAGCGTGTCGCGATCGCCCGCGCGCTTGTCCAGCAGCCGCGCATCATGCTGGCGGATGAGCCGATCGCCTCGCTCGATCCGGCCAATGCCACGCTTGTCATGGACAGCCTGCGCCGGATCAACCGCGAGGACGGGCTGACCGTGCTGGTCAATCTCCACACTCTCGACACCGCGCGCGCCTATGCGGACCGGATCGTTGCGATGCGCGACGGGCGGGTGTTCTTCGACGGCACCCCGAAGCAGCTCACCGACGATGTCGTGCGCGACATTTACGGAACGCAGGGCCTGCGCGAGTTCCACGAGGCCGTCACCTCCACCTCGCCGCGCCCGGTCGGCGTCGCGGCCTATGCCTGACATCAAACCCCACAGCTTCACGTCAACGGAGAAACCGATGATTACGAACCGCAAGATCACCGCCGCGAGCCTGATGGCCGCGACCATTCTGGCCGCCCAGCCCGCGCTGTCCGATGGCTGGCGCGACGATTACCAGGTCATCAAGTTCGGCGTCCTCTCGGGCGAGAACGAGCGCGACCGCGTCCAGCGTTATGACGGGTTCCGCACCTATCTCGAGGACCGTCTGGGCGTCACGGTCGAGCTGTTCACCGCCGGCAATTACGACGGCGTCATTCAGGCGCTTGCCGCCGACCAGATCGAGTTCTCGTTCCTCGGCTCGTCCTCGTATGCGGCGGCATGGTCGGAAACCGATGGCGGGGTGATCCCGCTGCTGGCCTCGAAAAGCGAGGACGGCTCGTCCGGCTATTACGCGATCATCGTCAGCCGCTGCGAGGATGGCTATTCGAGCGTGGACGATCTGGCCGGCAAGGTCATGGCCTATGCCGACCCCGACAGCACCTCGGGCTATGCCGTGCCGCTCTATAATCTGGTGAACGAGGGCTATGACGCCGATTTCTTCGCCTCGAACCCGTTTTCGGGCAGCCATGAGGCGGGCGTTCAGGGCGTCGTCAACGGCACTTTCGACGCCGCCGCGACCTACGAGAACAGCGAGACGCGCGGCATCCCGCAGCGCATGATCCAGAAGGGGATGCTGGAGGAAGGCGTCGTCTGCAAGATCTGGACCTCGCCCGAGATCACCAACGGCCCGTTCACGGCCCGCGCCAACCTGCCCGAGGATCTGATCGAAGAGGTGCGCGCCGCGCTCGAGGAATTCCCGGCCGAGGCCCCCGACGCCTATAACGCGATGGCCGGCAACACCGCCGAGACGGAAAACCCCGCCGCCGGTTACACCCGCGTCGATCACGACCGCTATCAATGGGTCGTCGATATGCGCGACTGGCTGCGCCAGCACCGCCGCGGCGGCTGATCCTGCGGCAGACGGGGCGCAGCGTGCGCCCCGTCTGCCCTGAGGGCACGAGGACCAGAATGGACATCACCTATACACCGCACCCCGAGCGCCCGCTGCACGGCCCTGCCGCGATCGCGCATTGGCGCGAGGATTACGACCGGATCCGCCGCCGCAGCCGGTGGCAATGGGCGATCGGCTCGGCCATTTTCTTCGTTCTGGTGGCGCTGACCTCGTGGCTCGGCGATTTTTTCAAGGTCACGCAGGTCACGCTGCCCGATGGCACGCGCGACTGGCGATGGATCATCTCGGCCGGCCTGCCGCGCCTTGGCGAATACCTTGCCAAAACCGTGCCGGATCTGACCTGGGCAACGCTTGGCAGCGATCTGGGCGAATGGTTCTGGCGTTGGCGCGTCTGGCTCGATCTGCTCCTCGAGACGATCCTGATCGCGTGGATGGCGACGATCCTTGGCGTTGCGGGCGGCTTCGTTCTGTCGTTCCCCGCCGCGCGGAACCTCTCGCCGAACCGGGCGGTGACGTGGATCATCCGCCGCTATCTCGAGATCGCGCGCACCGTGCCGGATCTGGTCTGGGCGCTTATCTTCGTGTTCTGCTTCTCGGTCGGGCCGATGGCCGGGGTGATGGCGATCGGGCTTCACAGCTGCGGCGCGCTCGGCAAGCTTTATTCCGAGGTGAACGAGAATATCGACATGCGCCCGCTTGACGGCGTGAAGGCGGCGGGCGGCACATGGGTCGATCAGATCCGCTATGGCGCGGTCCCGCAGATCTTGCCGAACATCATCAGCTACACGCTGCTGCGTTTCGAGATCAATGTCCGCTCGTCGTCGATCATCGGCTATGTGGGCGCCGGCGGGCTCGGCCAAGAGATCCGCACTGCGATGAGCCTTCAGGAATATACCGACCTTTCCGCGCTGTTCGTGATCGTGCTGGTCACGGTGATCGTGATCGACACGCTGTCCGAAAAGCTGCGCCACCGCATCATCGAAATGGAGCAGCTATGACCGCCCTGCCCGATCCCGCCCGTATCGAGGCCGCCCGCGCGCGCATGCCGCGCGCCTTTCGCCGCCCGCTGAATGAACGCCTGCTGCGCGCGGGTCTGTGGATAGCGGGGATCGCGCTTTTCATCTGGTGCCTGATCCTTTTCGAGATCACCCCGCAGCGCATCGCCGTCGGGATAGGCCGGCTCGGCAATATCCTGAGCTTCATGTTCCCGCCCCATATCTGGAGCAGTTGGGACGAGTTCGCTGAAGTGCTGAAGGGTCTTGGCGAGACGCTGTCGATGGCGTTTCTTGGCACCGTGCTGGGCGGGCTGATCGCCTTCCCGCTGTCGTTTCTGGGCGCGAAGAACATCAACCGCCTGACCTTCCTGCGGCTCGGAACGCGGCGCGTTACCGATGTCATCCGCGCGGTCGAGACGCTGATCCTCGCGCTTATCTTCATCCGCGCGTTCGGGCTTGGCCCGCTCGCCGGCATCCTCGCCATCGCAGTGAGCGAGGTCGGCACCTTCGCGAAGCTCTTTTCCGAGGCGATCGAGAACACCTCGCGCCGCCCGGTCGAGGGCGTGACCGCCTCGGGCGGCTCGCGCTTTCAGGCGATCCGGTTCGGCACGCTGCCGCAGGTCATGCCGGTGATCTTTTCGATCCTGCTTTACAACTTCGAATCGAACGTCCGCTCGGGCACGATCCTCGGGATCGTCGGCGCAGGCGGGATCGGCTTCCTGCTCTCGGACCGCATCGCCGCCTATCGCTGGGATGAGGCATGGTCGATCATCATTCTCATCATCATCATGGTCTATCTGATCGACTGGATGTCCGGCCTGATCCGCACAAGGCTGATCGGAGGCACATCGTGAAAATGCTGACCGAGGCGCCCAGCATAGACCCGACCGCGCGGGTCATCGACTGCAAGCTGGGACGCTGGATCGAGATTCAGGCGCATACCAGAATGCGCGAGGTCGAGTTCGGCGATTATTCCTACATCGTGTCCTATGGCAATGTGGTCTGGGCCACGATCGGCAAGTTCTGCTCGATCGCCGAAGGCGCGCGGATCAATCCGGGCAACCACGCGACATGGCGCGCAAGCCAGCACCACTTCACGTACCGCGCCGCGCAATACGGGCTGGGCGAGGATGACGGCCCGTTCTTCGACTGGCGCCGGGCGCATTGGGTCACGATCGGCAACGATGTCTGGATCGGCCACGGCGTGACCATTCTCGCCGGCGTCACCATCGGCGACGGCGCGGTGATCGGTGCCGGCGCGGTCGTCTCGCGCGATGTCGCGCCATACTCCATCGTCGGCGGCGTGCCCGCGCGCGAGATCAAGCGCCGCTTTTCCGCAGCGCAGGGCGAGGCGCTGCAACAGATCGCATGGTGGGATTGGAGCCATGACGCGCTTCGTGCCGCGCTTGGCGACATACGCGATCTGCCGATCGACGGGTTCATCGAAAAATACGGGCCGGGCTTGTAGCGCCAAGCGGGCGCCACGATGCGCGCCCGATCTCTCCACCAAGCGTCCACATAGCGCGCCTATCTGCGCGCCATGGTTAATCTCGCGCTTCAATCGGTGCTGCACGCCTGGAGGCGTTATCTGCCTGTGGCGATCGCCGTGGGCGTGTCGGGGCTGCTGATCGCCGCGCAGCTTGCGATCGCGCTTGGCGCCGCGCGCAGCGGCGCCGCACCGATCGAGCAATCGGGCGCGATCCTCTGGGCCGGGCCTGCCGATGCGACCTCTCTCGAGACATCGGCGGGGCTCAGCCCGTTCGCGGCCAGCCAGCTTTGGCTCGACGCGGATGTGCGGCGGATCGAGCCGTGGCCCGAAGCGCAAAGCCTGACGCTGGAAAGCGATGATCCCGAATCCTCGGCGTATGAGCGGCAGGTGACGGTCTTGGGGCTTGATGTCTCGGAGGGCGCGTTGTCCTTTTCGCGGATCATCCCCCCTGATCTGCGCCGCCTTCTGCGTGAGCCCGGAACGGTGCTGATCGGGCGCGCCGATGCAGCGCGGCTGGGCCTCGCGGCGGGTGACCGGCTGCGCATTTCGGGCCAGCCGCTTCGGATCATCGCGGTTCTGCCCGAATTGCGCGGGCTCTTCAGCGTCCAGCTTCTGACCTCCGAGGCGACGCTGCGCGGGCTGTCTTCCAGCGGCGCGGCCGGCGGCGGCGCGGGGGCGCCCAGCTTCTACCTCATGGCGCTGCGCGCGGGCGCGAGCCCCGCGACCGTGGCCGAGCGGCTGGGCAATGCCGGGCTCGGCACCGAGATGCGCGTCTGGCACGCGCAAGAGCTGACCGCCGCGACGATCCGAAGCTGGCTTTTCGATTCCGGGATCGGGATGATCTTCGGCGTGTCGGCCGCGATGGCGCTTGGCATCACGCTGATGGTCGTCAACCAGACGCTCGGCGCGGCGGTCGCGGCCAGCATCCGCGAATACGCCGCGCTGCGCGCCTACGGGATCGCCTTCCCGAGCCTGCAAAAGATCGTCGTGCTACAAGGTCTGCATGTCGGGCTCGCCGCTTTGGCGCTGACCGGGCTGGCCTCGTGGCTGCTGATCGGCGCGCTCGGGCGGCTGAACCTGCCGCTGTCGCTGCCTTTGCCGGTGGCGGCGGCGGTCGGAGCGGTGCTGATGGCGGTCATCATGCTCTCGAACCTCATCGCGGTGCGGCGGCTGCGCAAGGCCGATCCGGCCGGGCTGCTGAGATAGGGGGGCGGCGCGATGATCCACACAAGCGGGCTGACCTCGATCACCGCGACGGGGCTTGCGAAATCCTTCGGGACCGGCGGGAAGGCGCGGGCAATTCTGGACGGGCTCGACATCGCGCTGCCGCAAGGCGCGCTCAGCCTCATCAAGGGGCCGTCGGGCTGCGGCAAATCGACCTTACTTGCGATCCTTGCCGGGCTGACACCGCCCGACCGGGGCGAGGTCAACCTGCTCGGCACCCGAATCTGGTCGCTTGGCCAAAAGCAGCGCGACGCGTTCCGGCTGGCAGAGCTCGGCTTCATCTTTCAGGGCTCGATCCTCTTTCCCGCGCTGACGGCCTCCCAGCAGATCGAGCTGGTGCTGGGCTATATGGGCATCGGGCCGGCCGAGGCGACGCGCCGCGCGCAGGCGGCGCTGGAGGCGGTCGGGCTTGCCGGCCGCGCGGCGCTGCGGCCCGATGCGCTGTCGGGCGGCGAGAAGCAGCGCGTCGCGATCGCCTGCGCGCTTGCCAAATCGCCCCGGATCATCTTCGCGGACGAGCCGACAAGCGCGCTTGACGGCGAGAACAGCGATCTGGTCAGCGACCAGCTTCGCCGCCTTGCCCGCGCAGAGGGCGCCAGCGTCGTCTGCGTCACCCATGACGACCGCCTGACGCGCTTTGCCGACCATATCCTGACCATGCGCGAGGGGCGCATCGTCGGCCCCTATGAAGGTCCAAGCCTATGACGCGCCGGCCGACCCTCCCCGCCCGCGCGCTGCTGGCTGCGGCGCTTGCTTGCCTCACGCTGCTTGGCCCCGCACTGGCCGAGGATGGCTGGCCCGAGCATGACGCACAACAAGAGGGCGCATGGATCGCGGTTGCGCGCGGCACGGTCGATGTCGCGGGCGGGCTGATGCGGCTTGCCGCACAGCGCGAGGGGCTGATCGTCGAGGTGCTGGCCAGCGAGGGCGATCACGTCAGCGAGGGGCAGATCCTCGCGCGGATCGACGACAAAAGCGCGGCTCTGCAACTCGAGATGGCGCGCGCCGAGGCCGATCAGGCCGCAACGCAGGTCGAGC
>JAUNRZ010000003.1:3155-28991 GCA_030539455.1 Paracoccus sp. (in: a-proteobacteria) | reverse complement strand
CTGCAACTCGAGATGGCGCGCGCCGAGGCCGATCAGGCCGCAACGCAGGTCGAGCTGGCCGCCCTGCGCGCCCAGCAGGCCGAGGCCGAGGCGGCGCGGCTTGCCCCGCTTGCCCGCGCCGACGCGATCCCGCAGCGTCAGGCCGACGAGGCGCGAAATGCCGCGCGTCTGGCCGAGATCGAGCTGCGCGCGGCGCGGCAAAGCCAGGATCTCGCCCTCCGCCGCATCGAGGTGAACGAGCAAGAGCTGGACGCCCGCACCGTCCGCGCGCCGGTCAGCGGCGTGATCCTGCGCCGCACGGCGCGCGAGGGCGATGCGACGACGACCGCGACCGTCACCGAGATGTTCCTGCTGGCCCCGGACGGGCCGCGCGTGCTTCACGCCCAGCTTGACGAGCAGTTCGTGGGGCTCGTCGCGCCCGGCCAGAGCGCCGAGATCCTGCGCGAGCGCGATGACGGAAGCCGCCTGCGCGGCACGGTGCAGCGCGTCGCGGGCGTGTTCGGCTCGATCGCCTCGGCGGGCGCGGGCGGGACAGTGGCCCCGCGCGGCTCGGACGAGGCGCGCACGGTCGAGATCGTGATCCGCCTCGACGGGCCGCAAAATGAAATAGACCGGCTGGTTCTTGGCCAGCGACTGATCGCCAGGATCGAGAAATGACCTATCGCCTGACCTTTCCGTTTCTCGCCGCGCTGCTGCTCAGCGCCTGCGCCGCCGCGCCCGAGCTTGACGGCGCGCCCACCGCCGCGATGCGTGCGGCCGAGTTCCAGCCCGCAAGCGGCGCGCCGCAGGTGATCGCGCAGCCCGGCAGCGCGTGGCGGCTCGATTTCGGCGATGCGGGGCTCGCGCGGATGCTGGCCGAGGCCGACGCGGGCGGGCTTGACGTCGCATCGGCGCGCGCACGCTTCAAGGCTGCCGATCTGACCTACGCGCAGCAGCGCCGGGACAGCAGCGGCATGACGCCGGGCGCGAGCGTCTCGGCCGGGCGCGAGGGGCTGACGATCAACGCCTCGCTGGGGATCGAGCCTGACCTTGCCGGGCGCTTCGATGCGGCGCTGCGCGGCGGCGCGCTTGAACACGCGGCGAGCGGGATCGATCTGTGGCTCGCCCGCCGCACCCTCGCGCGCGAGGTGACGCTTGGCTGGATCGCGCTTGCCGAGGCAAGGACGCGCGCCGCGCGGCTCGGCGCCGAGATCGCCGCCGAAGATCGCGCGATTGCCCTTCTGGAGGCGCGGCTCGCCGCCGGCGAGATCACCTCGTCCGAGCTTGCCGCGCGGCGTCAGACGCGCAGCCAGGCGCGCGCGCAGGAAGCCTCTGCCGCCACCCAGATCGGGCTCGCCGAGGCGCGGCTGCGCAGCCTTGGCGCGCGCACCATCCCCGCCGCGATCTCGCTTAAATCCGCGCAGCGCCCGGCGCTTGGCGCGCAGACCGATCTTGCCCATGCGGCCTCGATCCCCGAGGTTTGCGCCGCCTTCCTGCGCTTTCACGCCGCCGACGCCGCCCGCGCGCAGACGCTGGCCGATGCCCGCCCGCGCCTTGTCGCGACCTCGTCGCTTTCCGTCACGGCCCGCAGCCTCGCGGCATTGGCCTCTGGCAATGTGCTGGCGCTTGGCAATATGGTCAGCCTCGAGGGCACGCTTGTCGATGGCGGCGCCGCGCGCGCGCAGCTCGATCAGGCGCGCGTTTCGGTCGCGCAGGCGGAAATCGAGTGGCTGCGAGCGGTCGGACAGGCCGAAATCGCCGCGCTCGAATCCGTTGCGGCGCGCCAGAACGCCGAGGTCGCGCTTGACGGCGCGCTTGAAAGCTGGCGCGCCGCCGATGCCGAGCTGGGCCGCGTCCAGCTTCGCCGCGATGCGGGCCTCGCCGACGGGCTTGACCTTGCCGAGGCCGAGCGCGCCCGGCTCGGGGCGCAGCGCGAGATCGACAGCGCCCGCGCCGACGCGTTCCGCGCAGCCGCGACGGGCTATGAAACGCTGCCGGCAAGGGTGCCCGCCTGCGCGCCTGCCCCTCGCACGCAGCCATCGCGGTCGCTATGATCGCCCAACTGCTCAACAAAACAGGAGAGCACATGTCCCGCACCGACAGCGCCGCCGGCGCCCTGATCCTCATCATCGAGGACGAGCCCGAAATCGCCCAGATCCTTTCCAGCTATCTGGAAGCCGCCGGCTACCGAACCTTCTCGGCGCGCGACGGCGATCAGGCGCTTGCCCTGTGCCGGACGCTTCGCCCCGATCTGATGCTGCTTGATCTCAACATCCCCAAGCGCGACGGATTTCAGGTGCTCGCCCAGCTCCGCGCGACCGACAAGCTGCCGGTGATCGTGGTCAGCGCGATGTCGGATGACGACGAAAAGCTGACCGCGCTGCGCATTGGCGCGGATGATTACGTGACGAAGCCCTTCAACCCCAAAGAGATCGTCGCGCGCGCCGGGGCTGTCCTGCGGCGGATGATGCCAAGCGCCGATCAGGTCATCCGGGCCGGCAACGTGACGCTCGACCCGCTTGGCCGGCGGGTCGATGTCGAGGGGCGCGAGGTGCGGCTGACCGAAAGCGAATATCGCCTGCTGTCCGTGCTGATCCGCCAGCCGGGCCGAGCGTTCAGCCGGGGCGAGTTGCTCGATGCCGGGCTCGAGGACAGCGACGCGCTCGAGCGGACGGTGGACAGCCACATCTCGCATCTGCGGCGCAAGCTGGCCGATGGCGGCGCGTCGGTCACGCTCGCAGGGCTGCGCGGCTTCGGCTACCGGCTGGACGCCGAGGGATGAAACGGCTTTCGAGCTATTTCTTCCGCGTCGCGACGCTGGCCGCGTTCGTGGCGTTCGTGACCACATTATGCAGCTACCTGCTGCTGGAGGCCCTGTCGCAAGAGCTGCTTCTGTCCGGGCTTCGGCCCGATCAGATCGAGATGATGACGGATTACAACACCGAGCTTGACGCCGAGCTGCTGCGCCATCTCAACGCGTTCTCGCAAAGCTGGCACCAGCAACTCATGATGCCGTTCTGCATCGCGCTTGGGCTGATGGTCGGCGGTATGGTCGGGCTTGCCCATAGCCGGAGGCTGTTTTTGCCGATCGACGCGGTGGCCAACGCCGCCGCGCTGCTGGCCAAGGGCGAGAGTCATGCCCGCGCCGGAGCGGCGCCGACCGGGATCGTCGAGGTGGACGATTTCGTGAGGGATTTCGACAGGATGGCGGCGGAAATTCAGAAGCTCGAGCAGAATATGCGCGAATGGAACGCCGCCATCGCGCATGAATTGCGCACCCCTCTCACGGTGCTGATGGGGCGCATCAACGGCATGGCGGACGGGGTCTTTGCGATGGACAGGGCCGGGCTGGATCTGCTGCTGACGCAGACCGAGCAGCTTCACCGCATCGTCGAGGATCTGCAACTGGTCACGATGACCCGCGCCGGGCGGTTCGATCTGGCGCGCGAGCCGGTCGATCTGGCGGTGATCGCTGCGGGCCATATCCCCGAGCTTGGCCCGGACGGTCACGATCTGCGCCCGGCGCCCACGCTGGCTGACCCGCAACGGATGCGGCAGATCCTTGCTGCGTTGATCGACAATGCGCGCCGCTACGGCGCGCCGCCGATCACGCTCGCCACCGGGACCGAGCATGATTGCGCATTCCTGACCATCAGCGATCGCGGGCCGGGCATGACGCCCGAGGATGCCGCCCGCGCCTTCGACAGCTTCTGGCGCGCCGACAAATCGCGCGACCGCGCATCGGGCGGCTCGGGGCTGGGGCTGGCGGTTGTGAAATCGCTCGTCCGCTCGCATGGCGGGACGGTCCATTGCCGCAACCGGCCGGATGGCGGGGCGATTTTCCGCATCGAATTGCCGCTAAGCCAGTCAGGCAGCGCGGCGCCCCGGCGCTTGCAAGCGGGGCCGCACGAGACGGCTTAGGGCGCGCCACGCGGGCTTGCGGGGACAGGCCGGCTGATACCTTACCCGCTTTCATCGCCAGCCTTGCACCGCGCCCGCTGTGGCCCGTTTGCCATTAGGATGTTCTCTCAAACCCTGCCAGCACTGGACAGTTCAGTTTAGTTTATGGCAAGAGGCCGCGAACATCCGCGAACAGGTGCGGGACATCGCGTCACGGTGAAACTCCATGTTCTTGAAATTCAGCCTTAGGTTGCAGGGCGGCGCGGAGTTGTTCCGGCGCGCGACACCTCAGCCGATCTGCGACGGCGCTGAAGGGGCGTGAGGTGCACCGCCGAGACCTCATCGCGCTCGCCTTGAGCGCGCCGCTCACCCCGCTCGCGGCGCAGGCGGGCGCGCCGCTTGCCGCGTCGGGCTGGGCGGAGTGGCGGGGTGCGTTCCTGACGGATGAGGGGCGCGTGGTCGATGCGTTGCAGCGCGGCGCCTCGCATTCCGAGGGGCAGTCTTACGGGCTGCTTCTGGCCGAAGCGCATGGCGATCTGGACGCGTTCGAAAAGATCGAGCGATGGACCCGCGCCCATCTTCTGGTCCGCGACGACGCCTTGATGGGCTGGCGCTGGATCGAGGGCGAGGGCGTGCCGGATTGGCATATCGCAACGGATGGCGATCTCTTCCGGGCATGGGCGCTGCTGCGCGCGGGGCTGCGGTTCGCGCGCCCCGATTTCACCGAGCTTGCCCACAAGATCGCTGCCGAGATCGCCGGCATGTGCATCACCCCCGACCCGCGCGGCGGCGATCGGCTGGTGCTGCTGCCCGGCGATCCGGCCTATATGCTGGGCGAAGGCGGCGCGGTGACGTTCAACCCGTCCTATATAATGCCGCGCGCGATGGATGATCTGGCCGCCGCGACCGGGATCGAGCGCCTTGCGCGCGCCGCGTCGGACGGTCTCGCGCTGATTGACGAGCTGGCGGCGCAAGGGCCGATCCCGGACTGGGTCGAGCTTCACCCCGGCGGCATCCGCCCCGCCGCAGGCCGCAATGGCGGGAGCGGCTATGACGCGATCCGCGTGCCGCTTTATCTGGTCTGGTCGGGGCGCGGCGATGCGCGCGCCGTCACCGCCGCCGCCGAACACCTGCCCTCCGACGCAGGGCGCGTCGTCGTCGCGCGCCGCGCAGACGGCAGCCCGGACGAGACAAGCGATCTGGCCGGTTATCGCGCCATCGCCGCCCTCGCCCGCTGCGCCGCCGGCTTTGGTCCGGGCGCCATCCCGCCATACGAGCCCGGCCAGCCCTATTACCCCGCCACGCTGCATCTGCTGGCCGAACTTGCCGCGCGCGAGGCCGCCTTGGCGTGCCCGCAAAAGCCCTGACAAAAGGAGCCACCTTCATGACAAACCTCACCCGGATGCTCATCGGAGCGGTTATTCTGGTTCTTGGCCTCTGGGTCGTCATCGGCGAGCAGATCGCCGGGGTCAGCGCCGATGCGGTCGTGAACGGGCGGCTTGCGACACTGCGCAGCCCGATCGGCGGGACGGTGACGATGCCGCCGATCAGCCTTGGCTGGCGCGTCGGGATCGACGAGACGGTTGCGACCGTCACCGACCCGCGCGTCGATTCGATCCGGCGCGATGATCTGGCACTTGAGCAGGCGCGGGCTCAGTCGGAGGTCAGACGCGTCGAGGCCGCGCTTGTCTCGCTGGCCGATGCCGAAGCGGCGCTGCGCGAACGCGCGGACGCCTATCTGGGCTACCGCATCACCGAAATCGAGGCGCGGCTTCTCGAGGCGCGTCACCGGCTGGAACTGCTGGAAGGCGCCGCCCCGCCCGGCGCGGATGATCTGGCGCTGTCGGCCGCAATGGATCAGGACAGCCCCCGCACGCCGCTTTCCCCGACGGACCTGCCATTGTCGCTCAGCTATGCGCGCGAGCGTGTGGCGACGCTCGAAAACGAACTGGCGGCCGCCGAGGCGCAGGTGTTTCTGGGCGATGGCTATAATGACAGCCCCGCGACCGAGCAGCGCCGCCAGCAGATCGAGGCCGAGCGCGTAGAGCTCGAGATCCGCCTGACCGCGCTGCAAGACGATTCCGATGCGGTCAGCGCGCGGCTTGACCGCGAACAGGCGCGGATCTGGCGGCGGACCGAGGCGAACATCACCGCCCCCGCCGACGGGCGTTTCTGGGAATATCTGACCGAGAACCGCACGACGATCATGCCGGGCGATGCGGTTGCGCGGGTGCTGGTCTGCGGCGCGCCGATCGTGACCGCTTCGGTTTCCGAGACGGTCTATAACCGGCTGCGTCCCGGCGATGCGGCGACGTTCCGGCTGAACTCGGACCGCACGCTTTATCATGGCAGCGTGATCCGCCTTGGCGGCGCAGGGGCCGAGACCTTCTATCGCAACCTCGCCATCGCCCCGAGCGAGCGGCATCTCGAGCGTTACGATGTCGCGCTCTATATGCCCGAACTCGCCAGCCACCCCTTGACCGGGTGCAGCGTCGGCCATACCGGGCGCGCTTTCTTCGGGACCCGCCCGCTTGACGGTCTGCGCCGTCTGTTCCGTTAAGGCGCGCCGCCGATGCTGATGCTGTCAGAGCTGGGCGCCAGCATTGCGACCCTCGCGATCATCGCGGGGATCGCGCTGCTGGCCTGGCCGGTCTTCAACGGCTCGAGCAAGGTCGGGCGGGCGGCGCTGTTCGCGATCGCGATGGCCTTGGTGCTGCGCTATATGTGGTGGCGGGCGACGCAGACGCTTGCGCCCTTCGGGCTGACGCTCGATTGCCTTGCAAGCTGGTCGTTCTTCGCGATCGAAGCGGCCTCGCTGATCGGCTCGCTGTCCTCATTCGTCATCTTCTCGCGCCTGCGCGAGCGCGGCACCGAGGTCGACGCCAATCTTGGCTGGTGGGGCGAGAACCCGCCCCGCGTGGCAGTTCTGATCGCGACCTATAACGAAGAGCAGGATATCCTCGAGCGGACGATCATCGGCGCGCAGGCGCTGCGCCATCAGAACAAGGAGGTGGTGATCCTCGATGACGGGCGCCGCGACTGGCTGCGCGATCTGTGCGAGCATCTGGGTGTGCGCTATATGCGCCGCGCGGATAATCGCGGCTCGAAAGCGGGCAATCTCAATAATGCGCTTGAGGTTTTGGCAAATGATCCCGTCCCGCCCGATTTCATTGCCGTTCTCGATGCCGATTTCGTGCCGCATCGCGGGTTCATCAGCCGCTCGCTCGCGCTGTTTCACGACCCGAGCGTGGCACTTGTCCAGACGCCGCAGCATTTCTTCAACGCCGACCCGATCCAGCACAATCTCAACATCTCGCACGCCTATCCCGACGAGCAGCGCCTGTTCTTCGACCATCTCCAGCCGTCCCGCGATGGCTGGGATATCGCGTTTTGCTGCGGCACCTCGTCGATGATCCGCTGGGACAGCCTGCGCGCGATCGGCGGGTTCCCGACCGACAGCATTACCGAAGATTTCATGCTGACCCTCGCGCTCCAGGACGGCGTGCAGGGCCGGACCGTCTATCTCAACGAGCCGCTGACCGAGGGTCTGGCGCCCGAGGGGCTCAAGGAATACGTCACGCAGCGCGCGAGGTGGTGCCTTGGGCTGATGCAGATCGCGCGCAGCCGGCTCGGCCCGCTCGGGCGCAACAATCTGCGGCTGCGCGATCGCTGGAGCGTGGCGGATTCCGTGCTTTACTGGTCCGCGACCTTCTCCTTCAAGATCGCGGCCCTGATCTATCCGCTGTTTTACTGGTTCTTCAACGTCACCGTTGTCGATGCGAGCGTCGCCGACGTCATCAGCTATTTCGGCGCCTATTATCTGTGGGTTCTGCTGGCGCTCAACATCGTCTCGCGCGGGACGGTCGTGCCGGTGCTGAACGATGTCAGCCAGCTTCTGGGGGCGATCCCGATCGTCCGCGCGACCGTGGTCGGGCTGATCCGGCCGCATGGCCATCCGTTTTCCGTCACCGCCAAAGGCGGGGATCGCAGCGGCGTCGTGATCCAGTGGTCGCTGATGTGGCCGTTTCTGGTCCTGTTCGTTCTGACACTGATCGCGATCACGATCGGCATATTCATTGACCGTTTCGCCTTCAACGATGCCGTGGACGGCAAGACCGTGATCCTGTTCTGGTCGCTCTACAACCTCCTCGTTCTGGCGACGGTCATCGTGGCCTGCATCGAGACCCCGCGCGAAGAGGTGCATATCACCGACACGCCCGAGCGCGCGGCGCTTTGGATGGACGGCAGGGCGCGCCGGGTGTGGGTGAGCGAGCTGACCCGCGCCCATGCCGATCTGCGCGCCGCATTGCCCGAAGGCAGCGAGGGCGTGCTGCGGATCGACGAGGTGGGCGATGTCGAGGGCACTGTCGTCTACGCGACCGCCGACCGCGCGCGTTTCGTGCTCCGCCCCACGCGCGAGCAGGCCGAGGCGCTTATCCTGCGGCTTCACACCCGCGATATCGACCAGCCGGGCGTGGTGAACGCGCGGCTGGCGCCGATCATCGAAGGGATGCTGGCGCGCCTTTCGGGCGAGACGCGCCGGCGCTAGTGGCGGTCGAGCCGCGATAGCGCGGCGGAGAGCTGCGTGCTCTCGCGCGTGGTGTTCTCATGCGGCGGATAGGGGGCGCCGTCTGCGCCCTTCTCGGCCAGCTCATCGGCAAAGCTCGCGAGCCGCCCGAACGGGCGCACGAATATCAGCTGGAAGAGCACGCTGAGCGCCAGTGCAAACGCCAGCAGACCGCCGAGCCACGGCAGCCCGGAATCGCCCGCGACCTGCCGTCCCATCGGCGCGTCCGCATCCATCCGCCCGAGGATGCGCCAGCCGAAATCGGGCATGTCGCCCCAATGCATCGAGGGGACAACCGAGACGTCATATTCCTCGCCATCGGGCCAGGTTTCCCGCACCGAAACCGCCTCGCCGGTCGCGGCGGCCCGCACGCTCGGCAGCGTGCTGTCAAGCGCCAGATCGCCCCCCGATGAGAGCAGCCCCGAGCCGTCGCGGGCGAGAACGAAGAGGTCGATCTTGAGCGATTCGCCCAGCTCGGTCACGAAATCATCCAGCCAGTCCTGCCGCACGATAAGCGCCAGAACGCCCTGCGGCGCGGAGATCTCGCCGACCGGCACGGCAAGCTCGACGACCCGCACCGGGTTGGCCGTGCTTCCGCCCAGCAGCGTGTTCAGAAACCGCGCGTCGCGCAATTCGCCCGCGAAAGGGCCCTGCATCCCCGAGGCGAACCAGGCCCGCTCGGTGACATCGCGCCCCTCGGCGGTCGGCTCGGACGACATGGCGACGACGCCCCCGGCCGAGGCGAACCCGGCCCACGGGACGCGGTGCCCGTCGCCGACCATCGTGTCGATCATGCCGCGCGCGCGCTCAGTTGTGCTCGACGGGAATTCCTCGGCGACATATTGGAGCCGTTCCCATTTGTCGCCCAAAGCCCGTGTGATCGCGTCGGCTGCGGCCTGGGTGCGGATGCGGATGATCTCGTCGCGCTCGGACGCGGTCTTGGCCTCGAGAAAGCTGAGCCCATACCCGATCGTCATTGCCGCCGTCCCGGCTGCGAGCGTGGTGGCAAAAAGGCCAAACCATGTTCCAAGCGCAGGCTTCATCTCATCGATTCCCCATTGATACTGAACAGTTCAGTGCGCTCTTAATCGGTCGGGTCAAAAAATGTAAGGCCGGGATTGGGCGCTGTTTGGCGAGGTTGTCTTAAAGGACATGCGGGGCTGGAGGCGCGGTTTGCCCGAGCCAGTCGGCGCGAGTGCCCTAGGGCGCCTGCGCGCACCGGGGCCCATCAGCAAGATCGCCGCCCTGCGAAAGCGCCGCGCCCTGCCCGGGCGATTCTACCGAAGGCCGGTGATCTGCAACTCGACAATGTCGCGGGCGATGGCGCGCTGCACATCGCGGGTCTGGCCCTCGCGCGGGCGATACCAGATCGCCGACCAGTTCACCGCGCCCATCAGCCCCTTGACCGCGAAGGCGGGGTTGGCGTCGGCGCGCAGGCTGCCATCCTTTTGCCCTTCAAGGAACGTGTCGGTGAAAAGCTGCTCGAAGGCGAGGCGGATTTGCATCAACTCGTCAAAGCTTTCGCGCTGCTGCTCGGTCGTGGCGAACGAGCGGTGGATATGGATGCCCTGAACGACAACCGCCTCATAGGCGATGTTCTCCATGATGGTCAGCGCGTGCGCCTCGGCCATGCGCCGCAAGCGGGAGCGCCCGCTGCCCTCGGTCTGCTGCGCGGCCGT
The DNA here is from genome assembly GCA_030539455.1 of Paracoccus sp. (in: a-proteobacteria). GTDB lineage: Bacteria > Pseudomonadota > Alphaproteobacteria > Rhodobacterales > Rhodobacteraceae > Paracoccus. The sequence goes on along the minus strand of JAUNRZ010000003.1, from coordinate 18,866 downwards.
GACCGCATCGATCAGCCGGCGCATCCCCTCGCGGTGGACCTCGAGAAAGAGATCCGTCTTGGACTGAAAATAGTGGTAAATCCGCCCCTTCGTCGCGCCAAGCCGCCGCGCGACCTCGTCGATACTGGTGCCTTGATAACCCATCTCGTTGAAGCAGCCCGCCGCGCAATCGAGGATCTCGGCAACGCTCCGCGAGGCTTGCGGGGGATCGTCAGCCGGGCGCGGGATGCGCGGCGGCGTCGGCCTTACATTGTCACTCGTCACTACCGCGTGCCTCTCCCTGTCATGGCAGGCCCCGGCCAAGCGAACGCAGCGTCACGCGGGACGGGATAGCTAAGATATGTTACTTCACTCATACTCATAAACACTTGCATACTGTCGGGTATGTCGCATACTCTTTGGTATGTGGATCGCGATAAGTCTGCCGTGAAGGACAGAGCTGATGCATGACACCGACAAACCCGTTCGCCTCCGCCTGGTTCAGGACAGCGCCGCGCACCCGCGCAGCGCAGCGCCCTATGGCGATGGGCGGCTTGCGGGCGCAGCCGGGCTTGACGACAGCGATATGATGAGCGGCCGGCTCTCGCCCCTCCCGCCCGGCGCTTATGCCTGGCACCATGAGCTGACGCCGGACTGGGCCGATTCGGATATTTACGGGCATGTGAACAACGTCGCCTATCTGTCCTATTTCGACACCACCATGAACCTCGCGCTTGTCGAGCATGGCGCGCTTGATCTGACCGCGCGGGCCAGCGGGCCGATCGGTCTGGTGGTGCAGAACGGCGCGCAGTTCTTCCACGAGATCAACTTCCCCGCCCGCATCTGCGTCGGCGTGCGCGTCGAGGCGATCGGGACGACCAGCCTCGCATGGGGCTTTGGTCTCTTCGACACGCAGCGCAATATCTGCGCGGCACGCGGCCGCTTCGTCCATGTCTATGTCGACCGCGAGACACGCCGCCCGACGCCGCTGACGCCCGCGCTGAAAATCTGCGCCGAGACGCTGTTCCGCGATCCGGCGCTCGATGCCGCGCGGGGCGGGTGAGGCGAGCGCCGCCATCAGCCGAGCCCCGTCCGCCTGTCCAGCCACTCGGGCAGCTTCTCGTCCTGCGCCGCCGCATGAAGCCGCGACAGCGCGTCTGCTGTGCCTTGCGGAAAGGCCGATCCGCGCGGCGCCCCGCCCTCGCGCGTGACGTGGATCAGCACCTGCTCGCACCACGCCGCAACGACGCCGTCCGGGGCGAGCATCTCCTGATAAAGATGCATCCGCCGCGCATCATGGGCCAGAACGCGCGTGCTGACCGACAGCCTATCGCCCTCATGCATCTCGCGCCGAAAGCCGATGCGCATTTCAAGCGTGTAGAGCGTCGCATCGGTTTGCGCACGGTAATCCGCGTCGAGGCCGATCTGGTCCATCAAAGCGGTGACAGCGCGGGAAAAGACGATCCCATAGGCGAAATCGCCCATATGCCCGTTATAATCGACCCATTCCGGCAGCACGCGAAATTGCGTCATGGTGAGACCCCGCGTCATTTCCTGCCGAGCTTCATGGTTGAAATCGCCGCCTGCCAAACCGTGCCTCCTTCCCGCGCCTTCATATCCGTCTCGCAACAATGTTGTGCCAGACGGGCGCTATGCGCAATATCCAAACCGACCGAAACAAGACAATCCCGCCCTGCCGGAGACGAAATATGACTGAAAACACCTCCGACACGGACGGGATGGCTCGGGAAAACCGCGATCCTGCGCTTGATCGCTCGCGATCCGTCCTGCGCTATCTGATCGACGCGTTCGCAGAAACGCAGCCCGGCGCGCCTTTCGTGCGGTTCTGGCCCGGCCCGGAATGGAGCTATGGCGAGCTGCACCGCCGGGTTCGGCTGCGCGCCACCGCGCTTGCGCAGGCGGGGGTCCGGCGCGGCGATCATGTGCTTTGCCTGATGGGGAACGGCCCGGATCTGCTCTGCTCATGGTTCGCGATCAACTATCTTGGCGCGGTTTATGTGCCGATCAACACCGCCGCGCGGGGGCAGATGCTGGCGCATATTCTGGAGGACGCTGACGCCGAAATCCTGATCGCCGAGCCCGAATTGCTGGAGCGTCTGGCCGAGGTGCCGCCCGGCAAGGTCCGCCGCGTTCTCGTCTGCGGCGGCACGGCGAGCGCGGTCGCCGGATACGATGTCAGCGCGCTGAACGATCCGGCCGAGGACGACAATCAGGCCCTCGCGCTCGATCGCCCGATCGAGCCGTGGGATCTTCACGCGATCATGTATACCTCGGGCACGACCGGCAACGCCAAGGGCGTGATGAGCAGCTATGCCCAGCACTACACGATGGGCCCCGATGCGTTCGATTGCGTCGAGCGTGACGATCGCTGCATGATCTGCGGGCCGATCTTTCATTGCGGATCAACGCTTTACGTTAATGCGATGCTGGCGCGCGGGCTGCCGATCGCGATGATGCGCGAGTTCAAGACCGAGCTTTTCTGGCAGGCCGTGCGCGAGACCGGCTCGACCTATTGCCTGCTGCTTGGGGTGATGGCGGCGTTTCTGCTCAAGGCCCCGCCCCGCCCCGATGACCGCGACCACCCGCTGCGCCGCGCCTTTATCACGCCCTTCGGCGAGGACGGGCCGCGCTTTGCCGAGCGGTTCGGCGCCGAGGCGTGGACGATCTACAACATGACCGAAATCGCGAGCCCGCTCCATGCCGGTCCGGGCATCACCCAGAAGGGCATCGCCGGCAAGCCGCGCCCGTGGTGCGAATTGCGCATCGTGGATGAGAACGATCTGCCGCTTGGCGACGGCGAGGTGGGGGAGCTGGTCATCCGCTCGCACCGGCCCTGGGCGCTCATGTCGGGCTATTACAAGAACCCCGAGGCGACCGCGCGCGCCATGCGCAATGGCTGGTTTCACACCGGCGACAGTTTCCGCCGCGCGCCGGACGGGACGTATTTCTTCGTGGACCGGCTGAAAGATGTGATCCGGCGGCGGGGCGAGAATATCTCGTCCTTCGCGCTGGAAAGCGAGGTGCTGAACCTGCCGGAGATCCGCGAATGCGCGGCCGTCGCGGTGGCAAGCGAGTTCTCGGAGGACGATGTGCTGATCGCCGTCGCGCCGGCCGAGGGCCACCGGATCGAACCGGCGTCCATTACCGCGCGCCTCGCCGAGGCGCTGCCGCAATTCATGGTCCCGCGCTATATTCGCAGCATGGACGCGCTGCCGAAAACCGCGTCGGGGAAGGTGCAAAAGCACCTGCTGCGCAAGGACGGCGTGACGGCAGGCACATGGGACCGCGAGGCCGAGAGCGAAGCGCGCGGCGCGGGCTCTGGGGTGTGAGGGGCGGGCCGCTTAGATGAACAAGGGCCGGTTGCGGGTGCCATACCGCGCGCGGCGCCAGTTACTAACCCGCCGCGCCCGCGTTCACGCCAGAGCAGCCTTGCGTTGCCTCAACTCCGCCGGCTCGAGACGAAAAGATCCCAGCCGGCCATCAGCAGCGTCACGCCGACGACGACCGCGATATCCACCCGCCCGAGCCGGTAGACAAGGATCGCGAGGAAGCCCGCCAGAACCGCGAAGGCGAAAACTCGCATCAGCATTTCAACCATCGTTCACTCCTTTGCCTCGGCGGCGCCGGTCAGCTTCGCCATCAGCCACGCTGCGGTCCGCAGCAGCCGCGCATCATCGCCGCGCCGTCCGACCAGTTGCAGTCCCATCGGCAGCCCGCTGGATGCCTCAAACACGGGGATCGTCACCGCCGGCATCCCGAGCAGCGTCCAGAGCCCGTTGAAGATCGAATCGCCCGTGCTGCCAAGCCCCTCGGGCGCGGCGCCGGGCGCGGCGGGGGTCAGCAGCGCATCGCAGCGCGACAAGATCTCGTCGAGGCCCGCATAAAGCACATCCACCCAATCGAGCGCAGCGAGATAATCGCGCGCCGGCACGGCCTTGCCCTCATCCATCGCAGCGCGGAGCTCGTCCGAAAGCTGGTCCCGCCCGCGCTTTTCGTAGCTGTAGAAATTCTTCGCCATCTCGGCGTAGTTGATCCGCTCGCGGATCGTGGCGGCCTCGTCGAAGATGCTCGGCAGCGGCGCTCCGAACGCGCCTTCGCCCAAGATATCCACCAGCTCGTCAAGCGCGAGCTTGGTGTCCTCCGAGGCGAGCTCATCCATCCGGGGCGGGGCGATCATCGCCAGCATCGGGCGCACTGGCGGGGGCGCCGACGCGGTGGACAGAAGGCGCGGCGGCGCCATCATCACGCTCGCGCGGTCGGCCGGGTCATGGCCGAACAGCACGTCGCACAAAAGCGCCGCGCCCTCGATATCGCGGGCAAAGACGCCGATCGTGTCGAGCGTCGGCGATTGCGACAGAACCCCCCTGCGCGAGATCATCCCGAAGCTCGGCTTGAAGCCGACCGTGCCGCAAAACGCGGCCGGCCTTATCACCGAGCCGCCGGTTTGCGTTCCGACCGCGAGCGGGACCATCCCCGAGGCAACCGCCGCGGCCGAGCCTGAGGACGAGCCGCCCGGCGTATGGGCCGGATTGGCGGGGTTGCGGGTGCGCGGCGGGTGCAGAAACGCAAGCTCGGCCGTCTCGGTCTTGCCCATGATCAGGGCGCCGGCCGCGCGAAGCCGCTCTACCGCCGCCGCATCCTCGCGCGGCACGCGCCCCGCATCGAGGGGCGTTCCGTTCGCGGTCGGAATGCCGCGCGTGTCGATCACGTCCTTGATCCCGACCGGCATCCCGTGCAAAGGCCCGATCGGCCGGCCCGAAAGGCGAAGCTGATCAAGCCTTTGCGCCTCGGCCATGACGTAATCGCTGTCCAGCCACGCCCATGCCTGCACGTTCGGCTCGACCTCGGCGATGCGCCTCAGCAGCGCGCCCGCCACCTCGACCGCGCGCAGCGCGCCAGAGGCGAGCCGGTCCCGAAGATCCAGCGTCGAGAGGCCGGGGATCGCGCTTGCCCGCGTTGTCAGATCATCGGCCATAAAGCATATCCGGCAGGGCGAAGACGATTTGCGGGAACTGGTAGAGCAGGATCATGCAGATGAACACCATGAACACGAAGGGCAGCGAGCCGGCAAAGATCGAGGTCAGCTTGACATGGGCCGGCGCCACCCCCTTGAGATAATAGGCCGACATCGCCATTGGCGGGGTCAGGAACGATGTTTGCAGGTTCACCGCGACGAGAACACCGAAAAACAGCGGGTCGATCCCGAACATCGGCAGCAAGGGCAGGAAGATCGGCACGAAGATGATGACGATCTCGGACCATTCCAGCGGCCAGCCGAGCAGGAAGATGATGAGCTGCGCGAGGATCAGGAACTGCACCGGCGAGAGGTTCAGCCCGCCCACGAATTCCGAGATCAGATGCTCGCCGCCGAGATACGAGAACACCGACGCGAATGTGTATGACCCGACGAACAGCCAGCAAACCATCGCGGTCGTGCGGACAGTCAGATAGACGCTCTCGCGCAGGCGCTCGAAGGTCAGCGCGCGGTAGGCGGCGGCCAGAACCAGACCGCCAAGCGCGCCGATCGCCGCGGCCTCGGTCGGGGTGGCAAGGCCAAAGAGGATCGAGCCCAGCACCGCGAGGATCAGGAAGGCAAGCGGGACGAACGAGGTCAGGATCATCCACGCGAGTTGCAGCTTTGGCACCTCGGGCAGATCCTCGGGCTTGGGACGCGGCGCGATCGAGGGCTGAAGCATCGCGCGGCCAAGGATATAGACAAGGTAAAGCCCGACCAGTGTCAGCCCCGGCAGCATCGCCGCCGCATAAAGCCGCACGATCGACACGCCCGACGTCGCCGCATAGACGATCAGCATGATCGAGGGCGGGATCAGGATGCCAAGCGTTCCGCCCGCGCAGACGATGCCGGCCGCGAATGAATCGCCGTAGCGCGCTTTCAGCATCGCGGGAAAGGCCAGCAGCCCCATCAGCACGACCACCGCGCCCACAATCCCGGTCGCGGTCGCGAAGAGAGCGCACGTAATCAGCGCCGCCACCCCCATCGAGCCGGGAATATTGCGCGTTGCGATGTTCAGCGTGGTGAACAGCCGGTCGACGATATTGGCGCGCTCGACCACATAGCCCATGAAAAGGAACAGTGGCACTGCGGTCAGCACCTCGTTCGACATGACGTTATAGGTCTGGTTCACGAAGAGATCGAAGATCCGGTTGTTGTAAAACCCCTCGAGCCAGGTCGAGGTGGAATCCCACCAGCCCGCATCCTCGGTCAGCCGGTTGTAGGCGCGCCACATCCGGCCGGGATCGAAATAGGCGTAGTAGCCGAAGATGATCCCAAGCGCCATCAGCGTAAAGGCGACGGGGAAACCCAGAAACACGAGGAAGATGAAAATGGCCAGCATCGCCATTGCAATTTCGGGATTGGTCACGCGCGTGATCTCCGGCTGTGGGTCGGGTTCTGGGTGGTGTCAGTGTTTGGCGCTTAGTGCTCGCGTTGCCCGGGCGTGTGAGTGCCGGTCGCATCTTCGGCCCTTTGCTCGGCCAATTGCTTGATGATCGCGACCTCGGTTTCCTCGACATCGGTTTCGGGCTCGTACCATTTGCCGTCGCGGATGCAGAGAATGCAGCGGCAGATCTGCGCGATGCCCTGAAAGAACAGCAGCAGCCCGGCCGCGACCAGCACGGTCTTGAACTGGTAGATGGGCACGCCGGCGGGGCTGTTGACCGACACCTCGGCATAGCTCCACGAGCGCGAGGCGTATTTCCAGCCCGAGAAGATCAGTGCCAGCACGCCGGGGAAGAAGAAGAAGAGATAAAGCGTCAGATCGACCCATGCCTGCGTGCGCGGGCGCCAGAGCCGATAGATGAAATCGCCGCGCACATGGCCGCCCTGCGACAGGGTATAGGCCCCGCCCATCATGAAAAGCGTGCCATACATGATGAAGGACACATCGAGCGACCACGGGGTCGGCTTGTTGAGCAGATAGCGCACAAAGACCTCGTAGCTCATCCCGAATGTCATCAGGATGATGAGCCAGCCGAACGCCTTGCCGAACCACGCCGACAGGTTATCGGCAAAATTGATGTAGGACAGCATCAGAAATCCCCTCTGAGGTCAGATCGCTCCGGGCAGGATCGCGCCGCCCGGAGCCCTTGCCGTGGGCTGGGGCTGTCAGAGCGCCAGCTTGCCGGGGAAGTAGTGGTCATAAGCCAGCGCATAATCGGGCGCGGCCATCAGCTCGAAATAGGTGACCGGCTCGACCCATTCGCGTTGGCTGTCCATGATGCGCTGCATGAACGGATCGGCGCCAAGCTCGTCGATCAGCTGGTCCCAGGCTTCGAGCTGGGCGGCCAGAATCTCGCTCGAGGTGCGGTGGATGGTCACGCCCATCTCGTTCTGGAGCCGTTGCAGGTCCGACGAATATTCCTTGAGCGCGAGCGCGGTGTTCGAGGTCGAAGCCGCCTCGACGCCGTATTTCAGGATGGCCTGAAGATCCTCGTCCAGATCGTCGAAGAAATCCTTGTTGAAGATGAACTCGAACGCCTCGGACGCCTGATGGTAGGACGACAGGTAATAGTTCTTGGCCACGTCCTGCGCGCCGAAGCGAAGGTCCGAGGACGGGTTGTTGAACTCGAACGCGTCGATCACGCCGCGCTCCATCGCGGGGACGATCTCGCCGCCCGGAAGCTGGAACAGCGCCATGCCCATCTTTTGCAGAAGATCGGCGGCGAGACCCACGGTGCGGTATTTCAGCCCCTGAAGATCGGAGACCGTGTTCACCTCGTTCTTGAACCAGCCGAAGGGCTGGGCGGGCATCGGAAAGCCCATGAAGCCGTAAACGTCGAGGCCGAGAATATCCTGCGTCAGCTCGCGATAAAGCTCGTCCCCGCCGCCCTGATAGAACCAGCCGAGCATGGTCGTCGCCGAGCCGCCCCAGACCGGGCCGGTGCCGAAGAACGAGGCGGCCTTGTGCTTGCCATACCAGTAGACCGGCACCGTATGGGCCGCGTCGATCACGCCGTCATGGCAGGCATCCATGACCTGAAACGCGCCCACGACCGCGCCCGCCGGCATCAAGTCGACCTGCAGGCGCCCGCCCGACATATCCTGAACGCGGGTGACGTATTCGCGCGCCATATCCATCCAGATATCGCCCGCCGGCCACGAGGTCTGCATCTTCACAACGACAGGGGCCTGCGCCAGAACGGCAGGCGCCGCCAGCATCGAGCCGGCCGCTGCGGCCCCGCCAGCCAAAGCGCCAGTGCGCAGGAACGAACGGCGCGACAGAGCCGTTTTCTCGGTATCGGTCATGTTATCCTCCCATTCATTATTTTGATCGCACCGGGGCACGATAATTTTCAGTTTTGCCGAGTAATTCCTTTCAGGCAACGAAAATTAATTCTCTATGCAAAAATTATGACGCAGCGTCGCCAAGCATTTGTTTGGGCTTAAGGATTGCGCGTCTTGCGGCCCCGCGAGCCGCGCCGCGCGTTCGGTGCAACCTTTAGCCGCGCGCTGCGCTCAGCCCGGCGGGGATCGGCCCGCCGCTCGCCCAGTCGAGGAGCTGCGCGGTATGGATCACCGGCACCGCGCTGCCCGCTCCGATCTGCATCATGCAGCCGATATTGCCCGCCGCGATCACGTCGGGGCGCGTCGCCTCAAGCGTCTCGACCTTCCGCGCGCCAAGCCGGCCGGCGATCTCGGGCTGAAGCAGATTATACGTGCCGGCCGAGCCGCAGCAGAGATGCGCATCCTTAGGCTCGACCACCTCGAAACCCGCCTGCCGCAGCAGATCCTTGGGCGCGGCGCGCACCCCCTGCCCGTGCTGGAGCGAGCAAGCCGCGTGATAGGCGACGCGCAGCCGGGGCGGCTCGGGCCGCGCGCGAAAGCCGAGCGTTTCGATAATCTCGGTCACATCGCGCGCCAGCCCGGCGACGCGCGCGGCATCGGGTCCAAGCGCGCTGCCCTCGAACATATGCCCGTAATCCTTCACCGTCGTCCCGCAGCCCGAGGCGTTGATCACGACCGCATCAAGCCCCGCGCCGTCGATCTCGGCCGCAAGCGCCCGGATATTGGCGGCGGCGAAATCGCGGCTCTCGCCCGTGCGGCCCATGTGGTGGGCGATGGCGCCGCAGCAGCCCAGCCCCTTCGCGATCACCACCTCGCAGCCATGACGACGCAGCAAGCGGATCGTCGCCGCGTTGATCTCGCCGTCAAGCGCACGCTGCGCGCATCCGGTCAGCAGCGCCACCCGCATCCGCCGCGCGCCTTCGGCCGCGAAGACCTGCGCATCATCGCCCCGGCTCGGCGCCGCAATCGGCGCGCCCGCCATCTCGAGCATCGCGCGCAGCCGCGCATCGGGGATCAGGCGCCGCAGCGGCCGCGCGATCTTCGCCCCAATCAGCGCCAGCCGGAACCGCCCCGGATGGGGCAGCACCCGCGAAAGCAGCCACCGCAGCGCGCGATCATGCCAGACGCGCTTGTGGCTGCGTTCGATATATTCGCGGGCGTGATCGACCAGGTGCATGTAATGGACGCCCGAGGGACAGGTGGTCATGCAGCTCAAGCAGCTCAGGCAGCGGTCGATATGTTTGACCGTCGCCGCGTCCGGCACCTTCTCGTTCTCGAGCATGTCCTTGATCAGGTAAATCCGCCCGCGCGGGCTGTCGAGCTCGTCCCCGAGCAGCAGATAAGTCGGGCAGGTCGCGGTGCAGAACCCGCAATGAACGCAGGAGCGCAAGATCTCGTTCGAGCGCGCGGTCGCCGGGTCGGCAAGCTGGCCTTCGGTGAAATTTGTCTGCATCTCAGCCGCCCATCAGCCCGGGGTTGAGAATCCCCGCCGGGTCGAACACGCGGCGCAGCGCGCGAGACATAAGGGCCGCACCGCCGCGCTCGGGCGGGAAGGATGGCGCGGCGTCATCGGGCGCGCGCAGCAGCGTCGCGCTCCCCAACCCGGCCGCGCGGCGCACGGCAAGCGGATCGCCGCTTCCGACATACCAGATCAGCGCGCCGCCCCAATCCATTGCGCAAACCCCGCCTAGCGCCTCAAGCGCCGCAATTACGGCCGGCGCATCGGTCGGCTTCAGCGCGATGCGCCAAAGCGCTCCCTTTGCGCCCGAAAGATGATGCAGATCGCGCAAGCCGCGCCACAGATCGCGGCTTTCCTCCGCATCCAGCCGGGCGGGCTCGCGCGCTTGCAGCAGGGCCAACAGCCGCTCGCGCCGGTAATCAAGCTGAGCGCCGCGCCCCTCGATCCGCAGCCACGCGGTGCGGTCAAGCCAGGCCGCGCCCGACACCTCGAACGGGGTGCCAAGCGCCGCCGAGAAAACCGCGACCGCCTCGCGCGCCGAAAGGCCGCGCAGGGCCAGCGTCTCGACGCCCGGCGGGGCCGGCAGCGTCTTGAGCGCGATCTCGGTCAGCACGCCAAGGGTCCCGTAAGACCCGCAAAGCAGCTTGCCGAGATCCATCCCGGTCACGTTCTTCATCACCCGCCCGCCATTGCGGATGACCCTGCCCTGCCCGTCCACAAAGCGCACGCCCAGAAGATGATCGCGGCATGCCCCCGCAAGCACGAGCCGAGGGCCCGAGACATTCGCGGCCACCACCCCGCCAATCGTCGGCGTGCCCGCGCTGCCAAGCACGGTGCGGTGATCCATCGGCTCGAAGGCGAGCGCCTGCCCCTCGGCCTTTAGCGCCGCCTCGATCTCGTCCATCGGGGTGCCGGCTTTCGCAACCAGCGTCAGCTCGCCCGGCGAATAGGTGACGATGCCCGAGATATGCCGCGTCGTCAGCAGATCGGCGCCGCCCGCCAAGGGCACCCGCGTGCCGCCCCCCGAGATGCGCACCGGGCGGGCGGCCGCATGATGCTCGCGCAGGACCCGGGCGAGCTCCGCCTCGGTGTGGGGCGCGATCACCTCAGCCGTGTCGATCTGCGCAGGCGCGCCCATCAGCCTGCCCTTTCGCGATAGGGAAGGCTCTCCTCCAGCGGAAACACCTTGGCGGGGTTCAGCAGCCATGAGGGGTCGAGCGCCGATTTGATCTCCATCTGGATCGCCAGATCGTCCGCCCCGTATTGCGCGCCCATCAGATCGCGCTTCTCGACGCCGACGCCATGCTCTCCGGTCAGGCAGCCGCCCATATCGACGCAGAGCCGCAGAATATCGCGGCCGAACGCCTCGGCGCGAGCCAGATCGCCGGGACGGTTCGCATCGAACAGGATCAGCGGGTGCATGTTCCCGTCGCCCGCGTGGAACACATTGGCGACCTCGAGCCCGTGCTCGGCCGACAGCTCGCCAATGCGCCGAAGCGTCTGAGGCAGCTTCGAGACCGGCACCGTCCCGTCGAGGCACAGATAATCGCCAAGCCGCCCCATCGCCCCGAACGCCGATTTGCGCCCCTTCCAGATCGCAAGCGATTCCGCCTCGGTCCGGCTGGTGCGGAACTCGACCGGATCAAGCGCGCTTGCGATCTCGCGAATATGCGCGGTCTGCGCGTCGATCTCGTCGGGCGAGCCCTCGACCTCGACGATCAACACCGCCGCGCAATCGGGATAGCCGGCGCGGGCGAAATCCTCGACCGCGCGCAGGCAGACATCATCCATATACTCGATCGCAACCGGCAGCACGCCCGAGCGGATGATCCGCGCCACGCACTCCCCCGCCGTCTCGGCATCGTCAAAGCCGATCAGCATCGGGCGCGCGCCTTCGGGGCGCGGCAGGATGCGCAGATAAGCCTCTGTCACGATCCCAAGCTGCCCTTCCGAGCCGCAGATCAGCCCGCGAATATCGAGCCCGCCCGCGCCGGGATAAGGCCCGCCCAGATCGACGATCTCGCCGCTGGCCAGCACCATCCGCAGGCCCAGCAGGTTATGGGTGGTGACGCCGTATTTCAGGCAATGCGCCCCGCCCGAGTTCATCGCGATATTGCCCGCAATCGTGCAGGCAAGCTGCGAGGACGGGTCGGGCGCGTAGAAAAACCCCGCCTCGGCAAGGGCCGCGCTGACCGACAGGTTCGTCACGCCGGTCTGGACGTGGATAAAGCGGTTGTCGGTGTCGATCTGGAGGATCTCGCGCAGCCGCATCGTGCCGATCACCACGCTGTCCGCCGTCGGCAAAGCGCCCCCGGCGAGCGAGGTGCCCGCCCCGCGCGGGATCACCGGAACGCCCTGCGCCGCGCAGACGCGCATCGCGGCGGCGACCTCTTCGGTGCTGGACGGCAGCACGACCGCCAGCGGCGCGCAGCGATAGGCGGTCAGCGCATCGCATTCATAAGCGCGCGTCTCGTCCGGGTCCGCGATCACCGCGCCATCCGGCAGCGCGGCGCACAGCGCGGCCACGATCTCGGCCTTGCGCGCGATGATCGATGGGTCCACAGGCGGCATGGCAAGAGATGACATCACGGCAGCTTTCGTCAGTTGACACGCTTGAGATCAAGCGCGCGGCAAGGCAGAGCGCCCTTCGGCAAGGTTATGCCGCGCGGCGTGCGCGGATCAAGGAAACTGTTAACTTGCCGGGCCGAGGGGTGAGGCTGCCCCCCGTTTCCTCAGCCCCAATCCATCACCACCTTGCCCGACCGGCCCGAGCGCATCGCCGCAAATCCCGCCTCGAAATCGTCGATCCCGATGCGGTGGGTGATCAGCCCGCTCACATCCAGATCGCCCTGCACAAGCGCGATCATCTTGTACCAGGTCTCGAACATCTCGCGCCCGTAGATGCCCTTGAGATGGAGCATCTTGAAGATCACCTTGTTCCAGTCGATCTCGAACCCGGTCGGCGCGATGCCGAGGATCGCGATCTTCCCGCCATTATTCATCGCCTCGATCATGTCGCGAAAGGCCGGGGCGGCGCCCGACATCTCGAGCCCGACATCGAACCCCTCGGTCATGCCGATCTCGGCCATCACCTCGCGCATGTTCTGCGCAGAGGCATCGACGACATGGCGCACCCCCATTTTCCGAGCGAGATCAAGGCGGAACGGGTTGATATCGGTGATGACGACCTTGCGCGCCCCGACGCATTGCGCGACCAAAGCGCCCATGATCCCGATCGGCCCCGCGCCCGTCACCAGCACATCCTCGCCGACCAGATCGAAGGACAGCGCGGTATGAACGGCATTGCCGAGCGGGTCGAAAATCGCCGCGATCTCGTCCGGGATATCGCCCGGGATCTTCACCACATTATGCTGCGGGATCGCGACATATTCCGCGAAAGAGCCGGGCCGGTTCACGCCCACGCCCAGCGTATTGCGGCACAGATGCCCGCGCCCGGCGCGGCAATTGCGGCAATGCCCGCAGACGATATGCCCCTCGCCCGAGACGCGGTCTCCGGTCCGGTATTCGGTGACGGCGGCGCCGGTATCGGCGATCGTTCCGACGAACTCATGGCCCGTCACCATCGGCACCGGCACGGTCTTTTGCGCCCATTCGTCCCAGTTATAGATATGCACGTCCGTCCCGCAGATCGCCGATTTCGCGACCCGGATCAGCACGTCATTCGGGCCGATCTCGGGGACCGGAACCTCCTCCATCCACAGACCCGGCTCGGGCCGCGCCTTGACGAGCGCGCGCATCTTGCCCGTCATCGCGCGATCACTCCAAGCTCGCGCCCGACGAGCCCGAACAGCTCGACCGCGCGGTCGATATCCTCGGGCGAATGGGCGGCGGACATCTGCGTGCGGATGCGCGCCTGCCCCTTCGGCACGACCGGGAAGGAAAACCCGATCACATAAATGCCGTGTTCCAGCAGACGCTCGGCCATTTGCTGGGCGAGCGCGGCATCGCCCAGCATCACCGGGATGATCGGGTGCCCGTCCCCGGCCAGCGTGAAGCCGAGCTTCGTCATGCCCGCGCGGAACCGCGCGGCGTTGGCCTGAAGCTTCTCGCGCAGCGCGTCGCTGCCCTCGACGATTTCCAACACCTTGAGCGAGCCGGCCGCAATCACCGGCGCCAAAGTGTTCGAGAAAAGATACGGCCGCGAGCGCTGCCGCAGCCAGTCCACCACCGGCTTTTTCGCCGAAGTATAGCCCCCCGACGCGCCCCCGAGCGCCTTGCCAAGCGTACCGGTCACGATATCGACCCGCCCCTCGACCCCGCAATGCTCGGCCGAGCCGCGCCCATGCCGGCCCACGAAACCGACCGCGTGGCTGTCATCGACCATGACCATCGCGCCGTATTTCTCGGCCAGATCGCACACGCCTTGCAGGTTCGCGATCACCCCGTCCATCGAAAACACCCCGTCCGTCGCGATCAGCTTGAACCGCGCGCCCTCGGCCTGTTTCAGCGCCTCTTCCAGCGCCTTCATGTCGTTATTGGCGTAGCGCAGGCGCTTCGATTTGGTCAGCCGCACGCCATCGATGATCGAGGCGTGGTTCAGCGCGTCCGAAATGATCGCGTCCTCCTCGCCAAGCAGCGTCTCGAAGAGCCCGGTATTGGCGTCGAAGCACGAGGAATAAAGGATCGTGTCCTCGAAGCCGAGAAAATCGGAGATCCGCGCCTCGAGCTGCTTGTGAACCTCTTGCGTGCCGCAAATGAAGCGGACCGAGGCCATACCGTATCCGTAACGCTCCAACCCCTCGCGCGCGGCGGCGAGGATGGCGGGATCGTCGGCCAGGCCAAGGTAATTATTCGCGCAGAAATTCAGTACCTTACTGCCATCTGCGATGGCGATTTCGGCGGACTGCATCGAGGTGATGACCCTCTCGGACTTGTAAAGCCCGGCGGCGCGAAGCCCGTCCAGCTCGGCCTCAATGTGATCTAGATAATTCTGCGCCACGATACTGCTCCTGCGTTGATAGCCCGAGTTTTCGCCAATTGGTGCGGGTGTGGCAATAGGTCGAGGGGGGTGGCGGCGATCTGCTTGGGCTCTTGCTGGCCGGGGCGGTGAAAACAGGAACGAATCGGCATCTGAACGATTTAGGCGGCGGGGAAAAGATATTTATTAGACAGATCAGATCATTACAGCACAGATCGCTTAAATATTCGTGCGGGTGAATTTTTCGTTGAGGGGCGCCGCCCCGACAAGCGCAAAGAAAGATTCGTACCAATTTAGTCCTGGCCCTGAAATAAATAATACACTGACGGGTTGTAGAAAAACAACGCTAGCGTGTATTCACATAACCTCAATCAACCGCGCTGATAATGGGCGCCGCCGCGGAAAAATTATTTCTGCAAAATATGCAGCAAAAACAGCGGCATAATTAGGGCAGCGTTTCCTCTGATGACGCTCGGAGATTTTCTTGACATCTTTTGGGACGCCCATATACCGTACGGTTTAGTGCAGCACTGGGCGACGCCCGCTCTGCTTCGTTTTAAGTGCTGCTATCGTGCTGGGTTAATTTAATAAGGGCGATCGGGTGATGAGTTATCGTTATCATGTGACCAATCAAACAAACCCCGACTCGCTGGGTATTTTGGTAACGGGTGGCGCCGGCTTTATCGGCTCGCATCTATGCCGGCGCCTCCTCGAAGAAGGTAAAAAGATCGTCTGTTTAGACAGTTTCCAAAGCGGCCGACGCGAAAATGTCGAAGAGCTTCTGGATTCGCCAAATTTCACTTTGATCGAACAGGACGTGATCGAGCCGATTAGCGGTCAATTCGATCAGTTCTACAATCTCGCCTGCCCCGCATCTCCGCCGCGCTATCAGCAAGACCCGATCCATACGCTCAAGACAAGCGTAATCGGAATGGACAATGTCCTGCGCTGCGCATTGCAAAACAATGCGCGCGTTCTTCAGGCATCGACTTCGGAAATCTATGGCGA
>JAUNRZ010000003.1:0-3055 GCA_030539455.1 Paracoccus sp. (in: a-proteobacteria) | reverse complement strand
CCAACATCTCCGATCAATATCGGCAACCCAGGCGAGTTTACCGTCCGTCAACTCGCCGAGCTCGTAATCAAAAAAACCGGCTCGCGCTCGCAGATCACATATTTGCCCCTGCCTCAGGACGACCCGCAGCAGAGGCGGCCCGACATCACCCGCGCAAAAGAATTGCTCGACTGGCAGCCGAGCGTGTCCTTAACGGAGGGCCTCGACCTCACGATCGAATATTTTGACGCGCTTCTGTCAAAATCGCGGCAGCAAAGCCAGCGAGCATCGGCATGAGCGAGCGCACGATATTCGTAACAGGCGGCGCCGGCTTCATCGGCAGCCATACCTGCAAACTTCTGCACAAAAGCGGCTTCACCCCCGTCACCTACGACGACCTCTCGCGCGGAAATCGCGACGCCGTCCGCTGGGGACCGCTGATCGAGGGCGATATCTGCGACACCGACAAGCTCACAGAAGCACTGAATTCATCCAATCCCGAAGCGGTCATCCATTTCGCCGCGCTCGCTTATGTCGGTGAATCTGTTGAGCAACCCGCCGACTATTACCGTGTAAATGTCGGCGGAACGCAAAGCCTGCTCGACGCATGCCGCAAAGCCGGTGTGAATAACATCATATTCTCCAGCAGTTGCGCGACCTATGGGATCCCAAATCACCTCCCAATCAGCGAAGCAACGCCGCAGAACCCGGTCAATCCATACGGCCGAACCAAACTCATCGGCGAGCAAATGCTGGAAGACTATTCAGCAGCCTACGGGATAAAATACGTCGCGCTCCGCTATTTCAACGCAAGCGGCGCCGATCCCGACGGCGAAATTGGTGAAAAACATACGCCGGAAACACACCTCATCCCCAACGCACTCATGGCAGCCCGAGGTCTGATAGATAATCTCTCCGTATTCGGCGATGATTATGACACCCCGGACGGAACCTGCATCCGCGATTATATTCACGTGGCCGACCTGGCCGAGGCCCATATCAGTGCCGTTAACTATCTGGCGAATGGTGGCAAAAATACTGCGCTAAATCTCGGCACAGGCAGAGGTGTTTCGATTAACGATCTCCTCAAGTCGATCTCGACCAATCTTTCATGCGAAGTCCCGACCACGATCAAACCGCGGCGCGCGGGAGATCCACCGGCGCTTTATGCGGACGCCCGCCGTGCGCGCGAAGTCCTCGGCTTCAATCCGGCGTTGTCGGACATTGACACGATCGTCAGCACCGCCGCTCCGTTTTTCAAGCGAGCGTAAGACAATGACCGCTGCCCTCGCCCGAAACCCCGACCGAACAAAAAGCGCAAGCACCCAGTTTCTGCGCCCACTATTTAACACGTACCAAAGAATAGCCTACATCGCGCTCGCGTCCATTTGGCTCGCCGCGCTCATCTATTTCTGGTCCTGGTGGCTCCGGCCAGAGCACATTAACGGCATCGGCGCGTACATAGTCGTCTCACTCGTCCTCGCTTGGATCACTCTGCTGCCACTATATTTCGTCGGAATCTTTTACTTCGCGAAAATCCCAGCGGCTCGCTCACTGCCGAATAGCGCGAAAGTCGCTATGGTTGTTACCAAGGCTCCCTCCGAGCCATTATCAATCGTCCAGCGAACGCTTCAGGCTGCCATTTCGCAAGATTACCCTCACGACACATGGCTCGCTGACGAGGCGCCTACGCATGAAACGCTGGCGTGGTGCAAAGAAAATGGTGTTCGTGTGTCAACCCGCCAAGGCTGTGATGATTATCAGCGCGATCTTTGGCCGCGTAGAAAGCGCTGCAAAGAAGGAAATCTCGCCTATTTCTATGACCATCACGGCTATAATAAATATGATTTTGTCGTGCAGCTTGATGCCGATCATGTTCCCGCTCCGGGTTATTTGAAACAGATCCTTGCGCCCTTTGCTGACCCGGCTGTCGGTTATGTTTCAGCGCCGAGTATTTGCGATAACAACGCCGCAGAGAGCTGGTCTGCTCGCGGGCGGCTTTATGTCGAAGGAATGCTCCACGGAGCGCTCCAGGCCGGCTATAATTCTGGATGGGCGCCGCTTTGCATTGGCTCGCATTACGCGGTCCGAACGGCGGCGCTGAAAGAAATTGGCGGCCTCGGGCCCGAGCTTGCCGAAGATCATTCGACCACGTTATTCATGAATGCACATGGCTGGCGAGGCGTTCATGCGTTGGACGCAATTGCGCATGGCGACGGCCCTAAAACTTTTGCCGATCTCGTGACGCAGGAATTCCAGTGGTCGCGTAGCCTGATGGCCATTCTTCTGAAATATACGCCGGGGCTTTTTGCAAACCTGACCGCACGCCTCCAGTTTCAGTTTGCCTTTGCTCAGCTTTGGTATCCGCTTTTCGCCCTGTTCATACTGATTATATTTTTGCTCCCGATTTCAGCATTGGCAATCAAGGAACCGCTCGTCGGCGTCACTTTCTTTGATTTCCTCGCGCATTATCTGCCGCAAACGGCGTTGCTCATATTGTTCATCGCGTTCCTGCATTCTCAAGGATGGGCACGCCCGGTCAATTCCCGCACGATCAGTTGGGAAGGAATCATCTTTCTGTTCGCACGCTGGCCTTGGGCACTCGCGGGGGTCGTCGCAGCAATCCGTGACCATTTCACGGGCTCTTATGTCGAGTTCCGTGTAACGCCAAAAGGTGATGGCCCCGCCGATCTTTTGCCGATGCGTGTTTTTGCACCTTATGCGTTTCTAGCGATTTGTTCGGCGGCGCCGGTCATTCTGATCGACGACGCGCGGAGTGCGTCTGGGTTTTATTTCTTTGCCGCTTTCAATGCCGTTCTCTATTCTATTGTGGCTCTAACGATTTTGGTGCGGCATCTTTACGAAAACCGGATCCGCCTGACCGGACAAACTAATCGGTTAGCTGCGCAGGTCTTTGTCGCCTTGTTCGCTGTGTCGGTTTCCGCCGTCGCGATCGCAGCGCGCACCCCGGTTGCACTTCAATCCCTCGAGTACGGTGCGGAGCGCATCCAATTGACCCGCGTCGTTTATGGAATTTCCGGCGCAGGGAACAGTCACGAGACATATTCTCGGATTG
>JAUNRZ010000063.1:9042-11952 GCA_030539455.1 Paracoccus sp. (in: a-proteobacteria) | reverse complement strand
GTGCCTTTCTCGACCAGCATGACGGTCATCGACCGCACATACATCGCGCCAATCCCGAGCCCGATCGCGATCAGGAACAGGTTTTGGGTCAGGGCGAAAGCGCCGATCACGCCGTCGAAGCTGAACGAGGCGTCCAGCACCTCGAGGTAAAGGAACCCGCCAAGCCCTGCCTGCGCGGTCCCGCTGCCGCCCTTCCCGCCCCAGCGGTCCAGCACCGTGCCAAGCGCATCGACCGCGAGATAGGTGACGATGCCCCAGATCGCGGCGAACATGAACACGCGCTCGTCCCGGACGGGCAGCAGCCAGACGAAGAAGAGGACGACCGAGAGGACGAACCCGACCTCCATCCCGCGCACCGAGCCGACCGCGCGCAGGCGGCGCTCGAGAATGCCGATCCAGTCGACCTCTTTGGATTGGTCGAAGAAGTAGTTCAGCGCGACCAGCATCAGGAAGGCCCCGCCGAACGCGGCGATGGGCAGATGCGCCTCGTGGATCAGCCGCGAATATTCGGCCGGCTGCGTCGCGGCAAGCTGGATCGCGGCCCACGGCCCGATCTGCGCGGCGATCACCACGATCAGCAGCGGGAACAGCACCCGCATCCCGAACACCGCGATCAGGATACCCCAGGTCAGGAAGCGCCGCTGCCATTCCGGCGTCATCGTCTTGAGCTTGTTGGCATTGACGATCGCGTTGTCGAAGGACAGCGAAATCTCAAGGATCGCAAGCACCGTCGCGATCAGGAAGAACGACAGAGCGCCGCCCGCTCCGTTATATTGAAAGCCGATCCAGCCGGCGAGAACGAGGCCCAGTGCGGTTACGATAAGGGGCCATTTGAGATAGGAAAGGGTCGAGCTCATTGATCCTCCGGCGACTGACTGAGCGCCATCTAGGAATGGCATGCCGCCCGCACAAGATCAGGCGACGCGGCGGCCCTGAACGTGTGTTTCGCGCAACACCGGCGTTCCGCCGACAAGCCGGAAGCGGATCAGATCCGCGCGCGCGCCGACCGCGATGCGGCCGCGATCGGCCAGCCCGGCCGCGTCCGCCGGATTGACCGTCACCGATGCGATCGCGCGGGGCCAGTCGTCCCAAAGCTGCGCGAGAAGCGCCGCCGAGGGCAGCAGCGCCGAGGGAACATAGTCCGAGCTGATGATGTCCAGCAGCCCCTCGCTGGCCAGATCGCGTGCCGCGACATTGCCCGAGTGCGATTTGCCGCGGATCAGGTTCGGCGCGCCCATGATCGTCATGATCCCTTGCGCGCGGCAGGCCCGCGCCGCCTCGAGCGTGGTCGGAAATTCGGCCAGCCGGCAGCCATGCGCGGCACTTGTCGCCACCTGCTCCTCGGTCGTGTCGTCATGGCTCGCCAGCACCGCACCGACGCGGCGCGCAAATTCGACCGCGCCCGCCTCATGCGCGTCGCCATAGGTCTCGCGCAGACCCTTCAGCTCGGCGAAATACCGCTCCATCTCGGGCCGGCTCATCCCGACCTTGCCCGAGAGGTATTTCTCAAGCGCCGCCGTGTCGCGGAACTGGCGCTGCCCCGGCGTGTGATCCATCAGGCTGACAAGGCCGACGCGGTCCTCGGGGCCGAACTCGGCCAGCTCATCGAGCAGCGTCGCCGAGCAGATCTCGGCGCGCAGATGCAGGAAATGGCTGATCCGCAGCGCACCCGTGCCGCGCATCGCCATCAGCTCGGACGCGAGCGCGCGCGCATAGGGCGCGTAATCCGACCGCGACGGGATCGAGCCGACCCGCATCGCGTCGAAAACCGTCGTGATCCCGCACCCGGCGAGCTCCGCGTCATGGGCGACGATCGCGGCGTCATGGGGCCAGTGAACGCCGGGGCGCGGCTGGATATGCCGCTCGAGATTGTCGGTGTGGAGCTCGATCAGCCCCGGCGCGAGGTGATCGCCGCCGAGATCAACCGCGCCTGCCGGCACCGCGCCGGTTTCGATCGCGGCGATCCTTCCATCACGAATCGCGATATGGCCTTTCAGGATTTCATCGGGCAAAACAAGCGTGGCATTGGCCAGAACAGTCTCGGTCATCTGAAAACCCTGGATAATTCGACGTGACCCCATACAGCAGATTCGCGATCTATTACACCCCGCCCGAAGGCGAATTCTCGGCGCGTGCGGCGCGTTGGCTCGGCTGGGACATCGCCGCAGGGCAGCGGGCGGAGCATCCGCAGATAGACGGGCTGGACGTCGCCGGCATTACCGAGACGCCGCGAAAATACGGCTTTCACGCGACGATCAAGGCGCCGTTCCGGCTGGCCGCAGGGGCCGAGCCCGCGCTTTTGCAGCGTCGCCTGACCGAGTTCGCGGCGACGCAAGCGCCTGTCACGCTGGAGGGCGGGCTGACGCTGGCGCGGCTGGGCGGTTTCGTCGCGGGGGTCCCGGCAAGCCCAAGCGCCGCGCTGCAAGATCTGGCCGCAAACACCGTCCGCGCGCTCGATGATCTGCGCGCGCCTCTCAGCGAGGCCGAGATTGCCCGCCGCCGCCCAGAGCGCCTGAGCCCGGCCGAGCGCGCCAATCTGGACCAATGGGGCTATCCCTATGTGATGGACGCGTTTCGCTTTCACATGACGCTTAGCGGCGATCTGGCAGACCCCGCGCCTGT
Source organism: Paracoccus sp. (in: a-proteobacteria) (assembly GCA_030539455.1). Taxonomy (GTDB): domain Bacteria; phylum Pseudomonadota; class Alphaproteobacteria; order Rhodobacterales; family Rhodobacteraceae; genus Paracoccus. The sequence continues at coordinate 9,330 of JAUNRZ010000063.1, read as the reverse complement.
CATCGCGGCGCTTGAGGATTATCTCGGCCCGCATATCCCGCGCCCGCTGACGATCGAAGCGCTGACCCTTTGCGGCGAGGCAGAGGGGCGCTTTCACCAGATCGCGCGTGTCCCGCTGGGCGGCTAAGCGGCCAGCAGGCCCCGCGCGGCCAGCTCGGCCCGCAGCGCCTCGGGCGAGGTGAACAGGATCCCGTCCCAGCCCTCGGCGCGGGCGGCGTCGATATTCTTGGCCGAGTCATCAATAAACAGCGTCTCGGCCGGATCGAGGCCGAAACGGTCGGTCAGGCG
>JAUNRZ010000063.1:6290-8942 GCA_030539455.1 Paracoccus sp. (in: a-proteobacteria) | reverse complement strand
GCACCGCATCCGCCATCCTGCGGCCGCGATCCTGCTCGAGATTCCACGCAGCGAAACCCTCGGCCTCAAGCGCGGCCTCCATCTCGGCCTCGCTCTCGAACAGCTCGCCAAGCGCGTCCCAGACCCGCCACGCGATCAGCACGTTCCCGAGATCGAACACCACATTGGCAATTTTACGTTTTGTCACAGGCATTTCACACATCAAAGCTACATTGAGGGTTAACGAGTCCTTGAAAAACGAGCAGTCACAGGATGCTACCCCCGCTTCGCCTTGTGGGCGCCGATATACTTCGCGGCGCGGAAATCCGCCAGAGGTCGGTTGCGATCGAGGCTGGGCGGATCACCAAGGGCCCGCTTCCGGCGGCGGATTTCTCGGGCCATTTCGTGTTGCCCGGCATCGTCGATCTGCACGCTGATTACAGCGCCCCGCCCTGCGCCGAGCTGGGCGCCTCGATCCGCGCAAGCGCGGCGCGCGCGGCGGCGGCGGGAATCACGACGCAGTGGCTCGCCCACGGCTGGAGCTGGGAGGGCGGCTCGCGCAGCCCCGCCCGCGCGCAGGCATGGCTGGCCGCGATGGCGCAGGCACGCCATCTGCCGATCGACCTGCGGCCCAAATTGCTGGCGGATTCGCATCTGATCGACGATGACGGCGCGCTTTTGGCGGCGGTGCGCAAATACCGCATCGGGCTGGTGAGCTTTGCCAATGTCGCCGCCGGGGTGATCGAGATGGCGCGCAGCCAGCCCGAGGCGCTGTCGCAGCGCGCCAAGGCGCTTGGCACGACGCCGGCAACGCTTGCTGCGGGGGCGGCGCGTGCGCTGTCCCGCTCGCGCGATGTGCCGCGCCATCTGTGCAAGCTGGCCGATGCGTTCGACCCGATGGGCGTCGTCTATGCGAGCCACGGCGATCCGAATGCCGAAAGGCGCGAGTTCCATTCGATGCTTGGCGCGCGCATCGCGGAATGCCCCGCCTGCTACGGTGCCGCTTCCGCCGCGCGGGCGATGGGCAACCCTGTGCTGGTCGCGGCTCCGGGACGCGAGCCGTCTTTGCCCGGCCTGCCCGGCGCGTTTGATCTTGCCGAGGCAAAGCTGGTCGACATGCTGGTCTCTGCCGCCCATCCCGAGAACATGGCGCAAAGCGCGTTCAGGCTCGCCGACGAGGCTCTGGCCGATTTGCCGCTTGCCTGGGCGATGCTGTCCGAGCGTCCGGCCGAGCTGATGGGGCTGGTCGATCGCGGCACGCTCGATTATGGTCGGCGTGCCGATCTGGTCATCATCTGTCAGCGGACCCGCCGAATCGAGGCGACCATCGCGGCCGGGCGTCTCGCCTTCGCGACGCCCGAGGCAAAAGGCCGGATCAACGCGGCTTTTCCTCGCGATATGGTCACGGCGCCCGGCTTTTGCGGGATTGCCGCGCAATAATCCGCCGAGCAAACATTAAATAATGCGCACCAATTGGTTCATTTGCAACTACTTCTAGCGCATATGTCTGTTTGGATGCTATGGCTGCCGGAGGTGCTGGTAACGAGTTCTGCAGCCACGCTCTGCCGAGCGTGGCTGCGTTTTCCCTCCCTACTCAAATTTTGCCGGTATTTGCAGGTTTTTGTGCAGAAAAGCTTAGCTTTTCCGCACAAAAACGGCAAAATCTGCGACGTTTGTGCCAGTCGCGCCGGTTTTCACAAGCGCGCCGCCGGCCTCTAGCGCCGGCCCCGAATCATTGCGCCGCAGCGATTCGGCGGGGTCGATTCCGGTGTCGCGGATGCGCGCGATTGTTCGCTGCGTGACCAGACCGCCCGCCGCATCGCCCGGCCCGTCCCGCCCATCGCTGCCAATCGCGGCGAGCGCCCAGTCGCCCGGCAGGTCCTCTGCTGCCAAGGCAAAGCGCAGGGCGAGCTCCTGATTGCGCCCGCCGATCCCGTCACCGCGCAGGATCACGGTCGTCTCGCCGCCCATCGCGATCGCCCCTCCGGGCGGCACGTCGCGCGCGGCGGCCAGCAGGCGCGCGGCGCAGTCGGCGACATCGCCGTAAAGCTCGGGCCCCGGCGCGGCGCCTGCCTCGCAAATGGCGCGGACGCTTTGAGCGTTGCCGCCGACAAGAATATTACGCGCCGCTGCCGCATCACTGCGCGGCGGCGCGGGCGCTTCCAGAAGATTGCGGACCGGTTGCGGCAGGCGGTCCCATAGCCCGAGCGCTCGGGCAAGCTCGGCCGCGTCATCCCGCGTGCCAAGCGGCGTTGCAGTCGGGCCGGACGCCACGATGCGCATATCATCGCCCGGCACGTCCGATAGGATGAGCGCGGTTATCGGCGCCCCGCTGACGCGCAGCCACCCCCCGCCCTTCAGCCGCGACAAAGCCTGCCGCAGCAGGTTCATCTGGCCGATATCCGCACCGGCAGCGAGAAGAAGGCGGCTCACCTCTTGCTTGTCCGCAAGCGAGATCCCCGGGGCCGGCGCGGGCAGCATCGCCGATGCGCCGCCCGAGATCAGGGCGAGGACGCGGTCGCCGGGGCTCGCCTCGCGCAGCGCCTGCTCGACCGCCTTGGCTGCGGCCTTGCCCGCCGCGTCGGGGACGGGATGGCCTGCGGTGAGTATTTTGGCCCCCGCAAGGGGCGCGTCATTGCCCGCATTCGTCACCACAAGCGCCGGGCTGCGCGC
>JAUNRZ010000063.1:0-6190 GCA_030539455.1 Paracoccus sp. (in: a-proteobacteria) | reverse complement strand
CCGGCGCTGCAAATGAAAAACGCCCCGGAAAATCCGGGGCGCCTTGGTCTGACGTCGAAATCAGCGGTGATCGCGCGTGAAGTCGTCGATCTGCTTTTCGGCTTCGTCTTTGGTCCAGCCGTATTTCTCTTGCAGCTTGCCGCTGAGCTGGTCCTTCTTGCCGTCGATCTGGTCGATCTCATCGTCGGTCAGATCGCCCCATTTCTCTTTAACGTTGCCCTTGAGCTGCTTCCATTTACCTTGAACGACATCCCAGTTCATCTGACGTCTCCTTGATTGGCGCCGAAAATGCGGCGGTGACGGATGAATAACCTGAACGCGATGTGAAAGTTCCCGGCGACCGCATTTCCTAACTTAACCAACCCGGTCGGGCAGGTCAGAGCCGCGCGCAAACGCATCGAGATTATCCTTTGCGCGCAAGGCCATAGCCGTCCTCGTCTCTTCGACGGCGGTGCCGAGATGGGGCAGCAGGACGGCGTTTTCCCGCTCACGCAGGGCGTCCGGGATTTCGGGCTCGCGCGCATAGACATCAAGCCCCGCAGCACGGATCTGGCCCGCTTGCAGCGCCGCGATCAGGGCGTCCTCGTCGATCACATCGCCCCGCGCGATGTTAACGATGATCGCGTCTGGCCCAAGCCGCGCCAGCTCGGCCGCGCCGATCAGATGGCGCGTGCCGGCCCCGCCCGGCACGGCAAGGATCACCGCATCCACCGCGCCCAAGAGATCATGGAGCGAGCCATAAGGCTCGGCCGGAACCCCGGTCTCGGCGACCGGTGAGCGGTTGAAATAAGCAATCTTCACGCCGAACCCGTGATGGAGCCGCGCGGCGATCGCCTTGCCGATGCGGCCCATGCCGATAATGCCGACGCGCCGCCCGCTGAGGCTCATGCCAAGAAGCTGTGTCGGCGCCCAGCCGGTCCACGCGCCGCGGCGCAAAAGCCGCTCGCCCTCGCCGGCCCGGCGCGCGGTCATCAAAAGCAGCGTCACCGCCAGCTCGGCCGTGGCGTCCGTCACGACATCGGGCGTGTTCGTCACCGCCACCCCGGCCGCGCGGGCGGCTTCAACGTCGATATGGTTAAAGCCGGCGCCGAAATTGGCGAGGATCTTCGCGCGCGGGCTGGGGGTTTGCGCAAAACAGGCCGCGTTGAACGCATCGCCCAGCGTCGGCATGATCGCGTCATACTGGCCAAGCGCCTCGGCAGCCTCGGGTTCAGTCAGGGGGATCTCGCTATCCCTGAAAGTCGCGTCGTAATCAGCGCCGATCCGCGCCTCGGCCTCGGCGGTCATGCGCCGCGTGACAAGCAGCTTCATCAGTAAAGCCTCCCCCCATCCGGCACCGCGCGTTCGGGCGTGATCAGGACCACCTCGCCCGCAGCGTCCGACACGCCAAGCACCAGCACGTCCGAGCGGAACCCGTTGATCCGGCGCGGCGCGAAATTCACCACGGCAAGCACCTGCCGGCCGATAAGCTCCTCGGGCGTGTAATTCGCCGCAAGCTGGGCCGAGCTTTGCCGCTCGCCCACCACTGGCCCGAAATCGAGCCACAGCCGCAGCGCCGGCTTGCGCGCGCCCTCGTTCACATCGGCGCGGGTGATCGTGCCGACGCGGATATCGAGGCGCAGGAAATCCTCGAAGCTGATCTCGGGCTGGGGCGGAGCCTGCCGGGTCTCCGCGCTCATTTGCCGAGCTCGACCGATCGCGCGGTTGCGGCGCGCACGGTGCGGCGGATCAGCGGTTTGAGCCCGTCCTGCTCGTCCATCAAAAGCGCCAGGCCGGCGGCGGTTGTCCCGGCGGGCGAGGTGACGTTCTCGCGCAGCGTCGCGGGGGGCGTGTCGTCCGCCATCGCAAGCGCCCCCGCCCCCGCAACCGTCGCCCGCGCCAGATCGAGCGCGAGCTGAGGGCCAAGCCCCTCGGCCTCACCGGCCGCAGCCAGAGCCTCGATCAGGTGAAACACATAGGCGGGGCCGGAGCCGGAAAGCCCGGTCACGGCATCCATCTGCCCCTCATCGCGCAGCCGCACGACGCTGCCGACGACCGACAGCAGCGCCTCGGCCTGCGCCATGATATCCTCCCCGGCGGCGGAATTGCCGATGATCGCAGTGATCCCCCGGCCGATCGCGGCGGGGGTGTTCGGCATGGCGCGCACGATCGGGGCGTGCGGGAAACGCCGCTGATAGGCGTCAAGCGTGACCCCCGCCGCGACCGACAGCACAAGCGTATCGGCGTGCGCGTCCAGCCCGTCCAGCGCGGCGCCCATCATCTGCGGCTTGACGGCCAGCACCAGAACGGCGGGCGCCTCGGGCAAGGGGGCGTTGACGCGCAGCCCCGCCTCGGCCAGGCCGGGCGCGGCGTTCGGGTCGATCACCGTCACCGCTTCGGGGACGATCCCGTTCGACAGCCAGCCGCGCAGCAACGCGCCGCCCATCCGCCCGCAGCCGACCAGAACCAATCCGCGCCGGTTGATGTCGTGGAACTCCATTGCCTCCCCCCTTGCGTCGCTGCCTACGCCCGACCGTATGCGCCCCCCAGCGCAATATCCAGAGCCTCGGACGGCGCGCTTTCTGACCAGCAGACGAGTTGGAAGGACGGATAGAAGCGTTCGGCCGAGGTCACGGCGCTGCGGATCATCTGCGAGATCTGCTCGGGCAGCGGGACCGCATCGCCGGTCAGCACGAGGCCGTAACGCCAGACCATCAGCTTTTGCGCAGGCCAGAAGGTAAAGCCGCCATCCCAGCACTCGTCATTGGCGAGGTTGATCGCCTCGTAAAGTTGCGGCAGTCGCGCCTCGGGCGGGTCCATGTCGAAGGTGCAGACCAGTCGCAGCATCTGCTCGGAGCATGACCAAGCGAGCGTGATGGAATAGCTGCGCCAAAGCCCGTCAACCGCCATCGAGATCTGATCGTCGCGCACGCGGTCGAAATCCCATTCGTGATGGGTCGCCACGGTTTCAACGATGTCGATGGGGTCGATATCTTCGCTGAGGATGAACTGATCGGATTGCGCCATGACGGAGCCTCCTGCCTGTCGCGCCCGAGGGCGATGCCATGCGGACCAGTCTGCGCCGGTTCCGCTACAATTAGGGGCGGCTTCAACACGCTGTGGTTATTCACCCGCGCCCTACAATATATCGTGTCGGACCCCGCCCGGCCTGTAAAGCGAATTTTCCATGACCCTCGCAGAAAGCTGTGGATGAATGCGCCTTTGGCTGCCGTTGCGGCGCGCGCCCGGCGTTTTGCTTGCCAAGCGCGGCGGGCGTGACTAGATAGGCGCGTCCGCAACCGAAAGGCCGTCCCGTTGGAAAATGTCGTCCTCACCGTCCACCTGATCCTGGCGCTATTGCTGATCGTTGTCGTGCTGCTTCAGCGCTCGGAAGGCGGCGGTCTCGGCATTGGCGGCGGCGGAGGCGGCAACGTCATGACGGGCCGGCAAGCGGCGAACGCGATGACGCGTGCGACATGGATTCTGGCGGCGGCGTTTCTTGTTACCTCGATCACGCTGACTGTTCTGGCTGCGCGCGGCGTTGGCGGTGGCTCGGTCATGGACCAGATCGGGATCACCCCCGGCGCGACCGGCACCGAGCCGGCAAGCGATCTGCCGGTCTTCGCGCCGCCCCCGCCGGCATCCGGCACCGCGCCCACAGACGGGCCGATGCTGCCGCCCGCAGCGGGCGCCCCTGTCCCGGCGGCCCCGGGCGCACCCGCCCCGGCTGCGCCTGCGCCTGCTGCACCCGCGCCCAGCACGCCGCCTGCCGCGCCTGCCCCGGCGACACCGCCCGCGGCGCCCGCGCCCGCAACCGGCAACTGATACCATATCAAGGGGCGCCCGCACGGCGCCCCACGAGAGATTGCGGTCCGCATTGCGGCGACGGGACGAATCGTCTATAGCTTAAATCCCGTGAACGGCGCGTTTTGCGCTCGCTGCTGCATATTGATTTCAGAACTCACGGGGGGCGCATGGCGCGTTATGTTTTCATCACCGGCGGCGTTGTTTCATCGCTTGGCAAGGGTCTGGCCTCGGCCGCGCTTGGCGCGCTTTTGCAGGCGCGCGGCTTCACCGTGCGGCTGCGCAAGCTCGACCCTTACCTGAATGTCGATCCCGGCACGATGTCCCCCTTCGAGCATGGCGAGGTGTTCGTCACCGATGACGGCGCCGAGACCGATCTCGATCTCGGCCATTACGAGCGGTTCACCGGCGTTCACGCCCGCCGCACCGATTCGATCAGCTCGGGGCGGATCTATTCCAACGTGCTGGAAAAAGAGCGGCGCGGCGAGTATCTGGGCAAGACGATCCAGGTCATCCCGCACGTCACTAACGAAATCAAGGACTTCCTCGCCATTGGTGAGGACGAGGTCGATTTCATGCTGTGCGAGATCGGCGGCACGGTCGGCGATATCGAGGGGCTGCCCTTCTTCGAGGCGATCCGCCAATTCGCGCAGGACCGCCCGCGCGGGCAGTGCATCTTCATGCACCTGACTCTGCTGCCCTATCTGGCTGCCTCGGGCGAGCTGAAGACCAAGCCGACCCAGCACAGCGTGAAAGAGCTGCGCTCGATCGGGCTGGCGCCGGATGTGCTGGTCTGCCGGTCCGAACAGCCGATCCCCGAAAAGGAACGCGCCAAGATCGCGCTGTTCTGCAATGTGCGGCCCGACGCCGTTATCCCCGCCTATGATCTCAAGTCGATCTACGAGGCGCCGCTTGCCTATCACCGCGCCGGGCTTGACCGCGCAGTGCTCGACGCCTTCCAGATCAGCCCGGCGCCCCGCCCCGATCTGGCGCGGTGGGAAGATGTGATGGACCGGCTGGAACATACGGACGGCAAGGTGCGCATCGGGATCGTCGGCAAATATGTCCAGCTTGAGGATGCGTATAAATCCATCGCCGAGGCGCTGACTCATGGCGGGATGGCGAACCGCGTGCGGGTCAAGACCGAATGGGTGGACAGCGAGAAGCTGGAAGGCGAAGGCGCCCATCTGCTGGACGGCTATCACGGGATCATCGTCCCCGGCGGCTTCGGCGAGCGCGGCACCGAGGGGATGATCGCGGCCGCCAAATATGCGCGCGAAAAGGGCGTGCCCTATCTCGGGATCTGTCTCGGGATGCAGATGGCGGTGATCGAGGCTGCCCGAAATCTCGCCGGTATGCCCGATGCCGGCTCGGAAGAGTTCGACCACGAGGCCGGCGCGCGCCGCTTTACGCCGGTTGTCTATCACCTCAAGGAATGGGTGCAGGGCAACTATACCGTTCAGCGCAAGCCGGGCGATGACAAGGGCGGCACGATGCGGCTTGGCGCCTATAGCGCGGTGCTCGAGCCCGACTCGCGCATCTCGGCTATCTATGACGGCGCGACCGAGATCGAGGACCGCCACCGCCACCGCTACGAGGTGGACGCCTCCTATCGCGCAAAGCTCGAAGAGGCGGGTCTGCGGTTTTCCGGCATGTCCCCGGACGGCAAGCTGCCCGAGGTGGTCGAATACCCCGATCACCCTTGGTTCATCGGCGTGCAGTCCCACCCCGAGCTGAAATCAAAGCCGTTCGCCCCTGCGCCGCTTTTCGCCGATTTCGTCCGCGCCGCGATGGAGGGCGCCCGTCTGGTCTAGCGCAGGGTGATTTATCCAGCCTAATAAAAGAGTTACATTGCCGTGCGAAAAGCCGCTCTGGCCCTAACTCAAAGAGACGCAGGACATGACCGACACGACAAGCGAGAACGGCGCGCGCGACTGGCTTGACGCCGAGCTTCAGGACACGCTCGACGAGGATTACGAGATCGAGCTGGAGGACGCGGTTCTCAGCCGGCAGATCAAGCAGATCTACCGCGATCAGCATCCCGACGAGATGGACCGCAAGCTTTATTTTCAAGAGCTTCTGCGGCTCCAGTCCGAGCTGATCAAGCTGCAAGACTGGGTGAGCCACAACAAGGAAAAGGTCGTCGTGCTGTTCGAAGGCCGCGATTCCGCCGGCAAGGGCGGCGCGATCAAGCGCATCACGCAGCGGCTCAACCCGCGCGTCGCGCGCGTCGTCGCTCTGCCCGCGCCCTCGGACCGCGAAAAGACGCAGTGGTATTTCCAGCGCTATGTCCCGCATCTGCCGGCGGGGGGCGAGATCGTGCTGTTCGACCGAAGCTGGTATAACCGCGCAGGGGTCGAACGGGTGATGGGCTTTGCGGACGAAGATCAGGTCCAGCAATTCTTCG
>JAUNRZ010000062.1:2237-11997 GCA_030539455.1 Paracoccus sp. (in: a-proteobacteria) | reverse complement strand
GAGGAAAAACGCGCCGCCGAGATCGCCTCGTTCCGCGCCGAGACGCGCACGCAGGTCACGATGCTGGTGGCTGCGGGCGCGGCGCTGCTGTTTGTCGGGATGATGGCGCCCGCCAGCTTCATGTCGCATTTCATCGTCTTCGTGCTGGCCTGCTTTGTCGGCTTTCAGGTCATCTGGTCGGTCAGCCATTCGCTTCACACGCCCCTGATGGCGGTGACGAACGCAATCTCGTCCATCGTCATCCTTGGCGCGCTCATGCAGATCGGCTCCAGCTCGTGGGTGATCGTGCTTCTGTCCTCGCTCGCGGTGCTGATGTGCGGGATCAATATTTTCGGGGGCTTCCTCGTCACCAGGCGGATGCTCGCCATGTTCCAGAAATCGTAAGGAGGGCCGGGGATCATGGATCGAGCCGCTTTTGAATATCCGCCCGGCGCCGCGCTTGCGCTGGATGTCGACCCGTTCGGCGTCGTGCTGCCGCAGCTTCCGGCTTACGGCTTCACGATGGCCGCCTATGTGGTCGCCGCGATCTTGTTCATCCTCTCGCTCGGGGGGCTCTCGGGGCAGGAAAGCGCCAAGCGCGCGGTCTGGTATGGCATTGCAGGGATGGCGCTTGCCGTTATCGCGACGCTGTTCGGGCCGGGCTCGGGCAACTGGCTGCTGTCGCTCCTGCTGATCGCTGCCGGGGGCGCGATGGGCTATGTCGTCGCAACCCGCGTCAAGATGACCGAGATGCCGCAGCTTGTCGCCCTGATGCACAGCCTTGTCGGTCTTGCCGCCGTCTTTGTCGGCTTCAACGCGCAGATCGAGCTCTCGCGCGTGCAGGAGCTCTTTGCCATCGTCTCGACCGGGGGCGTTCCGGGCGTCATCGTGCCGGGATACGAGGACGCCTTCGCCCGTTGGCAGACGCTTGGCGGCTTTGCCGCGCTTGTCGCGAACAAGACCCCGCACGAGATCATCTTCCTCAAGATCGAGGTATTTATCGGCGTCTTTATCGGCGCCGTGACCTTCACAGGCTCGGTTGTGGCGTTCGGCAAGCTGGCCGGGCGCATTGACGGCAAGCCGAAGCAGCTTCCCGGCGGGCATATGGCGAATGCAGGCGCGGGCGCTGCGGCGCTGCTGCTGGGCGTGCTTTACGTGGCCGGGTTCGGGCCGGCGATGCTGTGGCTGGTCGTGATCGCGCTGCTCGCGTTCTTCATCGGCTATAACCTCATCATGGGCATTGGCGGGGCGGATATGCCGGTCGTCGTGTCGATGCTGAACTCGTATTCCGGCTGGGCGGCGGCGGCGATCGGCTTCACGCTCGAGAACGATCTGCTGATCGTGACCGGCGCGCTTGTCGGCTCCTCAGGCGCGATCCTGAGTTATATCATGTGCCGCGCCATGAACCGCAACTTCCTGTCGGTGATCCTTGGTGGGTTTGGAGGCGCGACGGGCCCCGCCGCCGAGATCGAGGGCGAGCAGATCGCCATCGACGCCGAGGGCGTGGCGAATGCGCTGAACGAGGCGGACAGCGTGGTGATCGTGCCCGGCTACGGCATGGCGGTCGCGCAAGCGCAAGGCGCGGTGAGCGAGCTGACCCGCAAGCTCCGCGCCGCCGGCAAAGAGGTGCGCTTTGCGATCCACCCGGTCGCGGGCCGCCTGCCGGGGCATATGAACGTGCTGCTCGCCGAGGCGAAGGTGCCTTACGATATCGTGCTGGAAATGGACGAGATCAACGAGGATTTCCCGTCAACAGACGTTGTGATCGTCATCGGCTCGAACGATATCGTGAACCCCGCCGCACAGGACGACCCGAACAGCCCGATCGCCGGTATGCCGGTGCTGGAGGTCTGGAAAGCCAAGCAGGTCTTTGTCAGCAAGCGCGGGCAGGGGACCGGCTATTCCGGGATCGAGAACCCGCTGTTCTTCAAGGAAAACACGCGGATGTTCTACGGCGATGCGAAGGATTCCGTGAACGCGCTGCTGCCGATGATCGACTAGGGCAGGGGGCCATAAACGAAAACGGGCGCCCGATGCGGCGCCCGTTTTGCCATCTCGCGACCGCTCAGGGGCCGATATAGATCGGCGTTCCTTCCCCGATCATCGAATAGATCTCTTCCATCTCGGCATCCGTGACCGCGATGCAGCCAACCGTCCAGTCGCGGCGCGTCGCGGCCCGGCCCTCGGGGCCCTGACCGTGGATGAAAATATCGCGGCCCGGATCGCGGCCCATCGCAAGCGCGCGCGCGCGGTCCTGCTCGTTCGGATAGGAAATCCCAAGCGAGAGGTGATACATCGAGTTCGGATTGCGCCGGTCGATATAATACATCCCCTCGGGCGTCTTGCCGTCGCCTTCGTAATATTTGTGGCCCACCGGCGCGAAGCCGAGCCCGATATTATAGCTTTTCAGCGCGCGGTTCCCGCTCAGCAGATGCATCCGCCGCCCGCGCTTGTCCACCTGGATCATCGTGACGGGCGGGCCGTTATAGCTGCGAAACTTGCTTGGCGCACCGCCGCAGGCCGCAAGCACCGCCAACGCGCTGCCGCCCGCCATGAGTTTGAGAAAATTTCTGCGCATACTGCCCCGCTCACGTCGTTTTTATATCGCGTCATTGTCGCCCGTCCGGGCGAAAGCGGCAACCGGGCTCGTGTTCACGATCCGATGACCGGCAAAAAGTTGCAAATCGCCTGCAAATCGTTGCGGGGCGCGCGGGGCCGCGCCATGATCGCGCCATGCAGCACGAGAACGACCATCCGCTCCGCTACGATCTGGTGAACGAGCTTCACGCGCGGCCCTCGCCGCGCCTCTCCGCGCCCGCAACCGCGATCATGCTCGCCTTCAAGCAGCCAAGCGGCGCCCATCACCGTGACCGCGGCGCGGACGAGGCTCATCTCGCCGCGCTTGCCCGCCGCCACGGCGCGCCATCGCCGGCGCCGGGGCTGACCCATTATGCCGAGGATGCCGGCCGGCACCGGCTCGTCTGGGAAAGCCACACCGAGTTCGTCAGCTACATGGCCCTGAGCGAGACCGCCCCGGCGCGCCCTTTCGATGCACGCTCGGGCGATGTTTTCGCCGAGGACTGGCAGCGCGCGGCACCGGGCCGGCGCGTCGCGGCGATCATGGTCGAGCTGATCGAGATGCCGGACGATCCCGCGACCATCCCGGCGCGCCTTGGCCAATGGTTCAGCCGCGACAGCCTCGCCGCCGTCTGGGTGCTGGACCGCAAGGCCGTGATCGCCAGCGATTTTCGCATCGACCCGGCGGGCTGGATGCGCTTTGCGATCTTCCTGCGCCCCGATGCCAGCCCCGGCGCGACCGGCCGCCTGTTACAGCGCCTGTTCGAGCTCGAGCTTTACCGCGCCATGTCGATGCTCGGCCTCGGCCGCGCGCGCGAGATGGGCGCCCAGCTTGGCCGGATCGACCCCGAGCTGACCGCGCTTGTCGCCGGCATGGGCGAGGGGGCGGCCGAGGAGACGCTGGGCCGTCTGCTGTCGGTCTCCTCCCAACTCGAGGCGCTCGCCATGCAGAACGCTTTTCGCTACGGCGCGACCCGAGCCTACGAGGCGATCGTCAATGACCGCATCCGCGCGCTGCGGGAAGAACGCTTTGAAAACAGTCAGTTGCTGGCCGAATTTATGACGCGCCGCTATGATCCCGCGATGCGCACCGTGAAGTCTGCGCAGGACCGCGTTCAGGCGATGATCGACCGCGCAAGCCGCGCGGCCGAGCTGCTGCGCACCCGCGTCGATGTTGAAAGAAGCGCGCATAATCAAGAGGTTCTGGCGCGTATGGACCGGCGCGCGGATATGCAGCTTCGCCTTCAGCACACGGTCGAGGGGCTGTCGGTCGTCGCGATCAGCTATTACGCGGTGGGCCTGCTGTCCTATATGCTCGCCCCGGCGGCAAGCGCGGCGGGGATCGACAAGCCGGTCGCGATCGCCGTTGCAACCCCGATTGCGGTGCTTGGCGTGTGGCTTGCGCTGCGGCGGATCAAGGCGCGGATCAACCGGCCCGGTCCCCCGCATTTGTGAATTGCGAAGGCGGGGGCAGGGCGGCATAAAACGCCTGACATTCACCGAAAGGATAGCTCGATGAAAGCCCTGCTCGCCCTTGCCGCGACGATCGCCCTGGCCGGTTGCGGCATCCCGTTCGTCCCGTTCATCTGATGGCGAAGTCTTTGAAAATGTTCGGGCTTTCTCATTGCTCGACCTGCCAGAAGGCGCAGGCCGAGCTTGAGGCGGCGGGCTGGCGCGTCGATTTCCGCGACGTGAAGGACGCGCCCTTGTCCGAGGATGAACGGCGCCAGATGGTCGCGGAATTCAGCGACAAGCTCGTCAATCGCGCGAGCCTCACCTGGCGCGCGATGAGCGAGGCCGAACGCGGCGCGAATCCGGTCAAGATGCTGGGCGAGCGGCCAAGCGTCATGAAGCGCCCGGCGATTATCGAGGGAGATCAACGGCTTCTGGGCTGGACCAAGAATGTCAAGCGCGCCCTTGGGCTCGAGGCTTAATCCCCGGCGAGCTGGCGGAGCAGGGGCAGGGCGCCCGAGACGTCATGACCGGCCTCGGCCGCCGTCTCGACAATCTCGGATTCGCTGAGCTTTCCAGCCTGCGAAAGCGCCCAGAGATTTGTCGTCCGGTGCCCGCTGCGGCAATAGGCGAAGGCGGGGATCTTCTCGATGGCCTCGGCGAAGGCATCCACCATATCTTGCGTAACGCGGCCCGGCTCGAACGGGATATAGTGGTATTCCAGCCCCGCCGCGCGCGCGGCCTGCTCCATCGCCGCCGATTGCTGCTCGGGCGGCACCTCGCTGTCGGGGCGGTTGTTGATGACCGTCACAAAGCCCTGATCCGCCAGCCTGGCCATATCCTCGGCGTTGATCTGCCCAGACACCGCGATATCGGCGTTAAGTTGAACAGCGTCCATCAATCGTCCTTCCATTTGATCGAGCATCCCATCGACGGCGTCTGCGCGCGCGGGCCTTGCCCGGTTTCGGCGATCTGCGCCATCGCCTCGTAAAGCTCGCGCCGCGCATCAGGCGGGCCGGGCGCGCGCCCGGACGCATCCAGCCGCCCGCGATATTGCAGCTTTCCATCCGCGTTGTAACCGAAAAAATCGGGCGTGCATTCGGCGCCAAACGCGCGCGCGACCTCCTGCGTCTCGTCGTAGAGATATGGGAAGGTAAACCCTTGCTTTTCAGAGATTTTCTTCATCTCATAGGGCGCGTCGGCGGGGTAGGCGGCCACATCGTTGGACGAGATCGCGACCACCCCGATCCCAAGCTGCTGGAGCGCCTTTGCATCGCGCGTCAGCCGATCGAGGATCGCCTGCACATAAGGGCAGTGGTTGCAGATGAACATCACAAGCGTGCCGCGCGCACCGCGCAGATCGGAAAGCCGGTGGATGCGCCCATCCGGGTCCGGGAGCGCGAAATCAGGCAGCTCCGCACCAAAATCACAAACAGGAGGCGTGACTGCCATCAATATCTCTTATAACAGATGAGGTTTCGATTGCAAGTCATTGTTTTGGAATGAATCTATAGCCATCCCCGTCGCGCTCGATATGGCCGAGCCCGCCATCGGGGAAGTGGTAGCCGACCACCTCCATCCCGCTTTCCGCAAGATCCTCGAGCACAGCTTTGCGCGTCTCGGCGGCCTGTTCCGGGTCGTGATCGGTCGCCGCGCCAAGCTCGGGATGGGACAGCGAGACATGGGCGTTGGTTGCGACATCGCCCAGCACCATCACCTGATCCTCGATCACGAACGAGCTGTGGCCTGGCGTGTGACCCGGCGTCGCGCGCGCCGTGATCCCCGGCAGAACCTCGTCGCCATCGTCAAAGAAATCAAGCACTTCGCTGATTTCCTCGAGCCGCCTTTGCGCGCCGATCGCGAAGGAATGGCGGTCCTCGGGAAGCTGGTCCAGAATGTCCGGCGCTGTCCAGAAATCACGCTCGGCGCGCGCGATCAGGTGCCGCGCGTTGAAGAAGGCCGGCTCGTCGAAATCGTCGAGTACGCCCCAGATGTGATCGGGATGCGCATGGGTGAAGATCACATGGGTGATGTCGCCCGGATCGATGTCGAGCGCGGCCAGAGCGTCGATCAACTCGCCCGCCGTCGGCATGAAATCCGGGCCGGAGCCTGCGTCGAACAGGATCAGATCATCGCCGCGCTTCAGCAGCGTCACGTTCAGCGGCGAGTGGATCACCTCGGGCAGATCATCGAGAGCGTCCTGCGGCACGCCCTCGGGCAAGGCGGCCGCGCGCGGGAGCTCGAGATGTCCGTCCGAGAGCGTCAGCACCGTGAAGCCGTCATACTCCGCCTCGGTCGCTGCCCAGCTTCGCGTGCCAAGAACGCCCAGCACGATTGCGGTTTGCAGGATCTGGCGGCGGGTCAGTGACATGGGGTTCCTCCGATTTTCCCCGATTATCGGTCAGCCGCGCCTCATATGCAATCGCATCGATATTACATAATACATATTATTGGACTTACCCATGTTGTGCTAGCCCCGCGCGTGCCCGCCCTGCGCCCCTTGCGGCGGCCCTGCCCATGACCTACATCGTTCAGGACTGCACGAAAGGAAGCGCTCATGGCGATGGAAGCTCAGGATATCGAAAATCTGCTCCGCGCGTCTTTTCCCGACGCGAGCATCACCATCACCGATCTGGCCGGCGACGGGAACCACTACGCCGCCGAGGTGATCGACGAGAGCTTTCGCGGGCTGAACCGTGTGCAGCAGCAGCGTGCCGTCTATGCCGCCCTTGAAGGCAAGATGGACGGCCCGGCGGGTGAGCTTCATGCGCTTGCCCTGACCACCAAAGCCCCGGAATGAGGATCGCACTATGACTGACGCGCGCGCGCAAATCCAGGAAACCATCGACGAGAACGATGTGGTGCTTTTCATGAAGGGCACGCGCGATATGCCCCAATGCGGTTTCTCCAGCCGCGTCGCCGGTGTGCTGAATTACATGGGCGTCGCCTACCGCGACGTGAACGTGCTGAGCGACGAGGCGATCCGCCAGGGCATCAAGGATTTCTCGGACTGGCCGACCATCCCCCAGCTTTACGTCAAGGGCGAGTTCGTCGGCGGCTGCGACATCATCACCGAGATGACGCTGTCGGGCGAGCTGGACCAGCTTTTCGACCAGAAAGAGATCGCTTTCGACAAGGACGCCGCCGCGAAAATCCGCGAAGCGAACGCCTGAGCGGGCGCCCTGCCCCCTGCCCCTAAGCTCCCGCTCTGCGGGAATTTGCCGGGCTTTTCATGGGTTAACCTATCTTGAGTTGCGACGCTCCTGCCCTGCATGGTAGGCTGATCTGGCGCGAATTGCGTTCGGTCATTTAGGGCTCGTTGCAATGCCGTTCAGTAGTTATTTCTTTGTAGTCGTTGAGAAAAATCCGTTTTTTGCGACGGATCTGCATAACGGGCTGGTTGATGCCTGTGCAGGTTGCGACATCGCGGGCTATCGCTTTGCCGGTGAGGCAAGTGCCGATCTGGGCCGTGTGAAAGCCGATTTCAGCGATGACAGACAGATCGTCGTTCTGTGCAGCGCCGGCGTTGATGAGATCGACGATAGCGGACTGGCCGCGGCGGTGCGCCGCTTTGGCGCGACGATGGTGATGATGCAGGACGCGCCCGGCGCCGAGAAAGCGGGCGAGCGTGGCTGGCATCTGCTCTCGAGCCCCTTCACCAGCAGGTCCATCGGCGATCTGGTCGCGATCTTGCGCCGCGTGACGGCGGCCGAGTAGCGCGATATGAAAAGGGCCGCGTCGCGCGGCCCTTTTCTGTTGCTGTCTTGCCCCTTAGCGGCGCGTGAAGCTTCCGTCATCGGGCAGATCGTCATCATAGATGTCGAGATAAAGATCGTCCTCGTAAAGCGCGAGATCGTCGTAATCGACCTCGTCCCGCCGGCGCCATTGCTGGAGCTGCGAGGCAATTGCGAGGCCCGCACCGAACGCGCCGATCAGACCGACCGCCGGGGCGGCCTTGTGCTGCGCGGCACGGTGGACGCTGTCCTTCGCGGCCTCGTAATTCTCCTCGGTCAGCCCGACCGAACGTGCTGCGGGGATGAGAGTCTCGTTCTTGAAGCTCTGCATCTTCGCCTCGGTCGTGTCAGCCAGTCGGTTCACCGTCGAGCCGGCGCGGTCGATCACCCGGCTGACGCTGTCCTCGGCGCTGCGGAACGCATCGCTCGCGCCCGTCTTGACCTTGTCGATGGCCGTGTCGGCGGCAAGGTTCAGCCTTGCGGTGACTTCCTTGCCAAGATCCGAGGCGGGCGGGACTTCGTGACGCACCTTCGAGGCCATCATGATGACAACCACCCCGATCAGCACGAAGATCGCGCCGATCGCGACTGAGGCCCACATGGAGCCCCAGCCGAGATGATGGGCAAGGAAGGTCCACAGACCCGCCAGCAGAAAGCCCGCGCCGATCGCGATCACGACCCCTGCACCGGCTTTCATCCCGGTGCGGCGCACCGTGTCACCGATGGCAAGCTGCATCCTGTTCGCGTAATCGAGCATGAGCTGTCCGATCAGCGACGCGCGAGGATCAGGCCGATCAGGAAGCCGACACCTGCCGCGATGCCGAGCGCCTGCGCCGGGTTGCGGCGAACCATGGTCTCGACTTCGTCGTAGTAATCGCCGGCATATTCGGCGACTTCATGCGCCTTGCGCTCACCCGCGCGGTACAGGCGGCGGGCTTCGTCCTTGGCCGCTTCGGCGTATTCCTGGCCAAGCTCGCTCGCCTTTTCGGCATACTCGCCGGCTTTCGACTTGACGTCCTCGTAGAGGTCCTTGCCGCGCTCTTTCGCGGTTTCGGCGGCGTTGCGCGCATCATCGGCGACATCGCGGGCGGCCGATTTGGCTTCGTTGCCCAGACGCTCGGCGTCGCGTTTTGCCTTGTCGGCGGTGTGATCCATATTTGCCATGATCCAGCCCTTTCATATCTGGCTTCGTTATGAGGGCTAAACGCGGGCCGCGCGCAGTCGTTCCCGCCGGGGGGATGATCTTTGCTAAGAAATCAATGAACAGGCAGGATTGCGCCTTAGCGCTGCCAGGCGGGTTTGCGTTTCTCGAAGAAGGCGGCGATGCCCTCTGGCGCCTCGTCCCCCTCCCAGACCTCGACCAGAGCGTCGATGCTGGCCTCGATCACCGTCTCGTCTATGGGCGGGCCAAGGCGCCTTGCAAGGCGCTTGGCGGCGGCGACCGCGCCGGGGGCGCAGTTGAGGTAGGGGGCGATCTCGGCCTCGATCGCGGCGCCCAGATCGGGCTCTGGCACCACCTTCGCGGCAAGGTTCAGCGCCGCTGCCTCGGCTGCATCAAAGAGCCGTGCGGACATGAACACGCGGCGCGCGCGGTCCTCGCCCATGCGGGCCAAAACATAGGGGCCGATCGTCGCGGGGATGAGGCCGAGCCGCGTCTCGGTCAGCCCGAAGCGGGCGCCTTCGGCGGCAATCGCGACATCGCAGACGGCCATCATCCCGACCCCGCCGCCGAACGCGTTGCCGTGAACGCGCCCGATCAGGGGTTTGGGGAGCAGGTTGAGCGCGCCGAGCATCTCTGCCAGCTCGCGCGCCCCTGCCCTGCGCGTTTCAGCATCGGCCTCCATCTGCGCGCGCATCCAGCCAAGATCACCGCCGGCGCAGAATGACGCGCCCTCGGCGGCGAGGATCACCGCGCGCACCTTTTTGTCGCGGCCCAAGGTTCCGGCGGCGTCGGTCAGCTCGCGGATCATCTGCGCGGAAAGCGCGTTGTGCTTTTCGGGCCGCGCGAGGGTCAGCGT
>JAUNRZ010000062.1:0-2137 GCA_030539455.1 Paracoccus sp. (in: a-proteobacteria) | reverse complement strand
AGCCCGCGCGCGAGCGAGGCGTCGATATTCTCAAGCGCGCGCCCGGCGGTGTCGTGGAAATGACCGGCGAGTTTTTCGGGCGGGAGCTCGTTCAGAACCGCGCCGAGCATCGCATCAACGCTCTCGGGCCGGCCCTGCCCGATCGTGTCGCCAAGGCTGATTTCGTAGCAGCCCATATCGCGCAGGCGGGCGGCGACGCGGGCGACATTCTCGGGCGGGGTCGGCCCGTCATAGGGGCAATCGGTGACGACCGAGACATAGCCGCGCATCTTCACACCATCCACGCGGGCGGCCCCGGCAACCGGCACGAAACGCTCGAGGCTTTCGGCGATCGTGGCGTTGAGATTGGCCTTCGAGAACCCCTCGGACGCGCTTGCGAAAATCGCGACCTCGTCCGCGCGGGCGGCCCTCGCGCCCTCATAACCCTTGAGGTTCGGGGTCAGCACCGCGTAGGACACCCCTGCCCTGCGCGCGATGCCCGCCATCACCTCGGCCGCATCCGCCATTTGCGGCACCCATTTGGGGCTCACGAAAGACGTCACCTCGATGCGCCGGAACCCCGCCCCCGACAGCAGATCGACAAGCGCGATCTTGTCCGCCGCAGGGATGAGACGCTTTTCGTTTTGCAGCCCGTCGCGCGGGCCCATCTCGAAAATCTCGGCGGTTTGGCTCATGATCGATGCCTTTCGCGTGCGGCTTGCCGCGCGATGAGTATTTGGGCGCAGAAGAAGACGCTACTCATCGTCTTCAAGCCGGATGAGCGCGGCGCCGGCCTCGACCTGATCGCCGGGCGCGGCCAGCACCTCGGCCACCGTGCCGTCGCGGGCGGCGGTGAGGGTGTGTTCCATCTTCATCGCCTCGAGAATCGCCAGCCGCTCGCCCGCCGTAACCGCCTGGCCGGCCTCGACGAACACCGCCTTGACCAGCCCCGGCATCGGCGAGAGCGTGAGCCCGCCGCCTTCCTCGGCCCCTGCGCGGTCCAGCGGGTCGAGCGGGGTCAGCGTGACCGGCCGCCCGCCGAACACGCTGACCCCCGCGCCGTGCGTGACCACGCGCGAGCGGCGGGGGCTGCCGTCCACCCACCACTGGCCGCCCTTCTGCTCGATCTCGAAGGCGCGCCCGTCCAGCGTGACGGTCGCGCGGCCCGGCCCGAGCGCCTCGAGAACCGCCTCGCCGCCCTGCCACGCGATCGTGCGCCGCAGCGGCTGCCACAGCGTCTCGCCCGCGCGCTTTTCGGGGTCCGCGAGCCCGGCAAGGCCCAGAGCGCCAAGCGCGACCGAGCGCGGATCGGGGCTCGCCGCCTCGGTCAGGGCGTCGAGATCGCGGCCGATCAGGCCAGTGTCGACCTCGCCCGCGGCAAAGCCCTCATGCCGTGTCAGGGCGATCAGGAAATCGAGATTGGTGACGCTGCCCGCGACCTCGGTATCGACAAGCGCGGCCTCGAGCGCGCGCAGCGCGATGGCGCGGGTCGGCCCCCATGTGACGATCTTGGCGATCATCGGATCATACCAGGGCGAGACCGCATCGCCCTCGCGCACGCCGGTCTCGATGCGCGCGTTTTCGGGGAAGGCGAGATGGGTCAGCGTGCCGGTCGCGGGAAGGAACCCGGCGGCGACGTCCTCGGCGTAAAGCCGCGCCTCGAAGGCGTGGCCCTCGATCATCAGATCGTCCTGCGCGGCCGGCAGCGCCTCGCCCGAGGCGACGCGGAGCTGCCATTCGACCAGATCGACATCGGTGATCAGCTCGGTCACCGGATGTTCGACCTGAAGGCGGGTGTTCATCTCCATGAACCAGAACCCGTCGGGGCGCAGCCCGCTTGA
Source organism: Paracoccus sp. (in: a-proteobacteria) (assembly GCA_030539455.1). GTDB lineage: Bacteria > Pseudomonadota > Alphaproteobacteria > Rhodobacterales > Rhodobacteraceae > Paracoccus. The sequence continues at coordinate 317 of JAUNRZ010000062.1, read as the reverse complement.
GCCGTCAACGATGAACTCGATCGTGCCGGCGCCCTTGTAGCCGATCGCCTCGGCGGCGCGGACGGCGGCCTCACCCATCGCCGCGCGCATCTCGTCCGTCATGCCGGGCGCGGGGGCTTCCTCGATGACCTTCTGGTGGCGGCGTTGCAGCGAGCAGTCGCGTTCGAAGAGATGGACCGCGCTTTGCCCGTCGCCGAACACCTGCACCTCGATGTGGCGCGGGGCGGTGATGTATTTCTCGATCAGCACGTTCGGGTTGCCGAAGGCGGTGGCGGCCTCGCCCTGCGCGCTTTCGAGCGCGGCTTTGAAATCAGACT
>JAUNRZ010000241.1 GCA_030539455.1 Paracoccus sp. (in: a-proteobacteria) | reverse complement strand
GCGCCTCGGAGAACGCGCCCTCGACGGGGATGAACATCAGCACATAATCGACCGAGGCATCGTCGATCCGGTGATACCCCTTATCGGCCAAGGTGTTGATATGGTTGCGGATCGCCTGAACGTGGCGGCGCAGCGCGGCGGCGCGTTCGACCTCGTCCTCGGCGTTCACGCTGATCTCGTAATCGTTCAGCGAAACCTTGCTGTCGATCACGAGCAGCTTGTTCTGCGGCATCTTCACCAGCACATCCGGCCGCCAGAGCCGCCCGTCATCGTCGCGCCAGCTTGTCTGAATCTCGTAATGCGTGCCCGCGAGCAGCCCCGAATCCTCGAGGATGCGCGTCAGGATCATCTCACCCCACGCGCCCTGCCGCTGCTTTTCGCCCTTGAGCGCGCGGGTAAGCGCAACGGCCTCGCGGCTGATATCTTCCGAGCGGCGGTGGAGCGTTTCGATCTGCTGGTGGAGCCGCGCGTTTTCGCGGTCCATCACCGTGTTCCGCGTCTGCAATTCGGTCTGAAAGCGGTCCACCTGATCGCGGAACGGGGCGAGCAGTCCATCAAGCTGTTCACGGTGGCGCTTTTGCATCGCATCGCCCTGAACCCGCAGGGTTTCATCGGCCATCAGTCGGAAATTGCGGGTCATTTCCTCGCGGAGCTCGCGAAGCTGGGCGATGTCGTGGTCGGCCCTTTCGCGGTCCTTTTCAGAGGCAAGGCGCAGTTCTGCCAGACTGGTTTCAAGCTGCGAGACGCTGCGGCGCGCGTCGAAAAGCGCGTCGTTCAGCCCGTCCCTTTCCTCGCCAAGCGCGGTCAGGGCGGCGGCGCGTTCTTCCAGCCGCGTTTCGGCGCGGCCGGCGCGCAGTTCGACCTCGCGGGCGCGCGCGACCTCTTCATCGACGCGCGCGCCGAGCCGGGCGATATCGCCATCGCGCGCCGCCAGATCGCGGCGCAGCGCGGCCGCGCGGCTGCGCGCGGTCCAAAACACGATAGCAAGCAGCAGCACCGCAAAGCCCAATGCCGCGCGCAAGATCGCGGCATCAGCCAGCCATGTTGCAACCTGTTCCGCCACCTGTCACCCGCATGATGTTCCTGATTTACCCCTACACGCAACTCGCCTTCCCCGCAAGGAAAAGCTGCAAAGCTGGTGAAGGGGCGGTTAACGCGGGCTAGATCGCGAGGATGCGGGTCTGCATGAAAACCAGCAATTCCTGCGCATAATCGCGCAGATTGCGCAGCGAGACCTCGCGGTCGGCCAGCCAGTCAAGCACCGAGCCATCGGCGCGGGTCGATTTGCGCATCGACCATGCCGCGAATTTACGCTCGTCAATCGGCCCCTCGGCCAGCACCCTGACGCCCGTGTGACGCGGATCGCGGCAGATCGTCTCGCGCATCATGGCGACGGCGTCCGGCGGGCCCTCGAGCCACTGGAAGAACATCCCTTCCTCGCAATGGAGTAGGCCGGTCAGCCCAAGCTCGGCATTGCGCTGCGTGGCGACGGTGAGGATATCCTCGCAGTCAGAGTCGAACTCGGCGATGCGACCCGTGCTACTATAGAGAAAACAGGCCAGATCCAACACAACCACCCATCAATAAGTTGATGAAACTTAACATGAAAAAGGCAGTCCGCGCAAGGAACTCACCCCGCGCGGGCGGTTGATAAATCGCAATCACTGATCGAGGAAACTGCGCAGTTTCCGCGAGCGCGAGGGGTGTTTGAGCTTGCGGAGCGCCTTCGCCTCGATCTGGCGGATCCGCTCGCGGGTGACGCTGAACTGCTGGCCGACCTCTTCAAGCGTGTGGTCGGTGTTCATGCCGATGCCAAAGCGCATCCGCAGCACCCTTTCCTCGCGCGGGGTGAGCGAGGCGAGAACCCGCGTCGTGGTCTCCTTGAGGTTCTCCTGAATGGCGCTGTCGAGCGGCAGGACGGCGTTCTTGTCCTCGATGAAATCGCCGAGCTGGCTGTCCTCTTCGTCGCCGATGGGCGTCTCGAGGCTGATCGGCTCCTTGGCGATCTTCATCACCTTGCGGACCTTCTCGAGCGGCATTTGCAGCTTTTCGGCCAGCTCTTCCGGGGTCGCCTCGCGGCCGATCTCGTGGAGCATCTGGCGGCCGGTGCGGACCAGCTTGTTGATCGTCTCGATCATGTGGACCG
>JAUNRZ010000240.1 GCA_030539455.1 Paracoccus sp. (in: a-proteobacteria) | reverse complement strand
TCGGCGATCAGCTTCTGCGCGGCGTCCCGCGCGCCGGCCTGGTGCCCGCCATCGCCGAGGCCCGCCGCGCGCGTGAGGGCGGCTAGGCGCGCCTAGTGGCTTGATTGCGGCGAGGCGCGGCTAATCCGACTAATCGGCTTTTGCCGCCTTAATCACGGTGGCGGCTTCGACCCGCTTGACGCTTCAACGATCATCACCCGCTAGGCGCGCCTAATCCGCCTCGGCTTCCGCCGCCTCAATCGCCGCAGCGCGAGCTTCGACCAGCTCCACGATGTGATCTATCATCCGCTCATTGCCGAGCTTGTGGTCCTGCTTGCCCGCCACATAAACCATGCCCGAGCCCGCGCCGCCGCCGGTAAAGCCGATATCGGTCATCAGAGCCTCACCCGGCCCGTTGACCACGCAGCCAATGATCGACAGGCTCAGTGGCGTCTTGATATGCTCGAGCCGTTTTTCAAGGATTTCAACGGTCTTGATGACGTCGAAGCCCTGCCGCGCGCAGGACGGGCACGAGATGATCTGCACCCCGCGCGTGCGTAGCCCGAGGCTTTTGAGGATCTCGAAGCCGACCTTCACCTCTTCGACCGGATCGGCCGAGAGGCTCACCCTGATCGTGTCGCCGATCCCCATCCACAGCAATTGCCCGAGCCCGACCGCCGATTTGACGGTCCCGCCGACGAAGCCGCCCGCCTCGGTAATCCCGAGATGGATCGGCGCATCGGTCGCCTCGGCAAGCTGCTGATAGGCGGCCGCCGCCAGAAAAACATCCGAGGCTTTCACACTGATCTTGAACTCGTGAAAATCGTTATCCTGCAATAGCTTGATATGGTCGAGCCCGGATTCGACCATGGCATCCGGGCAGGGCTCGCCGTATTTTTCCAGCAAATGCCGCTCGAGCGAGCCGGCATTCACCCCGATCCGCATCGAGCAGCCATGATCGCGCGCGGCCTGAATGACCTCGCGCACGCGGCTGGCATCGCCGATATTGCCGGGGTTGATGCGCAGACAGGCCGCGCCCGCCTCGGCGGCCTCGATCGCGCGGCGGTAGTGAAAATGGATGTCGGCGACGATCGGGACCGGGCTTTCGCGGGTGATCTCGCGCAGCGCGCGCGTGCTGGCCTCGTCGGGGGTCGAGACGCGGACGATATCGGCGCCGGCATCGGCCGCCCGGATGATCTGGTCCAGCGTCGCGCGCACGTCCGAGCTGTCGGTGTTGGTCATCGTCTGCACCGAGATCGGCGCATCGCCGCCGACCGGCACGGCTCCGACCATGATCTGGCGCGCACGCCGCCGGTCGATATTGCGCCACGGTCGGATCGGGTTATGGCTCATGCTGCGGCCCCTTTCGCTTCGCCTGTCAGATAGGCGCTTGGGCGCGAAGGGGCAAGCGGGAGGGCGGGAGCGCGCAGCTTTCCTCGTCCTCGTCTTCGTCCGGCGTTCGGAGCCAAGGCACCGCGCTCAGCGGCGATCCTGACGCTCCGGCAGGATCACGGTGAAGCTCGCGCCCTTGCCCGGCTCGCTTTCGATCCGCAGCCTGCCGCGATGGCGGTTGATGATGTGCTTGACGATGGCGAGCCCCAGCCCCGTCCCCCCCTGCTGGCGCGAGCGGTGGGTGTCGACGCGGTAGAACCGCTCGGTAAGGCGGGGCAGGTGGATCGGGTCGATCCCCTCGCCGCGATCGGTGACGGCGACCGCCCAGGCGGGGCCGCGCAGCACAGGCTCGCGCTCGATCCGGGTGATGGTGATCGTGACCTCTTTGCCCGCCGCGCCATATTTCGTCGCGTTCTCGATCAGGTTGTGGAACACCTGCGCCAACTGGTCGGGATCGCCCGGCAGCATCACCGCGCCGGCGCTCGCGTCAAAGGCGATTTCCACCCCGCGCGAGCGTGCGTGCGGCGTCAGCGTCTCGATCACGCCTTGCACCAATGCGGTGAGGTCCAGCGATTGCGCCGGCCGCCGCCGCTCTTCCGACTCGACCCGGCTGAGCGAGAGCAGATCATGCACCAGCCGGTTCATCCGGCTCGCCTCGCGCTCCATGATCGAGAGAAACTCATCGCGCGCGTTCTCGTCGTTCCGGGCCGGGCCGCGCAGCGTCTCGATAAACCCCATGAGCGCGGTCAGAGGCGTGCGCAATTCATGGCTGACATTGG
>JAUNRZ010000239.1 GCA_030539455.1 Paracoccus sp. (in: a-proteobacteria) | reverse complement strand
CCATATCTGGGGCGGCGTGCAGGAACATGGCGCGGGCGATCAGGGGATCATGTTCGGCTTTGCGACCGACGAGACGCCCGAGCTGATGCCCGCCCCGATCCAGTATGCGCACGCGATCCTGCGCCGTCTGGCCGAGGCCCGCAAATCGGGGGCCGAGCCGACGCTTGGCCCCGATGCGAAAACGCAGCTTTCGCTGCGCTATGAGGACGGGCGCCCGGTCGAGGTGACGCAGCTCGTGCTCTCGACGCAGCATCTCGACGACGCGCAGACAAGCGACGATATCCGCGCCATCGTCGAGCCGTATATCCGCGAGGTGCTCCCCTCCGGCTGGCTGACCGAGGCGACCGAATGGTGGGTGAACCCGACCGGCAAATTCGTCATCGGCGGGCCGGACGGCGATGCCGGGCTGACCGGGCGCAAGATCATCGTGGACACTTACGGCGGCGCTGCGCCTCATGGCGGCGGGGCGTTCTCGGGAAAGGATCCGACCAAGGTCGACCGCTCGGCCGCTTATGCGGCGCGCTATCTGGCCAAGAACGTGGTCGCGGCGGGAATGGCAAAGCGCTGCGTGATCCAGCTTTCCTATGCAATCGGGGTCTCGAAGCCGCTCTCGATCTATGCCGACACGTTCGGGACCGGCGAGGTGCACGAATCGCAAATCGAGAAAGCCGTCGCCAGCGTGATGGATTTGACGCCGAAGGGGATCCGCGAGCATCTCTCGCTGCAACGCCCGATCTATCGCCGCACCGCCGCTTACGGCCATTTCGGCCGCGCGCCCGAAGCCGATGGCGGCTTCTCGTGGGAGCGGGACGATCTGACCGAGGCGCTGAAAAAAGCGGTCTAGGCCGTCAGGCCGCGCCGATCAGCTCGGACCGGCGCGGCAGCAATATCGTCAAAAGGCCAAGCAGCGGCAGGAACGCGCAGATCTGGTAGACGAAGGTGACGCTGTGTTTGTCGGCGATCACGCCAAGCGCGGCGGCGGCGATCCCGCCCATGCCGAACGCGAAACCGAAGAAAATCCCCGAGACGAGCCCGACCCGGCCCGGCACCAGTTCCTGCGCGAAAACGACGATCGCGGGGAAGGCCGAGGCGATGATGATCCCGATGATGGCCGACAGAATGATCGTCCAGAACAGCGAGACATAGGGCAACAGCAGCGTGAACGGCAAAACGCCAAGGATCGAGAACCAGATCACGGTTTGCGGGCCGAAGCGGTCGCCCACCGGCCCGCCAAGCGCGACGCCAAGCGCGCTCGCGGCGAGAAAGACGAACAGCATGATCTGCGCCTGCTGGGTCGTGACGCCGAATTTCTCGATCGCGAAGAAGGTGTAGTAGCTCGCGATCGAGGCGGTGTAGATGTTCTTGGTAAAGACCAGAATGGCGAGCACGCCGACCGCGATGGCGACCCGCCGCCCCGGCAGCGGCAGCTCGCGGGAGGCGGGCGGGCGCGATCTCGCCGCGGCGTTCTGCGCGCCGTACCAGAGCCCGACGCGCCACAGGATCACGATCCCCGGCACCGCGATCAGGGCGAGCCACGCGATCACCGGCCGCCCCATCGGCACGACGATGAACGCGGCCAGAAGCGGGCCGATCGCGCTGCCGAAATTGCCGCCGACCTGAAACAGCGATTGCGCGGTCCCGAACCGCCCGCCCGAGGCAAGCCGCGCGACGCGTGAGGCTTCGGGGTGGAACACGGCCGAGCCGATCCCGATCGCCATCGCGCCGGCCAGCAGCACCGGATAGCTCTCCGCCATCCCCAGCATCAGCAGCCCGACAAGCGAGCAGCTCATCCCGGCGGCGAGCGATTGCGGCATCGGCCGGCGATCGGTCGCCATCCCGACCACAGGTTGCAGCAGCGAGGCGGTCACCTGAAACGCAAAGGTCAAAAGGCCGATCTGGAGAAAGGTTAGCGCGAATTCGCTTTGCAGCAGCGGGTAGATCGCGGCGAGAAGCGACTGCATCACATCGTTCAGCATATGGCAGATGCTGACCGCGAGGATCATCGGCCAGGCGACATGGCCGGTCATCGGGCGGGCGGCGGGGCTGGACATCTGGCTGGTCATCTCATGCGCGGCGAGCGGTTCCTCGCCCCGTTCTCGGCCAGAGCGCCCCGGAAATCAAGCCGGCATACGACGGTATGCAGCGCATGGCGGGG
>JAUNRZ010000238.1 GCA_030539455.1 Paracoccus sp. (in: a-proteobacteria) | reverse complement strand
GGCTCTCCTGGCTGGGCCTCGACTGGGACGGCGAGCCGGTCAGCCAGTTCGCCCGCGCGGGCCGCCACGCCGAGATCGCCCGCGCAATGGAGGCAAGCGGGCACGCCTATCGCTGCTATAGCGGCCCCGAAGAGATCGCCGCATGGCGCGAGGCGCATCCGAACCAGCCCTTCCTCTCGCCCTGGCGCGAGCGGGACGACCACCCCGAAGGCGCGCCCTATGCGATCCGCCTCAAGGCCCCGCGCGAAGGGCAGACGGTGATCGAGGACCGCGTTCAGGGCGATGTCACCTTCGCAAATAGCAGCCTTGACGACATGGTGCTGCTGCGCAGCGACGGAACGCCGACCTATATGCTCGCCGTCGTGGTTGACGATCACGATATGGGGGTGAGCCATGTCATTCGCGGCGATGATCACCTGACCAATGCCGCGCGGCAGGCGCAGATCTATGACGCGATGGGCTGGCCGCGGCCGGTCTTCGCGCATATCCCGCTGATCCACGGCGAGGACGGCAAGAAGCTGTCGAAACGCCACGGGGCGGTGGGGCTCCATGAATATGCCGCGCTCGGCTATCCGGCGGCGGCGATGCGGAATTATCTGGCCCGGCTGGGCTGGAGCCACGGCGATGACGAGCTGTTCTCGGACGCGCAGGCGCTCGAATGGTTCGATCTTGGCGGGATCGGGCGCGCGCCGGCGCGGCTCGATTTCAAGAAGCTCGAACATGTCAGCGCGCATCATATCGGCGCGATGGATGACGACGCCCTGATGACGGAGCTTGGCGCCTATCTCGAGGCGAGCGGCCGCCCGCCCCTGAGCGATCTTCAGACGCAACGTCTCAGAGCCGCGATGGGGGTGCTGAAGGCGAAGGCCAAGACCCTGCCCGCGCTGCTGGAACAGGCGCATTTCGCCCTCATCGAGAGGCCCGTAATGCCTGATGAAAAAGCGCAAAAAGCCCTGGATCCGGTATCCCGTGGTATGCTGAAAGAATTGACTGCCGCGCTGCAGCATGATAACTGGACGCGAGACGATTTGGAGCAGACGGCGAGTGAAATCGCCGCGCGCCACGGTCTTGGTCTGGGCAAGATCGCCGCGCCGCTTCGCGCTGCATTGGCGGGAAAGACCGCGACTCCAAGCGTGTTCGATATGTTGCTGGCGCTCGGTCCGCAGGAAAGCTTCGCAAGGTTGAACGATCAGGCGGGCTGACAGGGCGCTTTCCATACCGGCCACGGCCGGCTTTTAGCGAAGGATTAAAGAATGGCTGACAAAAAACCGGCTGTGCTGAGCCTTAACGGCGCGGAATACGAACTCCCTGTGCTGAGCCCCTCGGTCGGCCCTGACTGCCTCGATATCCGCAAGCTCTACGGTCAGGCGGATGTGTTCACCTTCGATCCCGGCTTCACCTCGACCGCATCGTGCGAATCCAGCATCACCTTCATCGACGGCGACAAGGGCGAGCTGTGGTATCGCGGCTATCCGATCGAGCAACTGGCCGACAAATCGCATTTCCTCGAGGTCTGCTTCCTGCTGCTTTACGGCGAGCTGCCCTCTGAAACCCAGCTTGTCGATTTCGAGAACCGGGTGACGCGCCATACGATGGTCCATGAACAGATGGGCAATTTCTTCCGCGGCTTCCGCCGCGACGCGCATCCGATGGCGACGATGGTTGGCGTGGTCGGCGCGATGTCGGCCTTCTACCACGATTCGACCGACATCTCGGATCAGTGGCAGCGCGAGGTCGCCGCGATCCGCCTGATCGCCAAAGTGCCGACCATTGCCGCGATGGCCTATAAATACGCGATCGGCCAGCCCTTCGTCTATCCGCGCAACGATCTCGATTACGCGTCGAACTTCCTCCATATGTGCTTTTCGGTCCCGGCCGAGAAATACGAGGTCCGCCCCGAGCTGGCCCGCGCGATGGACCGCATCTTCACGCTTCACGCCGATCACGAGCAGAACGCCTCGACCTCGACGGTCCGGCTCGCCGGCTCGTCGGGCGCAAATCCGTTCGCCTGTATCGCGGCGGGGATCGCCTGCCTCTGGGGCCCCGCTCATGGCGGCGCTAACCAGGCCTGTCTCGAGATGCTTCAGGAAATCGGCAGCGTGGAGCGCATCCCCGAATATATCGCCCGCGCCAAGGACAAGGACGACCCGTTCCGCC
>JAUNRZ010000237.1 GCA_030539455.1 Paracoccus sp. (in: a-proteobacteria) | reverse complement strand
TCATCCCGCCATCGCGCAGCTCGCCGATCTTGGCTTCGGTCTCGGCGCGGGACATTTCCCAGCCGCGCGCCTCGGCCTCGGCGGCGGCGGCCAGAAGCGCGTCGCGTTGATCATTCGGCAGCGCCTCGAACGCGGCGGTGTTGGCGATCACCACGTTTTTCGGCAGCCAAGCCTGCACGTCGATGTAATGGCTCACGAAATCCCATGCCTGCGCGTTCGCGCCGGTCGAGGGCGAGGTGATCATCGCCTCGACCCGCCCGGTCGAAAACGCGGTCGAGATGTCGGTTTCCTCGACCTGCGTCGGCACCGCTCCCAGCAATTCGGCCAGCCGCTCGGTCGCGACGTTATAGGCGCGGAAGCTCAGCCCCTGCATCTCGGCGGGGTCGGTGACCTCGCTGCGCAGATAAAAGCTCTGCCCCGGCCACGGCACGGCGTAAAGCAGCGTCAGCCCCTGCTCGGCCAGCTTGGCGGAGACGGCATCGCGCGAGGCCTCCCACAGCTTTTCCGCATCGTCATAGGACGAGGCAAGGAACGGGATCGAATCGAGCGCGAAGATCGGATCTTCGTTCGCAAGCCGCGACAGCAGGATCTCGCCAATCGGCGCCAGCCCGCGCCGCACGCTGTCCTTGATCTCGCCATGCCCGAACAGCGAGTTCGCGGAATGGACGGTGATCGTCAAGGCGCCCTGCGTCGCCTCGGACACGTCATTTGCGAATTCCTGAATATTGGCGGTGTGGAAGATCGCGTCGGCATAGGGCGTCGGCATATCCCAGTTTTCCGCAGCGGCGGGCGCGGCCATCATCAGGGCCATCGCACCCGCACCGAAATAATGGCGCATGAGCATCTTCTTCTCTCCCGTTGCAAGGGCCGTCTGACGCGGCCGGTAAAGGAATGGTTGACGACAGGGCGGCAAATTGTCAACGATTTATCAATGTCAGACGGGAGAGCGAGAATGGCGCAGGTTTCGGGCGGTAAGTGGGATTTCTGGATCGACCGCGGCGGCACCTTCACCGATATTATCGGCCGCGCGCCGGACGGGGCGACGCTCCCGCTGAAGCTGCTGTCCGACAATCCCGAAGCCTACGAGGATGCGGCCGTCGCCGGCATCAGGCGCCTTCTGGGCATCGCGGACGGCGCCCCGATGGAGCCCGCCCGCGTCGGCGTCGTGCGCATGGGCACCACGGTCGCAACCAACGCCCTGCTGGAGCGCAAGGGCGAGCGCACGGCGCTGCTCATCACGCGCGGTTTTCGCGACGCGCTGCGGCTTGGTTATCAGGCGCGGCCGGATATTTTTGCCAAGGAAATCATCCTCCCAGAGCAGCTTTATGATAAAGTGATCGAGGTTGACGAACGGCTCCGCGCCGATGGCAGCGTCGAGACGCCGCTTGATATTGAAGCGCTCGGCGAGGCGCTTGATTCGCTTCGATCCGAGGGGTTCGATTCGGTCGCGATCGTTCTGATGCACGCATGGCGCAACCCCGCGCATGAAGCGGCGCTTGCCGAAGAAGTGCGCGGGCGCGGCTTTGCGCAGGTCTCGGTCAGCCATGAGGTCTCGCCCCTGATCAAGCTAGTCGGGCGCGGCGATACGACCGTGGTGGATGCGTATCTCTCGCCGATCCTGCGCCGCTATGTGCAGCGCGTCGGCGCGGCGCTTGGCGCGACCCCGGCGGGCGAGGACGGGCCCGATCTGCAATTCATGATGTCCTCGGGCGGGCTGACCGCGGCCGAGCGGTTTCAGGGCAAGGACGCGATCCTCTCGGGCCCGGCGGGGGGCGTTGTCGGCATGGCCGAGACGGGGCGGCTCGCCGGTTTCGGCCGCGTGATCGGCTTTGACATGGGCGGGACCAGCACCGATGTCGCCCATTACGCGGGCGAGTATGAACGCGCCTTCGACACCGAGGTCGCGGGCGTCAGGATGCGCGCGCCGATGATGCGCGTGCACACGGTCGCGGCCGGGGGCGGCTCGATCCTCCACGCCGACAAGGGGCGCTTTCGCGTCGGCCCGGACAGTGCGGGCGCCGATCCCGGCCCCGCCTGCTACCGGCGCGGCGGCCCGCTGACCGTGACCGACGCGAATGTGATGCTCGGCAAGCTCAACCCCGATCTTTTCCCGGCGATTTTCGGCCCTGCGCAGGACCAGAAGCTGGACCGCGAGACCGTCGCCGCCCGCTTTGCCGAGATCGCG
>JAUNRZ010000236.1 GCA_030539455.1 Paracoccus sp. (in: a-proteobacteria) | reverse complement strand
CCTGCGAGCCGGTCAGGCCCTGGCAGATGACTTTGGTGTCTTTGTTGACGAGAATTGCCATGTTGATTATCCCTTCACCGCTTTGACGATCTTCTCGGCAGCGTCCGACAGATCGTCCGCGGCGATCACGTTGAGCCCGCTTTCCGCGATGATCTGCTTGCCTTTGTCGACATTGGTGCCTTCGAGGCGCACAACCAGAGGCACTTCGAGCCCGACCTCCTTGACCGCCGCAAGGATGCCCTCGGCGATGATGTCGCAGCGCATGATGCCGCCGAAGATGTTGACCAGAATGCCTTTGACGTTCGGGTCCGAGGTGATGATCTTGAACGCCTCGGTCACTTTCTCCTTGGTCGCGCCGCCGCCGACGTCAAGGAAGTTGGCCGGTTCCGCACCATACAGCTTGATGATGTCCATCGTGGCCATCGCCAGACCGGCGCCGTTGACCATGCAGCCGATCTCGCCATCGAGAGCGATATAGTTCAGATCGAATTTCGACGCGGCGAGTTCCTTGGGGTCTTCCTCGGTCTCGTCGCGCAGCGCCATGATGTCGTTGTGGCGATAGAGCGCGTTGTTATCAAAGCCCATTTTCGCGTCGAGCGCCTTGAGATTTCCCTCGGTCGTCACGATCAGCGGGTTGATCTCCAGCATCTCCATGTCCTTCTCGAGGAACAGGCGATAGAGGTTCCGCACCAGGCCGACGCATTGCTTGACCAAAGCGCCTTCCAGCCCAAGCGCGAAGGCGACGCGGCGGCCGTGGAAATCCGACAGGCCCGAGGCCGGGTCAACGCTGAAGCTGACGATCTTTTCGGGGGTCTGCGCGGCGACTTCCTCGATATCCATGCCGCCCTCGGTCGAGGCGACGAAGCTCACGCGCGAGGTCTGGCGGTCGACCAGCAGGGCGAGATAAAGCTCGCGCTCGATATCCGAGCCGTCCTCGATATAGATGCGGTTGACTTGCTTGCCCGACGGGCCGGTCTGGTGGGTCACAAGCGTGCGGCCGAGCATCTGGCGCGCCATCTCGTCAGCCTCTTCGACCGATTTGGCAAGGCGCACGCCGCCCTTTTCGCCCGCTTCGGCTTCCTTGAAGCTGCCCTTGCCGCGCCCGCCGGCGTGGATCTGGGCCTTGACCACCCAAAGCGGGCCGTCCATCTCGCTTGCCGCGCGCTTGGCCTCTTCGGCCTTGAGAACGACGCGGCCATCGCTGACCGGCACGCCATAATCGCGCAGCAGCGACTTGGCCTGGTATTCATGAATATTCATTGCAAACCCCCTTCGAGCTGGTTCGGTTTGCCCGGCCTTGTGCCACAAGCGCGCGGGCGAAAGAAACGGTATTTGCAGGGCGAGGCGAGAATCCGCTCGAATTCTGCGTTTTGTGATCACACGCTTCCGAGGTGTGATCACAAATCCCGCCGACCCGCAAAATAAAACCCCCGGCGCGGGGCCGGGGGTCCCAGAATTGTCATCTCGGCGGCGCCTCAGGCCAGCGACTCGTCGATGCCCTTGCAGGCGGAAACGAGCCCGCGCACAGCCTCGACCGATTTGTCGAACATCGCCTGTTCCTCGCCATCAAGCGCGATGTCGATCACCTTCTCGACCCCGCCCGCGCCGATCACGGTCGGAACGCCGACATACATCCCGTCCAGCCCATAAGCGCCATCAACATAGGCCGCACACGGCAGGACGCGCTTTTGGTCCTTGAGATAAGCCTCGGCCATCTCGATCGCCGAGGTGGCGGGCGCGTAGAAGGCGCTGCCGGTTTTCAGCAGGCCGACGATCTCGGCGCCGCCATCGCGGGTGCGCTGAACGATCTCGTCCAGCTTCTCCTGCGAGGTCCAGCCCATCTTGACCAGATCTGGCAGCGGGATGCCGGCGACGGTCGAATAACGGGTCAGCGGCACCATCGTATCGCCATGCCCGCCCAGAACGAACGCGGTCACGTCCTTCATCGAGACGCCGAATTCGAGGCTGAGGAAATGGCGGAAGCGCGCGGAATCGAGAACGCCGGCCATGCCGCAGACCTTCTCGGCGGGCAGGCCGCTGAATTCGCGCAGCGCCCAGACCATGGCGTCCAGCGGGTTGGTGATGCAGATCACGAACGCATCGGGGGCGTGTTTCGCGATGCCCTCGCCCACCGATTTCATCACCTTGAGGTTGATGCCCAGAAGATCGTCGCGGCTCATGCCCGGCTTGCG
>JAUNRZ010000061.1 GCA_030539455.1 Paracoccus sp. (in: a-proteobacteria) | reverse complement strand
CCCGCCGGCGTCGGCAAGACGCGCATCGTGGCTCACGTCCCCTCGCGCGGGCTGATCGGCTATCATGGCGAGTTCATGACCGACACGCGCGGCAATGGCGTGCTGAACCGCATCTTCCACGACTGGACGCCCTATAAAGGCGCGATTCAGGGCCGCCGTCAGGGCGTGCTGATCTCGATGGAGGACGGGGTTTCGGTCGCCTATGCGCTCTGGAACCTGGAAGAGCGCGGCAAGATGTTCATCGGCGCGCAGGAACAGGTCTATCAGGGCATGATCATCGGCGAGCATAGCCGCGACAATGATCTCGAGGTGAACCCGCTCAAGGGCAAGAAGCTGACCAATGTGCGCGCCTCGGGCACGGATGAGGCGGTGCGTCTGACGCCCCCGATCCGCATGTCGCTCGAAGAGGCGATCTCGTATATCGACGATGATGAGCTGGTCGAGGTAACGCCCCGCAATATCCGCCTGCGCAAGCGTTTCCTCGATCCGCATGAGAGGAAGCGTCAGGCGCGCGCTGAAGCCTAGCCCCAAAAGATCGAGTATTTGGGCGCTCGAGCAGGGCGCGGCTTCGGCTGCGCCTTTTTCATGGCGCGAGGGTCTGGCGGAGGAACTCGGTGATGCGCCGGCTGATTTCGGGCGTCGTGGCGGGCGAGAGGATGCGGCCTGCGATCACGTGGCGGTCGGGGTCGTCGCCGTCTTCTGTGGTGATCTCGGTGAAGCTGGCGGGGCCGGACCAGTTCGCGGCGACCTCGCTTGCGGCGGCGCTGTCGACTATGCGGTCGCCCGGATCGGCGAGGATCAAGAGCGGCTGGCCCCTGCCCGTCTTGCCGCGCGCGGCCCGGACAAGGCTCGCCATCGGGATCAGGGCGCGGGTCGGATAGCAACTCGTCCAGAAGCGTTCGTGATCGGCGGTCCGGGGGGTGAAGCACCGCTCGCGCCCCGCGATGGCCGGCAGCCAGTGGCGCGCGAAGGGCAGGCTCAGCAGGGGCGCGGCGCGGTTTTTCAGGCGGAAATTTGGCGAGACCATGACCACCGCGTCGATCTGGGGCCCGAGCGTTTCATCCGAGGCCCCAAGCGCGGCGAGCGTGCCGCCGGTCGAGGTGCCGATCACCGCGACCCTCTCGCCCAGAGCCCGGCCGATGGCGATCGCCTGCGAGAGGTCCTGCGCCCAATCGTCAAGCCCGGCATCGCCCATCGCATCCCCGCCCGCGCCATGCCCGCTCAGCCGCGCGAGCAGCAGATTGGCGCCAAGCGCCGCCGCCACATCATCGGGGACCGGGCGGATTTCCTCGGGGCTCGCGGAAAACCCGTGCAGATAGACGATCGCAAGCGGCGTGCGCGCGCCGGGCGCGCCAGCCCAGATGATCCGCGCCGCCAATTCGGGATCGATACCCGCCTCGCGCGCGGCAAGCGCGGCCTCGGGGTCGGAAGGCGGCGCGATAAGCGGCGGCGCGAATTGCGCGCCGGGGCGGATCAGGAGCAAAAGCGCGGCGGCAAGCAAGGCCGCGAGGGCGAGCTTAGCCCAGAACATCGCCAAGCGCGGCGCGGATCAGTTCAAGGCATTCGGGCGAGGAAAAGCGGTGATCGGCGCCCTTGACCAATGTCAGGCGAATATCCTCGCCGCTTGCGTGATCCAGAAGCCGCAGCGCCCAGTCTACCGGCACATCCTCGTCCGCCGTGCCTTGCAGCAGCCGCACCGGGAAGGGCAGCGAAAGCGGGCTTTCGAGCACGAGATGCTTGGCGCCGTCCTCGATCAGCCTTCGCGTGATGACGTAAGGCGCGTCATCATATTCCGAGGCGATCTCGATCCGCCCGTCGCGCATGACCGTCTCGCGCTCGGCCTCGGTGAAGCCCGCCCAATAGCCGTTCTTGGTGAAATCGGGCGCCGCGGCGATGCCGACCAGCCCCGCGATCCGCTCTGGGATCGCGCGCGCGAGCAGCAGCGCGATCCAGCCGCCCATGGACGATCCGACCAGCACTTGCGGCCCCTTGGTCAGCGCCGTGATCGCGGCCTCAGCATCCTCGGCCCATGCGCCGATCGTGCCATCCTCGAACGCGCCGGAGCTTTCGCCATGCCCCGAATAGTCGAGCCGCAGGAAGGCCCGCCCTTTCGAGGCAGCCCAGCCGGACAGATATTCGGCCTTGGTGCCGCGCATATCGGACTTGAAGCCGCCCAGAAACACCACCCCCGGCGCGTGGCCCGGCGTCAGCTCATAGGCGATGCGCCGCCCTTGTTCGGTTTCCAGAAATTCGGTCATCACCGCTCCGTCAGCTTGAGTTCGATCCGCCGGTTCTGCGCCCGCGCCTCGGGGCTGTCGCCAAGCGCGACGGGGCGGTTCTCGGCAAAGCCGGTCGCGGCAAGGCGCTCGGCCGGGAAGCCCAGATCGTCCACCATGTAGCGCACGACGGCAAGGGCGCGGGCCTGGCTCAGCTCCCAATTGTCGCGAAAACGGCCGGCGCCCGATAGCGGGACGTTATCGGTATGGCCATCGACGCGGATGATCCAGTCGATTTCGGCCGGGATCTCGCCCGCGATGTCGGACAGCATCTGCGCGACCTGCGCGATGCCCTGCCGCCCGCCCGGCGAGAGATCGGCCTCGCCCGCGCCGAACAGCACCTCGGAAGAGAACACGAAACGATCGCCGACGACCTGCACGCCCTCGCGCCCTTCGAGGATCTGGCTGAGCCGGCCGAAAAACTCCGAGCGGTAGCGGGCCAGATCGGCGGCTTCCTGTTCCAGCCGCGTGCGCTCGGCCTCTTCCAGCGCGAGCCGTTGTTCCTGTTCCTGGCTGGCGCGCAGCAGCGCCATGTTAAGCTGCGCGCCAAGGTCTTCGATACGCAGATCACTGGCGACGCGGTCCGCCTCGGCGGCGTCGAGAACGGTCTGGATCGAGGACAGCTGACGGTTCAGCTCGGCCACCTGTTCGTTCAGAAGGGCGACGCGGCGCTGCGCTTCGGTCGAGATTTCTTCCTGCTGGGAAAGCTGCGATTGCGCGGCGGCCAGAAGCCCCGCCTGCCGCTCGGCATCGCTGAGCGCCTCGAGCCGCTGGGTGTCGAGCCCCTCCCGCGCGGCCTCGGCGGCGGCAAGCAGGGTCAGCGTCTCTTCGGCCTCGCGCCGGCTTCGCTCAAGCGAGAGGGTCATCGCGGTCAGCTCGGCCTCGGCGCCGTCCAGCCGCGCGCGAAGCGCCTCGGCGGCGGCGGCCTCGACAAGGCGGGCCGCCTCGGCATCGGACAGCGCGGCTTGCGTGCCGGTCAGCGCGGCCTCGGTATCGGCAAGGGCCGCTTCGGTCTCGGTCTGCTGCGTGGCGAGCGTGTCCCGCTCGGACCGGATATCGGCAAGCAGCGCCTCGAGCGCCTCGCGGCGGGCGGCGGCGAGACGGGCGGCCTCTTCCTGCGCGTCGATCTCGCCGCGCGCCTCGGCAAGGGCGGCTGCGCGGGCTTCGGCTTCGGCCTGCGAGGCCGCAAGCGCCGCCGCGCGAGCCTCGGCCTCGGCGCGCGAGGCCTCAAGCCGCGCCATGGTCTGCGCGATCTCGCTATGCGCGCTGCTCAGATCCGCATCCAGCCGGTCGCGCTGCGTTTCCGTGACCGCCAGTGTCGAGGTCAGCCCCGCGATCTGCACGGCCAGCCGGTCCAGCTCGGATTCCTGCGCATCGACCTGCTCGCGCAGCACCGACTGGACGACCATGAAAATGGTGATGACGAACATCAGCACCATGAGCAGGGCCGTCATCGCATCGACAAAGCCCGGCCAGATCGAGGCGCTGAAGCGGTTCGCGGTCCGGCCCCTCGCAAGCGCCATCAGTAGCCCCCGCCGAGGCGCTGAACGGATTTCGTCAGATGTGCGATATCGCCGCGCAGCTCGGCCATCATTTCTTGCCGCGAGGCGGCGATTTCCTCGACGAGCCGGCCGAGCGTCACGTCGATCGAGCGCAGCCGCATCCGCGCCTCGGCCCCGTCATCGCCGCTGTCGTAGATATCGGCCTGCGCCTCGCCCTGCGCGACGAGCCTCGCCAGCGATTGCTCGATCATGCCAAGCGCGGCGAGCAGTTCCTCATCCGCGCCTTGCCCGGCCGGCCGGGCGGCCATCTGTTCGGCGCGGCTTGCGAGATAGATGAGCGATTCGTCGATCGAGCGCAGGCGGATCGGCGCCTCCTGATCCGGGCCCTCCTCTGAAACCGCGACAAGGCGCGCAAGGCTGCGGTCGATCGATTCGAGCCTTTGCGGCGCCGCCTCGGCCGCCTCGCTACGGCCGCGCTCTGCCAATTCGGCCAGAGAGGCGTCGATCGAGCGCAGCACCGCGACCGGATCATCCTGCGGCGCGGCGTCTGCGTGCGCTCGCGCTTCGGCCAGTTCGCTCAGCCGCGCCTGCCCGTCCGCAAGCGCCGCGATGGCCGCGCTTGTCCGCTCGTGATGCTCGGCCAGAATGGAGCCATCGCGCGCGACCGCGTCGGCGATCTGCGCCGCATCGCGGGCCAGAGCGCCCAGCCGCGCATCCGCCTCGATCACCTCTTCCTCGCGCAGCGCGTCGCGTTCGAGGTAAAAATCCTGCATCACCTGCATATGCCCGGCCATGCGGTCGAGGAACCCGGCGAGCCCGACCTGATCGACCCGCTCGCCGTCATCGCCGGCAACGCCGATCCGCGTGAACGAGGACATCCATTCCTCAAGCTCGCGGTAAAAGCGGTTCTGCCCGTGGGTCACGAACAGCTCGAGCAGCCCGACGACAAGCGATCCGGCAAGGCCAAGCAGCGAGGACGAGAACGCCGTCGCCATCCCGCCAAGCTGCGCCTCGAGGCCGCTCATCAGCCGCTCGAACACTTCGAGCCCGGTATCGCCCTCTTGCGGGGCAAGCGCGCGGATCGTCTCGACGACGGCCGGAACGGTCGTGGCCAGCCCGTAGAAGGTCCCGAGAAGGCCAAGGAAAATCAGAAGGTTGGAGATATATCTTGTGATATCGCGCGCCTCGTCGATGCGCGTTGCGACCGATTCAAGGATCGAGCGCGCCGAGCCGGGCGAGATCGCCCCGCCAACCGGCCCGCGCCCGCCCAATATCGCTGCAAGCGGCGCCAGAAGGCGCGGTGCGGCGCCCACCTCTTCGCCCTGCGCGGCGATCCCGGCGGCGGCGGCGTTCGCGCGCGCCTCGGCGAAACGCTCGATCCAGATCACCGAGCCGACAAGCTGCGCGACCTGCAAAAAGCAGGCCAGAACGCCGACCACGAAAACGCCAAGGATGATCCCGTTGAGCACCGGGTTCGCCGCAAAGATCGAATAGATCCGCCCATAGGCGAACCAGCCCCCCGCGCCGACAAGCGCGAGCACGATCACCATCAGCAGGATCTGCCGGATCGGCTGGCTGAATTTCGGCTGGATCGGCGCCGCGGCTCCCATGCGCTGCGCGCTCAGCCGGCGCCTTGTTGCGCCCTCGCGCGTGCCTTCGGGGCGTTCGGGCGGGACGTGTTGTTCGTCGCTCAATTCGGCATCCTTGTGTCCTGTCGGGATCGGCACAAGCGACTTTAGGCAAGCGCCGCCCCGCTGCCAACGGTTGTTTTCACAAGAATATGCCGCGCGCGGGCGCTTTACCCAGCGTCGCCCGTCGGCGCCGCGCCAAGGATCGCGCGCACCTCGGCGCTGAGCGCGTCCATCTGCGCACAGCCAAGGCCGATCTGCCGCAGATGGGCGGCGGTGTTGAAGAGGTAATCGGCGTTCGGCCCGCGCCCGCCATGCGCGGCGGCGATGATGCGCGCCTGCTCATCCAGCGCCAGCCCGCCCGCATATTGCGCATGATCGCGCTGCATCACGAAGGTCATCGCTAGAACGCGCCGCCCGTCCACCAGATCGACCGGCAGCACGGCCTCGCGGTAGGCGCTTGTGGTCAGCTCGCGCCCGCGCAGATAGGTCTGGACCTCGGCCCATGCGGCCGGCTCGATCCGCATCGCGATGCCCGTGCAATGCGCGCCGTGCTCTTCGTCGAGGCCCAGCACCAGACCGGGCGCCTCGGGCGTGCCGCGATAGGTGATCGAGCGCAGGCAGAAGCTGCGCGCATAGCCCGAAAGCCGCGCCGTCACCCGCTCCTCGGCGTCAAAGCCCGGATCCCACAGCAGCGAGCCATAGGCGAACACCCAGTGCCCGCCCGTTGTCTTAGTGGCCTCATCGCCGCCTTGTTGACCGCCGTGATCGCTCATCGCTCCGCTGCCTCTTTCGCTGGCTGCGAAATTACGCTTTGATGCGCCGGTTGCAAGATAGTGCCAGCAGGGAAGCAGCCTCATGCGCGGATTGTTGATCGTTATTGTGGTGGCCGCTGTTCTGGCCGTTGCCGGCTGGTTTGGCGGCGAGATCTGGCTGAGCCGGCAGGCAGCGGCGCAGATCGAGGCCAGCCCCGAGATAAGCGCCGAGGCCGCGCCGCTGCGGCAGGCCGGACGGTTCGGGCTCCGCCTGAGCGATGTCGAGATGGGCGATGCGCAATCGGGGCTGCGTGCGCCCTTCGTCGATCTTTTCGCGCCGGTCTGGCGGCCCAACGCGTTCAGCTTCGATCTGCCAGACGCCTTGACCCTGCGCGCGGGCGGCGCCGATCTGCCGGTGACCTTGGAGGGCGGCACGGGCTTTGCGGCCTTCGCGCCGACCAATCGCGCCGCCCTGTCCGAGGCGGGGATCGACGCGCAGCGCGTCACGCTGAACGGTTTGCCGCTGCTCGATCTGCTCGAGATGCGCGCCGATCTGGTCCATCCCGGGCTCAACGCGCCGCCGGGGACGGGCGCGGCCTATGATGTGACGCTCGATCTCGCGGGGCTTGATGCGGCGGCTTGGACCGGCATCGCCCTGCCCGGCGCGCTTGGTGCTGCGGGGGCTTTGCGCGTGTGGCTGACCGATGCGCCGGGGCGCGGGGCGCTTTCGGGCGATATGAGCCAGCCCGAGCTGATCGGCGCCGCGACGGACGGGCTGCGCCTGACCCTTGGCGGGGTTGAGGCGCGGCTGATCGGCTCTGTCACCGCCGACGCCGCCGGGCTCGCCGAGGGGGAGGCTGCGATCTATTCGACCGACACGCGCGCCCTTCTCGAGGCGGCGGCCTCGCTCGGGATCGTGCCAGAGGCGGCGGTGCTGCCCGCCCTCGCCGGGCTGACCACGCTATCGGAGGTTACGACAGACGCGGGGAGCCTTCCGCCCGCGCGCGAGGGCGAGCTGCGCCTGCCGCTGAGCTTTGCGAATGGCGAGAGCCGGATCGGCCCGGTCGTGATCGGCCCGGCCCCCCCGATCCGGCAATAGGCGTGGGATTTTGGCGGGCGGCGTCATGCCTGCCATGTGCGGAGGCGCGATTTGGCGGGACTGGTTTGCGGTGGCGCGAGGATCTGCCTTGGCGAGTCGGTTGGGCGCGCTTTCGCGGGCCGGCCGGCGCGATGACGGCAGTGGCCGCAGGCCGGGTGATATGTCCTGGCGAGGCGGATTGGCGTATTTTATGATTTCGGCGCCGAAACGAGCCATTGGATGCGCGGCGTGCGAGGCGGCAAGCAGCGCCCGCCCGTCACGTCTCATGAGGGCGCGCGGCGAATGAGGGGCCCTGTGCAGGCAAGGCGAAGGTGCTGCGCCTTGGCCTGGTGCCACGCCCCGATGCTGCCAACGTGCAGATAACGCCAGAGCCGCAGTCAAAGCTCGCGTGCGGCACCCGCGCTAATGCGCCTCGGACCAGTTCGCGCCGATCCCGGCATCGACGACCAGAGGCACCGAGAGCTTGACCGCCGGCTCGGCCGCACCCTCCATCACCGTGCTTGCGGCTTCGATCAGCCTTTCCTCGGCGCCCTCTTCGACCTCGAACACAAGCTCGTCATGGACCTGAAGCAGCATCCGCGCGGGCAGATCCCTGATGGCAGCGGGAATGCGGATCATCGCGCGGCGGATGATGTCGGCCGCCGCCCCCTGAATGGGCGCGTTGATCGCCGCGCGCCGCGCGCCGCCCGCCGAGGGGCCCTTGCTGTTGATCTCGGGCGTCATGATGCGCCGCCCGAAGATGGTCCTCACGAAGCCCTCGCGCTTTGCGTTCGCGACCGTGCCGTCCATATAGGCGCGAATCTCGGGGAAGCGGGCGAAATACGTGTCGATGAACTCCTGCGCCTCGGCGCGCGGGATGCGCAGGTTGCGGGCGAGGCCGAAGCCGGAAATCCCGTAGATCACGCCGAAATTGATCGCCTTCGCGCGGCGGCGGATCATCGGGTCCATCCCCTCGACCGGCACGCCGAACATCTGACTGGCGGTCATCGCGTGAATGTCGATCCCGTCGCGGAACGCCTCTTTGAGGGCGGGAATATCCGCGACATGGGCCAGAATGCGCAGCTCGATCTGGCTGTAATCGAGGCTGACCAGCCGGTGACCGGGCGCTGCGATAAACGCCTCGCGGATGCGCCGCCCCTCATCCGAGCGGACCGGGATGTTCTGCAAGTTCGGATCGGTCGAGGCGAGCCGCCCGGTCTGCGCGCCGGCGATCGAATACGAGGTGTGAACGCGCCCCGTCTCGGGGTTCACATGGGTTTGCAGCGCATCGGTATAGGTCGATTTCAGCTTCGCGATCTGCCGCCAGTCCAGCACCTTGGCCGGCAGCTCATGCCCCTCGGCAGCCAGATCCTCGAGCACATCGGCCGAGGTCGAATAGGCCCCCGTCTTGCCGTGCTTGCCGCCGGCGAGCCCCATCTGCCCGAACAGGATATCGCCAAGCTGCTTGGGGCTCGCGACGTTGAATTTGCCGCCCGCGAGCGTGTGGATCTCGTCCTCGAGCCCGGCCATTTTCTGCGCAAACGCGTTCGACATCCGCGAGAGATGCTCGGTATCGACGCGGATCCCGGCCATTTCCATATCGGCCAGAACCGGGATCATCGGCCGCTCGAGCGTCTCATAGGCGGTCGTGACCTGCGCGCCCGGAAGGCGCGGGCGCAGCGTCTCGCGCAGCCGCCAGGTGATCTCGGCGTCCTCGGCAGCATAGGGCGCGGCCTTGTCGATCGCGACCTGCGCGAAGCTGATCTGGCTTTTGCCGCTGCCGATCAGATCCTTGATCGGCAAGGGAATATGGCCGAGATAGCGGTCCGAGAGCTCGTCCATGCCGTGATTATGCGCCCCCGCATTCAGCGCATAGGACAGCAGCATCGTGTCCTCGATCGGGGCCATGCGAATGCCGTGCCGGGCAAAAATCTTCCAGTCATACTTGACGTTCTGGCCGATCTTGAGCGTCGCCTTGTCCTCGAGCATGGGGCGCAGCCGCGCAAGGACCAGATCGCGGTCGAGCTGGCCCGCAAGACGCTCGGCGCCGCCGAAAAGATCACCCTCGCCCGCGACATGGCCGACCGGGATATAACACGCCCGCCCCGGTCCAAGCGACAGAGAGACGCCGACCAGATCGGCCTGCATCTCGTCAAGCGAGGTTGTCTCGGTGTCGATCGCAACCGCCCCCGCCTCGGCGATCGCGGCGAGCCACAGATCCAGCGCCGCCTCGTCCGTCACCGTCTCATAGGCCCCGTGATCGATCGCGGGCCAGTCCGGCCCGGCTGCGGGCGCGCCTTGCGCCGCCTCGGGCGCGGGCGGCTCGGGAATGGCGGGCGGGGCGGCGCCCAGACGCTCCGCGACGCGGGCGGTCAGGGTGCGGAACTCCATCTGCGTCAGGAACCCCAGCAGCGTATCGGCATCCGGCTCGCGCAGCTCGAGCGCATCGAGCGCCACGTCGAGCGGTGTGTCGCAATCAAGCTCCACCAGCCGTTTCGAGATACGGATCTGGTCGGCGAAATCGATCAGCGTCTGGCGCCGCTTGGGCTGCGGAATTTCCTCGGCCCGCGCGAGCAGCGTTTCGAGATCGCCAAATTCGTTGATCAGCAGCGCCGCGGTCTTGACCCCAATGCCCGGCGCACCCGGCACGTTGTCGATCGAATCGCCCGCAAGCGCCTGAATATCGACGACACGCTCCGGCCCCACGCCGAACTTCGCCATCACCTCGTCGGGGCCGATCACCGCGTTCTTGATCGGGTCCAGCATCTCGACCCCGCCGCCTATCAGCTGCATCAGATCCTTGTCCGAGCTGATGATCGTGCAGCTTCCCCCCGCATCGCGCGCCCGGCAGGCGAGTGTTGCGATAATGTCGTCGGCCTCGAAACCCTCGGTCTCGATACAGGCGATGTTGAAGGCGCGCGTCGCCTCGCGGGTCAGCGGAAATTGCGGGCGCAGATCCTCGGGCGGCTCGGATCGGTTGGCCTTGTACTCGGGGTAGATATCGTTGCGGAAGGTCTTTGACGAGTGATCGAAGATCACCGCCGCATGGGTTGGCGCGTCGCGCCCGCGCTCGTCAGTGACATATTTCCAGAGCATGTTCGAGAAGCCGGCGACCGCCCCCACCGGCAGCCCGTCCGATTTGCGCGTCAGCGGCGGCAGCGCGTGATAGGCGCGGAAGATGAAGGCCGATCCGTCGATCAGATGCAGATGGCTGCCCTTGCCGAAACTCATGCGCGCGTTCCTTTTTCGGTCGTGATCCGCCCTTGTGACATGATCGGCGCGCCGCGCAAAGGGCGGGGCTGAGCGGGCGCGCGGGCGGCTGCGCGCGGGGCGTCAGTGATCGCCGCCGGGCCCCGCAAGTGCCGCGTCATAGACGAATCGGCGGTCGCAATAGCCGCACTCGACCCACTCGCCGCCCAGAGGCAGCGCCAGCCAGACGCGCGGATGACCGCTGCCTTTTTCCTGATCGCCGTCGCAGGCAACGCGGCGCGTTCCGACCTTGATCGTCTCGGGGGCATCGAAGGGGGAGAGATTTTGGCTCATGGCGTCGTCTTGTGATCCGGCGGAAGGTTTGCTCTAAGCGTGTTTAACCGAAGCACGCCTTCAACGACAAGCCGGACAATCACCTTGACCGATTCCCCCCTCGCCATCGACATTGCGGGCCTGCGCAAGACCTATGCCGCCAGCAACCGCCAACCCGCCAAGGAGGCGCTGCGCGGGATCGATCTGGCGATCCCCGCCGGCTCGATCTTCGGGCTTCTGGGGCCGAACGGGGCGGGAAAATCGACCACGATCAACATCATGGCCGGCCTCGTCAACAAGAGCGCCGGGCGGGTGGTGATCTGGGGATTCGATCAGGACGTGAACCCGCGCAATTCCCGCGCCGCGATCGGCGTCATGCCGCAAGAGCTGAATATCGACCCGTTCTTCACCCCGCGCGCCAGCCTCGAGGTGCAGGCCGGTCTTTACGGCGTGCCCAAGGCCGAGCGCTGGACGGATGAGCTTTTGGCCCTTGTCGGCCTGACCGAGCAGGCGGACAGCTACTCGCGCAGCCTTTCGGGCGGGATGAAGCGCCGGCTTCTGCTCGCCAAGGCGCTTGTCCACCGCCCGCAGGTCCTGGTGCTCGACGAGCCGACTGCCGGCGTCGATATCGAGCTGCGCAACATGCTGTGGCGCAATGTCCGCCGCCTGAACGAGCAGGGCATGACGATCATCCTGACCACGCATTACCTCGAAGAGGCCGAAGAGATGTGCGACCGCATCGCCATCATCGACCGCGGCGAGGTGATCGCGATGGACCGCACCGAGGCGCTTGTCGCGGGCGCGGACGGCAAGACGCTGCTGATCGACCCGGGCGCCGAGGTCGACGACCCAGCCCTGCCCGGCGGGGTGAGCCTCGAGCGGCGCGCGGATGGCAAGCTCGCCTTCAGCTACAAACCCTCGCAGATCCGCGCCGATTCGCTGATCGACGCGCTGCGCGGCGCGGGGCTGCCCATCCGCGACATCACGATCGAGCAGCCGAGGCTGGAAGATGTGTTCGTGGAGCTGACCCGCAAGCACGAGTGAGGCGGCGGAAGTCGAATCGTTTTTGCGGGCTACGGCCCGCGCAGGCGCGGCCGAGGCGTTTCCAAACGTGAAAGGGTGATCGCCGCGCAAGCGGCCGTTGGCAGTTGCCTCATCGCACCGCCGCCCCGTTTCATCTGCTCCTCAGGGATCGACCGCGCCTTAATAATCCCCCGCCGCTGCCTAAGTTCGCACCGCTCCGTCCTAAAACTCCACCCCCTTCTGCGCCTTGATCCCCGCCCGGAACGGGTGCTTCACAAGGCTCATTTCGGTGACAAGATCGGCCATATCGACCAGCACTTGCGGCGCGTTTCGGCCGGTCAGCACAACATGGGTCATCTCGGGCTTTTCGTCGCGCAGGAAGCGGGCGACCTCGTTTGCATCAAGATATTCGTAGCGCAGCGCGATGTTGATCTCGTCGAGCAGCACCATGCGGTTGCGCGGATCGCGGATCATCTCGCGCGCCTTGTCCCAGCCGGCGCGGGCGGCGACGATGTCGCGCTCGCGGTCCTGCGTGTCCCAGGTGAACCCCTCGCCCATCGCGTA
>JAUNRZ010000060.1:8324-12422 GCA_030539455.1 Paracoccus sp. (in: a-proteobacteria) | reverse complement strand
CAACCCGTCCCGTCCCGAACCAGCACTCCCGCCGGCTCGGTGAAGGCGTATCTAGAGATGCCGATCCGATCCAGCAAGAGGGAAAGTGAAACAAAGCTGACATATTTTTGTAAGCATATGTTTTTGTTATATTTATTTTTGATTTTTTTGTGGAACCGGCAGGCGCAGTATCAACAACAGAAGAATCGCCAGCGTCACAAAGGCCGCCCAATCGGTGATGATCTTGAGCGACCAGAGCCAATGCAGGCAGGCCAGAAGTGCTGCGAGATAGCTCAGCCGGTGCAGTCTCCGCCACCACGGCCCGAGCCTGCGAATCGAGGCGCGATTCGAGGTCAGCGCCAGAATCAGCAGGATCAGCGCCGCACCGGCGCCAAACAAAAGATAAGGCCGCTTGGTCACATCGCGCAGCATCTGCGCCCAAAGGAGGCCCATATCCAGAAGCGCCCATGCTGCGATATGCAAAGCCGCATAGCTGAACGCCAGCAGCCCAAGCGCGCGGCGCAGATGGATCAGCCGTAGACCGGCGAATCGCGCAAGCGGCGTCACGGCAAGTGTCGCCACCAGAAAATAAAGCGCGGTTCGCCCCAGCCGGTGCTCGATATCGCGCACCGGATCGACGCCAAGCTGCCCGGCCATCAGGTCGTAGCCCAGCAGCCCGAGCGGCACCGCCCCCGCCAGCCAAAGCGCCCATTCCGGGATCCGCCGCAGAAACGCGTTAATAGTCGCGCGCAAGATCCATCCCGGCATAAAGATGCGCGACGTGCTCGGCGTAGCCGTTGAACATCTCGGTCGGCTGCCGCCCCGCGAACAGGCCCGCGCCGATTCGCCGCTCGGTCGCCTGCGACCACCTGGGGTGATCCACATCCGGGTTCACATTGGCATAGAACCCGTATTCCTGCGGCTGGAGCCGCTGCCATGTCGTCGGCGGCTGCTCTTCCGTGAGCGAGATGCGCACGATCGACTTGATCGACTTGAAGCCGTATTTCCACGGCACGACCAGCCGGATCGGCGCCCCGTTCTGGTTCGGCATCGCCTCGCCATAAAGCCCGGTCGCGAGGATCGTCAGCGGGTGCATCGCCTCGTCCAGCCGCAGCCCCTCGACATAGGGCCACGGCATCGAGCGCGTCTTCTGCGCCGGCATCTGATCGGGGTCGAGCAGCGTCTCGAAGGCGACGTAACGCGCGCCGGGCTGGACGCCGGCGCGTTCGAGGATCGGGCCAAGCGGGACACCCAGCCACGGGATGACCATCGACCAGCCCTCGACGCAGCGCAGGCGATAGATCCGCTCTTCCACCGTGTTTTCGGGCGCGAGATCGGCGACGCTGTAGCTGCCGGGCCGCTCCACCAGCCCGTCAATCGCAACAGCCCAAGGCTCCGGCCGGAGCATATGGGCATAGCGCGCCGGGTCTTCCTTGCCAAAGCCGAACTCGTAGAAATTATTGTAGTTGGTGATCTCTTCGAAACTATTGGGCGCCTCGTCGGTTGAAAAAGAAGCGCGCGCAAGTGAGGGCGCGGCCATCATCGCGCCCAGACCCGAGACAAAGGCGCGGCGGCTGAGCCACATCGCCTTTGGCGTTACGTCAGACCAGCCGAGCTTCATGGCACCACCTTGGTTATTGACTTGCCCGTGCGCTGCCGCCGCCCCATCATGCCGGGGCGCGACAACTTCACCATCAGGAGGAGCCTATCATGCAACCGATCCCGAAACTTCTGTTTTCTGCTGCTTTAGCATTCACGATCCCTTTGGCAGCACTCGCCGAGCCCACCGTTTACGAGACCGATGAGCCCTATGAGGACGCGGTTTTCGCCGTCCGTGAGGCGATCATCGGCAAGGGGCTGGTGATCGACGACGAATCCCATGTCGGCGATATGCTTGACCGGACCAAAGAGGATGTCGGCGGCGAGAAGGATCTTTACGCAGGCGCGATCTCGTTCGGGTTCTGCTCGGCCACCGTGTCGCGGCAGGTGATGGAGGCGGATATCGCGAATGTGCAATACTGCCCCTACAATATCTTCGTTTACGAGGCGGTCGAGAACCCCGGCACGGTCCATGTCGGCTTCCGCGACTATCCGGGCGAGTCGATGGCGCCGGTGCGCGAGCTGCTGGACGATATCGTCCGCTCGGCCCTGATGCTGGACTGACTGCTGAACACGCGCGCGAGGATGGCGGCAAGCGCGTCGACATCCTCTTGCGTGAACGCGTCCGGCTGATCGCTGTCAATATCAAGGACGGCGATCACCGCGCCATCCGCGTCAAAGACGGGCAGCACCAGTTCCGACCTGGTGGACGAGGCGCAGGCGATATGGCCGGGGAATGCGTCCACATCGGGCACAAGCTGAACCTCGCCGCTGCGCGCAGCCGCGCCGCAGACGCCGCGCGAGAACGGGATCGTCAGGCAGCCATGGCCGCCCTGATAGGGGCCGATCTTCAGAAGGCCCGGCGCGGTGACGCGGTAAAACCCGGTCCAGTCAAAGCGCGAATCGCTGCGGTGGATTTCGCAGGCAAGCGTCGCCATCAGGGCGATCCGGTCGTCCTCGCCCGCGCAAAGCGCGTCGATGCGTACGCCAAGCGCGGGGTAGTCAACGCGCGTCATACCGGCAGGATCGTCGTCGATTTCAGCTCTTCCATCGAGAGCAGCGCGGTGACGTTGAAGATCTTCACCTCGGCGATCAGAGCCTGATAAAACTCGTCATAGGCGCGGGCATCGCGCACGCGAAGCTTCACGATATAGTCGATCTCGCCCGCCAGACGGTGCGCCTCCAGCACTTCAGGGCGCATGTTCAGCGCGCGCAGGAACTTCTTTTGCCACTCCGCCTCATGCTCGGAAGTGCGGATCAGCACAAAGAAACAGGTCCCCAGCCCGACCGCATCAGGGTCCAGCACCACGGTCTGCCGCTGGATCACCCCGCCCTCGCGCAGCTTGCGGATGCGGTTCCACACCGGCGTCTTGGACGAGCCGACCTTGCGCGCGATGTCATCCAGCGACTGGCTCGCATCAAGCTGCAACTGTGCCAGGATTTTGCGGTCCAGCGCATCGAGGCGGGTTTTTTTCTCTGGCTGCTGCGGCATTGGTCTCAGGCTCTCGCAAAGATCGGGGCATTGGAACGATATCCCTTTCTAACCCGTGTATCTGGCGAAGAACAAGGAAAATGTCCCATATGTGAAGAAGCAACCTACGGAGATTCGGGTCATGGCAAAAGCATTTCAGCACGCCGTCATTTCCGCAAACGACCTTTTCGACGGGCGTGTGATCTATCTCGGTGCCGCCGGTGAGTGGGTGGACCGGATCGAGGAAGCCGAGCTGATCGAGGATGAGGCGCGCGCCGAGATGCGCCTTGCCGATGCGCTTGCGCAATCCGAACGCGCCGTCGGCCCCTATCTCGCGCCCGCCCGCGCCGGCCTCCGCGGCCCCGAGCCGGCGCATTTTCGCGAGACCTTCCGCGCGCGCGGCCCGTCCAATTATTTCCACGGCAAGCAGTCCGAGGCGGTCTGATGTATCACTATAACGATTTCGACCGTGCCTTCGTGCAGGACCGCGTCGCGACTTTTCGCGGTCAGGTCGCGCGGCGGCTCGACGGCTCGCTGACCGAGGAGGAATTTCGCCCGCTGCGGCTGATGAACGGCGTCTATCTCCAGCTTCACGCCTATATGCTGCGGATCGCGATCCCTTACGGCACGCTCGATCCCGCCAAGCTGCGCCAGCTCGCCTATCTGGCCGAGCGTTGGGACAAGGGCTATGGGCACTTCACCACGCGGCAGAACATCCAGTTCAACTGGCCGCGCCTTGTCGACATCCCGGATATGCTTGGCGCCCTGGCCGAGGTCGGGATGCACGCGATCCAGACATCAGGGAACACGATCCGCAACGTGACCGCCGACCATTTCGCGGGCGCTGCCGCGGACGAGATCGCCGATCCGCGCCCCTATGCCGAGCTGATCCGGCAATGGTCCACCGATCACCCCGAATTCCAGTTCCTGCCCCGCAAGTTCAAGATCGCGATCACCGGCAGCCCCAATGACCGCGCCGTCGTCAAATCGCACGACATCGGCCTGCGCATGATCCGCCTAGATGGCGTGGACGGGTTCGAGGTCATCAT
>JAUNRZ010000060.1:3505-8224 GCA_030539455.1 Paracoccus sp. (in: a-proteobacteria) | reverse complement strand
TCGTGGTCCGACACCAACCTGAGCGCGCATCGCCACAAGGACCACGCGATCGTGACCATCTCGCTTAAAGCCCACGGCGCGACGCCCGGCGATGCAAGCGCCCAGCAGATGCGCGTGATCGCCGATCTGGCCGAGCGCTACGGGCACGGCGATATCCGCATCAGCCACGAGCAGAATATCGTGCTGCCCCATGTCCACCGCGCCGATCTGCCCGCGCTTTACGCGGCGCTGCGGCAAGAGGGGCTGGGGACCGCGAATATCGGGCTCGTCTCGGACATCATCGCCTGCCCCGGCATGGATTACTGCGCCCTTGCCACCGCGCGCTCGATCCCCGTCGCGCAGGAAATCGCGACGCGCTTCGCCGAGCTTGATCTGGAACACGAGATCGGGCCGCTGAAGATCAAGATCTCGGGCTGCATCAATGCCTGCGGGCACCACCATGTCGGCCATATCGGGATTCTCGGACTCGACCGGGCGGGGGTCGAGAATTACCAGATCACGCTTGGCGGTGACGGCACCGAAACGATGACCGTGGGAGAGCGCGCCGGCCCCGGCTTTGCCTATGACGAGATCACCCCGGCAATCGAGCGGCTGCTACGCGCCTATCTGACCCTGCGCGACGATCCGCGTGAGAGCTTTCTTGCCGCCTATCGCAGGCTTGGCCCGGCGCCATTCAAGGACGCGCTTTATCCAAAGGTGGACGATCATGGCTGAGACGGCGGAAATCATCCACTTCCCGCAAAGCCGCGCGCGGCGGATCGAGGCGCTGAACGCCCGCTATCGCCATCGCGGGGCGATGCAGGTGCTGCGCGATGCGCTGTCCGACCCGGATCTGGGGCGGGTCGCGCTTGTCTCGTCCTTCGGCGCGGAATCGGTGGTGCTGCTGCACATGATCTCGGTGATCGACCGCACAACGCCGGTTCTGTTCATCGACACGCAGATGCTGTTTCCCGAAACGCTCGCCTATCAGGCCGAGGTCGCGGCGACGCTTGGGCTGACCGATCTGCGCATCATCCGCGCCGCGCCCGATGCGATCACGGCGCATGACCCGGACGGAACGCTCCATCAAACCGCGCCCGACACGTGCTGCAATCTGCGCAAGACCGTGCCCTTGGAACGCGCGCTGGACGGCTTTGACGCGTGGATCACCGGGCGCAAACGGTTTCAGGGCGGCGCGCGGCAGGCGCTCGAGTTCTTCGAGGGCGAAGAGAGCACGCCGCGGATCAAGGTCAACCCGCTGGCGCATTGGACGCAAGAGGATGTGCGCGACTATATCGTGAATAACCGCCTGCCCCGCCATCCGCTGCTGGCGAAGGGTTACAAATCCATCGGCTGCGCGCCCTGCACCTCGCCCGTGGCCGAGGGCGAAGATGCGCGCGCGGGCCGTTGGCGCGGGCAGGACAAGGACGAGTGCGGCATCCATTTCATCGGCGGCAAGCTGGTGCGCGGCGCGGCCACCATGCTGGACGAGCCCGCCGCCGCTTTCACGCCTCGCGGCGACGCGCCGGTCATCGTCACCGATCAGGGCTTTGCGGCCGATGACTGGTCGGGCCGGGTCGTTGATCTCGCGCCTGACAGCGACATTCGCGAGCTGGCCGCGGATCTGCCGCAAAACGCGTTGATCCGTGTCGCTTTCCCCGGCTTTGCCGATGGGCGCGGCTTTACGATCGCGCGCCGGCTGCGGCTTGCGGGCTATACGGGGCGGCTGCGCGCGGCGGGTCATGTCATCGCCGATCAATACGCGATGGCGCGGCGCTCGGGCTTTGACGAGGTGGAGATCTCCGCCGATCTGGCGCGCCGGCAGCCGTGGGAGCAGTGGCAAGAACGCTCGCATTGGCAGGGCGGCTATCTGCCGCGACTGGGCTGGCAGGGCTGAGCGCAATCTGACGGCGGGTCAGCCTTGCCCTTGCGCGCGGTTGCGTCAAGACTGCGCGCAAACCAACGGAGCCTGCCATGACCATACCCGCCTTGCTGCAAAACCTGCGCCTGCCCGTCATCGGCGCGCCGATGTTCATCGTCTCGGGCCCCGATCTGGTGATCGCGCAGTGCAAGGCGGGCATCGTCGGCAGCTTTCCCGCGCTGAACGCCCGAGAAAAGGACGGAGAGCCGGTTCAGCTCGAGGCTTGGCTGACGCGCATCACCGAAGAGCTGGACCGCCATAATCAGTCCAATCCCGACCGCCCCGCCGCGCCGTTTGCGGTGAACCAGATCGTCCACCGCTCGAACGCGCGGCTCGAGCGGGATATCGAGATCTGCCATCGCCATAAGGTGCCGCTGTGGATCACCTCGCTCGGCGCGCGGCCCGAGGTGAACGAGGCCGCGCATGATTGCGGCGCGCTCGTGTTTCACGATGTCATCAACAACAGCTTCGCGCGAAAGGCGATCGAGAAGGGGGCGGACGGGCTGATCGCCGTCGCGGCGGGCGCGGGCGGTCATGCCGGGATGCAGTCGCCCTTCGCGCTGCTGCAAGAGATCCGTGAGTGGTTCGATGGCCCGCTCGCCCTGTCGGGCGCCATCGCGACGGGCAACGCTGTGCTGGCCGCGCAGGCGGCGGGGGCGGATTTCGCCTATATCGGCAGCCCGTTCATCGCGACAGACGAGGCCAACGCCCAGCCAGGCTACAAACAGATGATCGCCGATAGCGGCGCCGAGGACATCGTTTATTCGTCGCTGTTTACCGGGATTCACGGCAATTATCTCAAGCCCTCGATCCGCGCGGCGGGGATGGACCCGGACGCTCTGGCAAGCGCCGACCCCTCGACGATGGATTTTGGCGGCAATGCCAAGCCCAAAAGCTGGTCGCAGATCTGGGGCGCGGGGCAGGGCATCGGCGCAGTGAAAGCCGTCGGCCCGGCCGCCGCGTTTGTCGAGCATCTGGCGAGCGGCTACGCCGAGGCGCGCGCGCGGATCGAGGCTCTGCCGGCCGCGCGGTGGTAGGCTAAGCCGCGCCGTCCCAGGCATCCGCAAGCGGGCCGTAAAGGATAAGCGCCGGCTGCGCGCTTGGCCCTGTCTGCGCCAGACGGTCGGCCAGTTCCTCGACCGTGCCGCGCCAAAGCTGCTGATCGGGTGTGCCGACCGCCTCGGCCAGCATCGCCGGCGTCGCGCCCGGCAGGCCATGTGCGATGAGCCCGGCGGCAAGCTCGGGAAAGCTCCGCTGGCCCATGAACACCGCCGTCACCGCGGCCGGATCGGCAAGCGCGGCCCAATTCAGCCCCTGCGGCAGCTTGCCCGACACATCCGCGCCGGTCACATATTGCACCCGGCGCGCGGTCAGGCGGCGCGTCAGCGGAATACCGGCGACCGCCGCCGCCGCATTGACCGACGACACGCCCGGAATGATCTCATGCGCGATCCCGGCCCCCCGCACGGCGGCAAGCTCTTCTTCGAGGCGCCCGAACATCCCCGCATCCCCGGATTTCAGCCGCACCACATGGCGGCCCGCGCCCGCATGTTCCAGCAACAGCGCGTTCACCGCATCCTGACGTGCGCTTGGCCGCCCGGCGCGCTTGCCGACGCCGATCAGCTCGGCCTCGGGGCTCGCGTGAAGCAGCACCGGGCCCGAGGAGAGATCGTCGTAAAGCACGACCTGCGCCTTTTGAAGCCGGTCCACCGCGCGCAGTGTCAGCAGATCGGGATCACCGGGGCCCGAGGACACAAATGAGATAAAGCCGCTCATCCTGACCGATTGGCGCGAAACGACCGGCGACGCAAGAGCAGCCTCGCGCAATTCACCCTATGGCTGGGCCATCGCGCCCGGCGCGCGGCCCTTCACGCCCGAGATGCGCATATTCGTGCGCCCGCAGGGGCTCTCGCCCGGCAGCGCAGCGACCAGATCGCCGGTCGCAAAGCGGATCAGCGGATAGTCGGGGTTGAGCGTGGTCACAACCAGCTCGCCCGTCTCGCCCTCGCGGACCGGCTGCCCGGTCTCGGGGTGAAGGATCTCGACGATCACCCCCTCATCGACGATCATCGCGCCCGGCTCGTCCGTCTCATAGGCAATCAGGCCCAGATCGGCGCTGACCAGAGCCTGCCGCGCGGCAACGCCCCGCGCCGCATATTCCGCCCGCAGCGCATCATCCAGCGGTGCCCCGGCAATGGCAGCGCGCGTGATCTCTAGCGGCGCGCCCTGCTGGTCCGCCAGATCAAGAAGCTGCTTCAGCGTGGCCGGAGGCCCGGCATAGGCGTTCGCGCCGATATCGCGCGCGGCCTGCACCTGAAGCTCGAGCGGGGCATTGCCGGCGGGCAGAACGGCGGCGTCAACGGCCTGAATACCGCTTTCGATCATGAAGCCGGCGGGCGTCAGGTGATAGTCGAAGCAGTTATGCACGATGTCGCCGGTGCCGATATCGCAGGCGTGCATGAACCGGCCGAGCCGCCACCAATTGCCGCTTTGACGGCCCGGCCCGTAAATTCCGGCGCGGCTGAGGAAGATATTGTCGAACTCGGCCGCGCGGCGGGTGGCGTAGCCGCCAAAGGGCGGCGATTTGCGCTGCGCCTCGGCCAGCTCGGCCTTGCGCAGCAGCGGCAGCGCGGCGAGATCAGCGGCGCTGCGGATCCTTTCGGGGTCCACATCGCGCAAGGCGCGCGCCAAGGCCGGGGCGAGCCGGGCCCGCGCGATCACGGCGGGAAGCTCGTCCGCAAGCGCCTCTTGCCGTTCCTCGTGCGTGCGAAGCTCCAGCTCGTCGAAAAACCCAGCCATGCGGCCCTCCTTCATATCGC
>JAUNRZ010000060.1:0-3405 GCA_030539455.1 Paracoccus sp. (in: a-proteobacteria) | reverse complement strand
GGGTCGAATTTCTGCGCCTGCGTGTCGGGGTTGAAGATGCGAAAGAACGGGGCGCTGTCCGGCCCACTGCCGGCGACCCACTGCCAGTTCATCGCGTTCGAGGCGGCGTCCCAATCGGTCAGCGTCTGCGCAAACCAATCGAGCCCGACGCGCCAATCGGTCAAGAGATGCTTGGTCAGATAGCTTGCCGCGACCATCCGCACGCGGTTATGCATCCGCCCGGTGGCATAAAGCTCTCGCATCCCGGCATCGACCAGATCAACGCCCGTCTGCCCGCGCCGCCACGCCTCGGAATCGTCATTATCACCGCGCCACGGAAAAAGATCCCAGCTTTCCGACCAGTTTCGCTGCGGCAGAACCGGGAAATGGTGCAGCAAATGCCGCGCAAACTCCCGCCAAGCGAGCTCGGCCAGAAACTTCTCGGCCCCCGGCGCGCCCTCGTCCATCGCAGCGCGCCCTGCGGCCCAGACCTGCCGCGCGCCGATCTCGCCCACCGAAAGCGCACCCGAAAGCCCCGATCCGGCGTCCATGTCAGGGCGATCGCGCCCGGCCGCGTAAGCCGGCAGCTTATGGATAAACCGCCGCAAGCGACTCTGGGCTGCCGCCTCACCCGGCTCGGTCGCCTGCGCAAGCACCGCCGCGCCGCGATCCACGCCGGCCGAAAGCCGGGCCGGATCGTCGCTTTCCGGCCATATCGGCGGCGGCGCGAGACGCGAGGGCGCGGCTTGGGGCGGCGCGATCTCGGTCTCGCGCAGCGCCTTCCAGAACGGCGTAAAGACGCGATAAGGCCCGCCCGTTTTGGTCGCGATCCGGCCATGATCGGGCGCAAGCTGGTTTAGCGGATGACGGCGCAGCGCAAGCGGCGCATCGCGCACATCGTGCGAGACATGAACGCAGTCTGCACCCGTCTGCGCAGCAAGATCACGCAGAATATCAGCAGGCGCACCATATCGCAGGATCAACCGGCTGCCGCGCGCCCTCAGATCGGCATCAAGAGAGGCGAGCGCCCGCCCGATACGCCAGCGATGCGCCGCGCCCCAGCCCATCACCTCATCATCGGCAATGAACAGCGGCAGCACGAACCCGGCGCGCGCCGCGTCAGCAAGCGCCGGGTTATCGCCCAGCCTCAGATCGCGGCGGAGCCAGACAATCGCGCCGCTCAGGCGTCCGGATCCCAGCCCGAGATGGCCTTGGCGTCCATGAACTCTTCCAGCCCGAACACGCCACCCTCGCGCGCGCGTCCCGACTTTTTCACGCCGCCGAACGGAGCGCCCGCCCCGCGCGATTCGCCGTTCATCTCGACCATGCCCGAGCGCAGCTTGCGGGCGAGGCGATTGCGCCGCTCGCCATCCTGCGACTGAACGTAGTTGGTCAGCCCGTAGCGGATATCGTTGGCCATCTCGACCGCATCCTCTTCGGAATCGAAGGGGATGATCGACAGAACAGGGCCGAAAATCTCTTGCTGGGCGATGTCCATGTCGTTGGTCACATCCGCAAACACGGTCGGGCGCACGAAATAGCCGCGATTGACGCCCTCTGGCAGCCCGGTGCCCCCGGCGACAAGCCGCGCGCCCTCATCGATCCCGCGCTGGATCATCTTCTGGATGTTCTCCCACTGCGATTTGCTGACGACCGGCCCGATATGGCGGCCCGAATCATGCGCCGTCGCCACGGTGGTTTTCTCGGCAACCTCGCGCGCCGTCTCGACCGCCTTGTCGTAGATCGACCGCTCGACCAGCATCCGCGTCGGCGCGTTGCAGCTTTGGCCCGTATTGTTGAAACAATGCCGCGCGCCGCGCACGACCGCCTTCTCGTCGGCATCGGCAAAGATCAGGTTCGCGCCCTTCCCGCCGAGCTCGAGCGCGACTTTCTTGAGCGTGTCCGCCGCCGCCTTGGAAATCGCGATCCCGGCGCGGGTCGAGCCCGTGAACGAGATCATATCGACGTCAGGATGCACCGAAAGCTGCGTGCCGACGCCCTCGCCGTCACCGTTCACCATGTTGAACACGCCCGGCGGCAGGCCCGCCTCGTCGACGATCTCGGTAAAGAGGATCGACGAGAGCGGCGCGATCTCGGACGGTTTCAGGATCGATGTGTTCCCGCCCAGAATCGCCGGAATCGCCTTGAGCGTGACCTGATTCATCGGCCAGTTCCACGGCGTGATCAGGCCCACGACGCCGACCGGCTCCCACGCGATCATGGTCGTCGGGGCGTGCGATCCCAGCGGGCGCACATATTCAAACTTCTTCGCGGCGCGGATGAAATTCTTGATATGCGAGCTCCCCGCACCGACCTGATCGCGCAGCGACATATCCGCCGGCGCGCCCATCTCGTGGGTGATGGCTTCCGCCATGTCCTCGGCGCGCCGCTCGTAGATTTCGAGGATCTTCTCGACATAGGCGAGCCGCTCTTCCGGCTTGGTCTGCGACCAATCCTCGAACGCCGCCTTGGCAGCGGCGACGGCGGCGTCGGTGTCGGCCTGATCGCCCAGAGAAATCACCGCGACCGGCTCTTCGGTCGAGGGGTCGATCACCTCGCTATCATTCGTCTTTACCGGGTCAACCCATTGGCCGTTTATATAGAATTTCCGTTTGTCAGCGAGCTCGGGCATCTCAATCTCCTATCGCGATTCGGCCTCAAGGTCGCACTTGGCAGCCCGGCCCGCAAGGGGTGCGTCGGGCCGCGCCCGAGGGGTGGAAATCGCGGAGCCGGTGCTTATGTCGTGCTTGTCCATCGAAAACAGAGAGGTTTTTTCATGGGACTTCGGATCAATGACACCGCCCCCGATTTCACCGCCGAGACGACCGAGGGCTCGGTCAGTTTTCACGATTGGATCGGCGACGGCTATGCGATCATCTTCTCGCATCCCAAGGATTTCACGCCGGTCTGCACGACCGAATTCGGCGCCGTGGCGCAGCTCGCACCGGAATGGGAAAAGCGCAAGACCAAGGTGATCGGCGTTTCGGTCGACAGCGTGGACGAGCACCGCAAATGGAAGGCTGACATCGAGAAATTCGCGCAGAACCCGGCGAATTTCCCGATCATCGACGATCGCGGGCTGGAGGTCTCGAAAGCCTACGACATGCTGCCGGCCGAGGCTTACCTGCCCGACGGGCGCACGCCTGCCGACACCGCGACAGTGCGGACAGTCTATATCATCGGGCCGGACAAGAAGGTGCGGCTGACGATGACCTATCCGATGTCGGTCGGCCGGAACTTCGCCGAGATTCTGCGCGCGCTGGATGCGGTGCAGGCAACCGATGGCGTGCCGATCGCGACGCCGGCGAACTGGCAGCCCGGTCAGGATGTGATCGTTGCCCTGTCGCTGGACGATGCGGCGGCCGAGGAACGCTTTGGCGAGCTGGACAAGAAGCTGCCCTATCTGCGCTTTGCAAAGCAGCCGGC
>JAUNRZ010000235.1 GCA_030539455.1 Paracoccus sp. (in: a-proteobacteria) | reverse complement strand
TCGGTGATCCAGAACGATCTGTTCGATCTGGGCGCCGATCTGTCGCGCCCGAACATGGCGGGCGATAGCGAGGCGGGCTATGAAGTGCTGCGCATCGTCCAGCCGCAGATCGACCGGCTCGAGCGCGAAATCGACGAGATGAACGGTGCGCTCAGCCCGCTGCGCAGCTTTATCCTGCCGGGCGGCACGGCGCTTTCGGCGCATCTGCACCTCGCGCGGACCATTGCCCGGCGGGCCGAGCGCCGCGCCACCGATCTCGCCTCGGGCGGGGATGTCAACGCGCTTGCGGTCAAATATCTCAACCGCGTCTCGGACTGGCTGTTCGTCGCGGCGCGGCTTGCCAATCTGGACCACGGCGGCGACATTTTATGGGTGCCGGGCGCGAGCCGCGAAAGCTGACGCGCGCGTAAACGCAACGTCAGGGCGTTTTTCGCTGTAAAACCCCGCCACGCGCCGTTATCTGTGAGCCAAATGATGACGCAATCAAAGGGGAGTGAGTGCCAATGAAGGTTCTCGTGCCAGTCAAGCGCGTGATCGACTACAACGTGAAAGCCCGCGTGAAGGCGGACGGTTCCGGGGTCGATCTGGCCAACGTCAAGATGTCGATGAACCCGTTCGACGAGATCGCTGTCGAAGAGGCGATCCGGCTCAAGGAAAAGGGCGCCGCGACCGAGATCGTCGCCGTCTCGATCGGCGTGAAACAGGCCGCCGAGACGCTGCGCACCGCGCTTGCGATGGGTGCCGACCGCGCGATTCTGGTGGTCGCCGCCGATGACGTGCATCAGGATATCGAGCCGCTGGCCGTTGCCAAGATCCTCGCCAAGATCGTGGAAGAGGAACAGCCGCAGCTTGTCATCGCCGGCAAGCAGGCGATCGACAATGACATGAACGCGACCGGCCAGATGCTGGCGGCGCTGCTCGGCTGGGGTCAGGCGACCTTCGCCAGCAAGATCGAGATCGAGGGCGAGGCCGCGAAGGTCACGCGCGAGGTTGATGGCGGGCTCCAGACGATCTCCGTCAAGCTGCCCGCGATCGTCACCGCCGATCTGCGCCTCAACGAGCCGCGCTATGCCTCGCTGCCCAATATCATGAAGGCGAAGAAGAAGCCGCTCGACGAGAAAACCGCCGCCGATTACGGCGTCGACACCGCGCCCCGGCTCAGCGTCGTTTCAACCAAGGAACCCGAAGGGCGCAAGGCCGGGATCATGGTCGGCTCGGTCGATGAGCTGGTTGCGAAACTCAAAGAAGCGGGGGTTGTGTGATGGCTGTTCTGCTGCTTGCTGAAGTCACCAATGGCGAGTTGAACCGCGATGCGACCGCGAAGGCGGTCGGCGCGCTGAAAGCCCTGGGCGATGTGACCGTGCTTGCCGCCGGTGCAAGCGCCCGCGCCGCCGGGGAAGAGGCCGCAAAGATCGACGGCGTTGCCCGCGTTCTAGTCGCCGAGAACGATCTTTACGGCCACCGCCTCGCCGAGCCGACCGCGGCCCTGATCGTCTCGCTCGCCGGGGATTATTCGCATATCGCCGCGCCCGCAACGACGGATGCCAAGAACATCATGCCCCGCGTTGCGGCGCTGCTCGACGTGATGGTGATCTCGGATGTCTCGGCGGTTGTCGATGCCGACACGTTCGAGCGCCCGGTCTATGCCGGCAACGCGATCCAGACTGTGAAATCCTCGGACGACAAGAAGGTTATGACGATCCGCACCGCCAGCTTCAACGCAGCGGGCGATGGCGGGGCCGCCGAGGTCTCCGATCAGGCCGCGGGCGACGATCCGGCACTGTCCTCCTGGGTCGCGGACGAGGTCGCCGAAAGCGACCGGCCCGAATTGACCTCGGCCGGGCGCGTCGTCTCGGGCGGGCGCGGGATCGGCTCGAAAGAGAATTTCGAGATCGTCGAAAAGCTCGCCGACAAGCTGGGCGCAGCGGTTGGCGCATCGCGCGCGGCGGTCGATTCCGGCTATGCGCCGAACGACTGGCAGGTCGGCCAGACCGGCAAGATCGTCGCCCCCGAGCTTTATATCGCGCTTGGCATCTCGGGCGCGATCCAGCACCTCGCCGGGATGAAGGACGCGAAAGTCATCGTCGCGATCAACAAGGACGAGGAAGCCCCGATCTTCCAGATCGCCGATTACGGGCTGGTGGGCGATCTGTTCCAGATCGTGCCGGAGCTGACCGAAAAGCTTTAAGCGCCCGGTCCAAGACGCAAACCGCCCCTTCGCG
>JAUNRZ010000234.1 GCA_030539455.1 Paracoccus sp. (in: a-proteobacteria) | reverse complement strand
GGAACACGGGAGACACTGGCGCAAGTCAGGGCCGAAGGAGCAACCGCCCCGGTAAACTCTCAGGCAAAGGGACCGTTTCCGCATAGAACTCTGAAGAGTGGCGCGAAGGCGTCCGCCGAAGGATAACGATCTCAGGCGCCCGATACGCCGCAAGGCGGGGCAAGGACAGAGGGGGCAGCCGCACCGCGCCAATCCGGCGCAAAGGAGGATGCCGATGACTGCGCTGCGCCGCACACCGCTTTATGAGCTTCACGTTGAACTGGGCGCCCGGATGGTGCCGTTCGCGGGCTGGGAAATGCCCGTCCAATACAAGCCCGGCGTGATGGCCGAGCATCTGCACACCCGCGAAAAGGCCGGGCTGTTCGATGTGAGCCATATGGGGCAGGTGATCGTCCGCGCGCCCTCGGGCCGGGCCGAGGATGCGGCGCGCGCGCTTGAGACTCTGGTTCCGGCCAATCTGGTCGGTCTCGCGCCGTGGCGGCAGCGTTACGGGATTTTTACCGCCGAGGATGGCGGCGTGATGGACGATCTGATGATCGCGAACCGCGAGGATCATCTCCTTCTGGTCGTCAACGCAGGCTGCGCCGATCAGGATATCGCGCATCTTCAGACCCTTGACGGGGTCGAGGTCCAGCCGATCACCGACCGCGCCCTGCTGGCGCTGCAAGGGCCGATGGCCGAAGAGGTGCTGGCCAGGCTGGTTCCCGGCGTGCGGGACATGAAATTCATGGATGTCGCCGTGTTCGACTGGCAGGGCAGCGAGCTATGGGTTTCGCGCTCGGGCTATACGGGCGAGGACGGGTTCGAGATTTCCGTGCCCGAAGCTGCCGCGCTTGAATTCACCAGACTGCTGCTTGCCGATGACGCGGTCCAGCCGATCGGGCTCGGTGCGCGCGATTCGCTGCGGCTCGAGGCGGGGATGCCGCTTTACGGGCATGATATGGACCTGAGCACATCGCCCGCCGAGGCCGGGCTCGGCTGGTCGATCCCGAAGCTGCGCCGCGCGGGCGGCGAGCGCGCGGGCGGCTTCCCCGGCGCCGACAAGGTGCTGACCGAGCTGGCGGACGGGCCGGCGCGCAAACGCGTCGGGCTGCGCCCCGAGGGCCGCGCGCCGATCCGCGAGGGGGTCGAGATCTTCGCCTCGGACAGCGGCGGCGAGCCTGTCGGGCGCGTCTGCTCGGGCGGGTTCGGACCCAGCGTCGGCGGCCCCATCGCGATGGCGTTCGTGCAATCCGATATCGCCGAGGATGCGAGCCTTTACGCCGATCTGCGCGGCAAGCGCGTGCCCGTTAAGATCGCCAAGACCCCGTTTATCGAACCCTCCTACAAACGCTGAAGGATTTGAACATGCTGAAATATACCGAAGATCACGAATGGCTGAAGCAAGATGGCGACGAGGTCGTCGTCGGCATCACCGCCCATGCGAGCGAGCAGCTTGGCGATGTCGTCTTTGTCGAGCTGCCCGAAGTGGGGCGCGAGGTCGAGGCGGGCGAAGAGATCGTGGTGATCGAATCGGTGAAGGCGGCCTCGGACATCGTGGCGCCGATTGCCGGCACGATCACCGCCGTCAACGACGATCTGGCCGACAACCCCGGCGCGGTGAATGACGACGCGCTTGCGGCGTGGTTCTTCCGCATCAAGCCCTCCTCGGGCGGGATCGACGGCTTCATGGACGAGGCCGCCTATAACGAGATGATCGGCTGAACGACCGGGGGCGGGGGGGGGCTGTCTGCCCCCCGTCCCTGCGGGACTCCCCCCGAGGATATTTGGGGACAAAAGAAGCCCGGCCCCGGTTTGGGCGGATCTGGTGATGATGCTGGGCCACCGCGGCGTGGCCGATGAGGATTGAGAATATGACCCGTTGGAACCCGACCGATTACAACCCCGACGATTTCGCCAATCGCCGCCATATCGGCCCTTCGCCTGCCGAGATGGACGAGATGCTCAAGGTGGTCGGGGCGGCAAGCCTCGAGGCGCTTATCGACGAGACCGTGCCGGCGGCGATCCGGCAGGATGACGCGCTTGGCTGGGCGCCGCTGTCCGAGGCCGCCTTGCTGGCGCGCATGGAAGAGGTCGCGAAGAAGAACCGGGTGATGACCAGCCTGATCGGGCAGGGCTATTACGGCACGGTCACCCCGCCCGCGATCCAGCGCAATATTCTCGAGAACCCGGCCTGGTATACGGCCTACACGCCCTATCAGCCCGAGATCGCGCAGGGCCGGCT
>JAUNRZ010000059.1 GCA_030539455.1 Paracoccus sp. (in: a-proteobacteria) | reverse complement strand
GGTAAACGACGCCGCGATCAAAGCCGTGAAAGGTGATGTCGCCGCCATCCTGCGCGACGGCGGGCCGAACACGCGTGTCGAGCAGCTCCTTGATTTGATTGACGATCTCCGCGTCCGGGCCGTCATGTTCGGCATGGCCACCCGCCTCGGGGGCGGCGCCTTCAAGCGCGGGCGCGCCGGACTGGAAATGCTCCATGATGGCGCCGAGGATCGAGGGTTTGATATGGTCCCACTCGGCCCCGTCGTCCTTGGTGACGGTCACGAAATCAGAGCCGAGGAACACGCCGCTGACACCGCTCACCCCGAACACACGCCGCGCGAGGGGCGAGACGGAAGCATCCTCGGCCGAGGTGAAATCCGCGGTCTCGGCGCCCAGAACCGACTGACCGGGAAGGAATTTCAGCGTGGCTGGGTTGGGGGTGGTCTCGGTCTGAATGAACATCGCGGCTCTCCTTTGAGCTTTGATATGGGCGCGGTCGAGCCAAGGGTCAAGCGCGCGTTCAGGTGATCTCTTCCAGCCTGTCCTTGGAAATATCGCCCGGCACGAGCGTCAGCGGGCAGGGGAGCGTTCCGATATCGCGCGTGAGCCGCGTGACCAGAGGCCCCGGCCCGCCCTTGCCCGAAGACGCGCCGAGCACGATGACCCCGATCTGCGGGTCTTCCGCGATATGAGTGACAAGCTGCTGGGCCGGATCACCCTCGCGGATGATCAGTTCTGGCTCGACCGATTGCTTGTCGCGCATCCATTTGGCGAAAATATTGTATTGCGAGGTGATTCGCTCCTCGGCTTCGGCGCGCATCAGATCGGCGACGCCGATACCGTGCTGGATCTCCTCGGCCGAGATGGTCGCCAGAACCACAACCCCGCCCGCCGTCCGCGCCGCCCGCATCGCAGCATAGCGCATCGCGTTCTGACATTCGGGCGTGTCGTCCAGAACGACCAGAAACTTGCGCATCGAGCACCTATCAAAAAGCAACCGCAGCGCGGTCAATTAACCTTAGATTGACTTATTCGTTGATTTCTCGCAACAGGCGGCGTGATGTAATTCACGTTGCGAATGCCTAAGCCTTTGCGATCCCCCACATTTGGTTAGTGTGGTTGGGCTCGTACATTGGTAGCAGAAATTTGCATGAAGGAGTAATGCGTGCCGCCGAGTTGCACAGGCAATCCCGACCATGGCGGGCAGGATATCGCTGTGGCCGCGGCGCGCCCTCACCGCAGGCGCGTGCAGCCTGCGGCGCATCGCGGGGATTTCTACCACCGCAGCGGCAAGCGCATTTTCGATATCGTCGGCGCGATTGGCCTTTTGGTCTTGCTTGGCATTCCGATGCTGATCGTCGCCGTTTTGCTGCTGGCCGTTCAGGGACGGCCGATCTTCTATCGCGGCCGCCGCGCAACCCGCTTTGGTCAGGTATTTGCGCAGATCAAGTTCCGCACGATGCTGCGCGACGATAATGACAGCGGCGCGACAGGTGCCCATAAACACTGGCGGATCAAACCTTTCGGCCGCTTCCTGCGGAAATACCGCATCGACGAGCTGCCGCAATTGTTCAACATTCTCGCCGGCCAGATGAGCTTTGTCGGCCCGCGCCCCCCCTTGCCCGAATATGTCCGCCGGTTCCCTGCGGAATATGCCGAGGTGCTGGAAATGCGCCCCGGCGTGACCGGTCTCGCGACACTGATCTACCACCGGCACGAGGATGCGATCATGGTGCGGTGCAAATCCGCCGCCGAGACCGAGCGCGCCTATTTCTCGCGCTGCCTCCCGGCAAAGCTACGGATCGAGCGGGTCTATCTCGAACGCGCCTCGCTTTGGCTTGATCTGTGGATCATGTGGCGCACGGTGCTGGTTGTGGCGATCCCCGGCTCGGACCGCAAGCGGCAGCGTCTGCGCCCGCCGCTGGACGGTCGCTGCTAACTGCCCAGATAGCTGCGCAGCGCGTCCGGCGGGTTGTCGAGCAGCGGCCCCGTGGCGACCGGGCTTTGCGCGCGCCCATGCATCACCACGATCGTCTCGGGCGCGAAATGGCGCGCGTCAGCCGGCTCATGCGTGACCATCAGGACGGTTGCGCCTGACTTGTCCGCGATCTGCCCAAGCAGGCCCAGCATCTCGGTCTTGAGCGCGGGGCCGAGCGCCGCGAACGCCTCGTCCAGCAGCAAGATCGGC
This sequence comes from Paracoccus sp. (in: a-proteobacteria), assembly GCA_030539455.1. Taxonomy (GTDB): domain Bacteria; phylum Pseudomonadota; class Alphaproteobacteria; order Rhodobacterales; family Rhodobacteraceae; genus Paracoccus. Next base: position 10,347 of record JAUNRZ010000059.1, on the reverse strand, counting down.
CGCGCGCGCAGCAGAACGCGCGCAAGCGCCACGCGGCTTTGCTGGCCGCCGGAAAGCTGTGCCGGCCGCCGCTCGCCCATGCCGGCGAGCCCTACATTTTCCAGCGCGGTCGCGACCGCTTCATGCTGCTCGCGGCTCAGCCGCAGATCGGGGCGCAGGCCCAGCCCGGTATTCTGCGCGACGCTTAGATGCGGAAAGAGGTTCTGGTCCTGAAACACGATCGAGACCGGACGCTGGCCGGGCGGCACCCCGGTCAGATCGCGCCCCTCCCAGCTCACCCTCCCGTCCGAGAGGGGCGTGAAGCCCGAGATCATGCCAAGCAGCGTCGATTTGCCCGAACCGGACGGGCCGATCACCGCATAACGCCCCGCCGGCGGCAAGGACAGATCGGCGCTCAGCCGGAAATCGCCCAGCACAGCCTCGGCGCGATCAAGCCGCAGCATGGCGGCCCCCTCTCTCGAACGACCAAAAGAGCGCAAAGCTGATCGCCATCAACAGCACCGCCGCTGCCGCTGCGTCGGCCATGCGGTAGGAATTCATCAGCGAATAAAGCACAAAGGGTAACGTGGCACGGTCAGGGCTGGCGAAAAGCGTGATCACGCCCAGATCGCCCATCGAAAGCGCGGCAGCAAGCCCTCCGGCAAAGCCCATCGGCGCGGCAAGGCGCGGAAGCGTCACAAGCCGCAGCCGCGCCAGCCCGCTCAGCGACAGCGAATCGGCGAGCCGCCCGTAATCGGCGCGTAGCGCCCGCGCCGCAGGAACAAGGGCGCGCAAGGCAAACGGCATCGCCATCACCGCGTTGATCGCCGCCGTCGCCGGCAAGGCGAGCTGATCGGGCTGGACGAACGGGCGCAGGATCAGAAACAGACCGGTCCCAAGCACAAGCGGTGATGCGACGATCGGGACCATCCCCGCGAACTCGACCCATGAGCGGCCCTGCGCGATGGCAAGCGCGAGCGGCAGGGTCAGGGCCAGCGTCAGCAGCGCCGAGACGACCGCCATGCCAAGCGATCGCAGCGTGGCGAGCCAGACCATGTCGGGCAGCGCGGGGATGCGCGGGATACCGGTCGCCATGACGGCCGCCATCGGCACGATCAGAAACGCCGATGCGGCGATGATCCAAAGCGCGTCAACCGGCGCGCGCCAGCCCGGCGGGGCGGGCAGCGGCGCGATGCGGTCCAGCCCCGCGCCGAAAGCGGCCGGCACGGCGATGCGCGCGGATAGCAGCAATGCGATCAGGCACAGCCCGATCTGGACCAGCCCCAGGCTCGCCGCGCGGCCCATGTCGAAATCGAAGCGGAACGCCTGATAGATCGCAAGCTCGATCGTCGTGGCGCGCGGCCCGCCGCCAAGCGCGAGCGCGACCGCGAATGAGGTGAGGCAGACGAGAAACACCGCAAGCCAGACCCCCGGCAGCACCTCGCGCAGCATCGGCCGCTCGAGATGGCGCGAGATGTCGGAAGGGGTGAAGCCCAGCGACTGGGCAAGGCGGACGCGCTCGGCCGGGATCGACTGCCAGCCTTGCAGGATCAGCCGGACCGAAAGCGGCAGGTTGAAGAAAACATGAGCGATAATGACCCCTTGCCAGCCATATATCGACACGCTCGGCAGTCCCGCCCAGCCAAGCGCGGCATTGGCGATGCCGGAGCGGCCGAACACCGCGACCAGCCCGGTGATCGCGACGATGACCGGCAGGATGAACGGCGCGCCCAGCAGCGTCACAAGCGCGCGCCGCCCCGCAAACTGCCGCCGCGCGAGCGCCTTGGCAACCGGGATCGCCAGCACCGCCGACAGCGTCGCCGAAAGCGCCGCCTGCCAGATCGTGAACCAGACCGCGCGCCAGTCCCACGGCCCAAGCGCGCCAAGCCCGCCGGCCCGCCACGCGACGGCGGCGATCGTCCCGCCGATCATGGCCAGCAGAAACGCGGCCGCAAGCTGCCCGATCAGAGCCTCGCCGCCGCCAAAACGCCCTGCGCCGGCTTGGCTGCGGCCTAGCGCGACAACGCGGTCAGCCATTCATTCAGCGCCGGCTGACGCAGCGACTCGGCCTCGCGTTCGGAGAGATGGATGGTCCGCTCGGGCTGCGGCAGCTCGCGGAACACGTCGGGCCATTCCGCTTCGTCGAGCTTTGCCGGGAAGGACCAGTTCGCCTCGGCGATCATCGACTGGAAATCGTCCGAGAGGATATATTCCATGAACTGCTTGCCGAGCTCGGGTTTGATCGAGCCGCCGATGCGCGCGGCGGTCTCGACGTAAAGATAATGCCCCTCGTCGAAGATCGCGGCGTGATAGTTCGTCTCGTTCTCGGCCATGATGTGATAGGCGGGCGATGAGGTGAAGGACAGAACCATGTCCGCCTCGCCATCGGTGAACATCCCGTAGGCTTCGGACCAGCCTTGCGTGACGGTCAGCACCTTGGGGGCAAGCCGCTCCCACGCCTCGCCGGCCGCGTCGCCATAGATCGCCTTGACCCAAAGCAGCAGCGCAAGGCCGGAAACGGCGGCGCGCGGGTCCTGAATGATGATGCTCAGATCATCGGGTGCATCCAGCAGCGCCTCGAACGATGTCGGCGCCTCGTCCAGCCGGTTCTCGTCATAGACAAAGGCGACCTGCGACCAGTTGAACGGCAGGAACACCTCGTCATCCCATTCGACCGGCATGGTCAGATCGCTTGTGTCCTGACCGTGCGGCGCGAAAAGCCCGCTCGCGCGGGCGCGCGCCATGACATCGGTGTTCAGCCCGATCACCGCATCGGCTCGGGTGCCCTCACCCTCGAGCAGGATGCGCGGCAGCACGTCGCCGGTCACGAACACCAGATCGCATTCGCAGATCGCCTCGAACCCTTCCTGGATTTTCGGCCCCGGCCCCCAGCTCGACGCGAAATAGTCGGGCGCATAGACGGTGAATTGCGGGCGGTCCTGCGCGGCGGCTTGCAGCGAGGCGGCACCAAGGCCGATCGCGAGTGCCGAGCCGAAAAGAGCGGGTTTCATGGCAGCGTTCCTTGCATCGTGATGGCGGGGGCTGCGTGACCTTCCCTCCGCCGGTTTGACCGGATCAGGTTCAACGGGTTCGCGGGAATCCGCATCTCAGCCCGAAGGCTCCCCGAGGTTCGACAAGGATGGGCCGAGCGCGCGCCCGGCGCAAGTGCGTTCTTGCGGGGCCGCGCCGCGCCCGCTAACCAACCCGCAAAGGAGGCGGTGATGAGCTTCAACACGTTCGGGCGGGTGTTCCGCTTTACCACATGGGGCGAAAGCCACGGCCCGGCATTGGGCGCGACCGTCGATGGCTGCCCGCCGGGCATCGCGCTGGACGAGGCGTTCATCCAAGGGTTCATGGACCGCCGCCGGCCCGGCACGTCGAAGAACACCACCCAGCGGCGCGAGGCGGATGCGGTGCGCATCCTCTCCGGCGTCTATGAGGGGCGCACGACCGGCACGCCGATCCAGCTGATGATCGAGAACACCGATCAGCGGTCGAAGGACTATTCGAAGATCGCCGACGCGTTCCGCCCCGGCCATGCCGATCTGACCTATCATCTGAAATACGGGCTGCGCGATCCGCGCGGCGGGGGGCGGTCCTCGGCGCGCGAGACGGCGGCGCGGGTTGCGGCGGCCGGTGTGGCGTTCGCCGCTTTGCGTGATCTGCTGCCGGGGCTGCGGATCACCGGATATATGGTGCAGATGGGCGCGATGATGCTGGACCGCGCGCGGTTCGACCGCAGCGCGATCGAGCAGAACCCGTTTTTCCTGCCCGACGCCGAGGCGGCGCCGCAATGGGAGGAATATCTGACCTCGATCCGCAAGGAACGAGACAGTGTGGGCGCGGCGATCGAGGTGCTGATCGAGGGCTGCCCTCCGGGTCTCGGCGCGCCCATCTACGCCAAGCTCGACACCGATCTCGCGGCGGCGATGATGTCGATCAACGCGGTCAAGGGCGTCGAGATCGGCGAGGGCATGGCGGCTGCCGCGCTGCGCGGGACCGAGAACGCCGACGAGATGCGCGCGGGTGAGGGCGGGCCGGAGTTTCTGTCGAACCACGCCGGCGGCATACTGGGCGGTATCTCGTCCGGGCAGGACATCGTGGTGCGGATGGCGGTCAAGCCGACCAGCTCGATCCTGACGCCGCGCCGCACGATCACTCGCACCGGCGAGGAAACCGAGCTGATCACCGAAGGCCGCCACGATCCCTGCGTCGGGATCCGCGCCGTCCCGGCCGCCGAGGCGATGGCGGCTTGCGTGATTCTCGACCATCTGCTGATGGACCGCGCCCAGACCGGCGGGGAGCGCGGGCGCATCGGCTGATCGGCGGATTATCGCCGGGTCGCGGCCGGGCAGCGCATATCGCGCCGCGCGCCGGAATAATCGCCGGCCGCCCTGCGTATTTCGATCATTGATGAGATCACAAGCAGACAACTCTGCCATTGACATAAAACTGTCACAGTTCCGTCGCATAAGCGTCACGGCAAATCTTTACTCGGGCCACAGGCCGATCATGGCCCCATGAATAGACTCAGGAGAGATCCATGAAATCCGTCAAGATCACCATGTCGGCAATCGCCGTCCTCGCGTCGAGCGCTGCCATCGCCTCGGCCCGCGACTATGTCTCGGTCGCCGGTTCCTCGACCGTTCTGCCTTACTCGAACATCGTTGCCACCGAATTCCCGGCCAACTACCCGGAATTCGCGGCTCCGGTCGTTGAAGGCGGCGGCTCGGGCGGCGGTCTGTCGCAGTTCTGCAACGGCGTCGGCGAGAACACCATCGACATCGCCAACGCCTCGCGCCCGATTCGCGACGGCGAGCGTGAAACCTGCGCCGCGAACGGCGTCGAGGACATCATCGAAGTCCGCATCGGCTATGACGGGATCGTGTTCGCCTCGGACGTGAACGGCCCGGAATTCGTGCTGACCCCGGCCGATATCTTCAACGCGCTGGGCCGCAACGTCGTCGTTGATGGCGAAGTGGTCGCGAACCCGCACACCACCTGGGCGCAAGCCAATGCCGATCTGCCCGATCAAGGCATCACCGCGTTCGTTCCGGGCACCCGCCACGGCACCCGCGAAGTGTTCGAGGAAAAAGTGCTGGCCGTTGGCTGTGAAGAATCGGGCGCCAAAGCTGCGTTCGAGGAAGCTCACGACGCAGACACCGCCAAGGAAATGTGCATGCAGGTCCGCACGGACGGGCGCTCGGTCGATATCGACGGCGACTACACCGAAACGCTGGCTCGCCTCGACAGCGACCGCGAAGCCATCGGCGTGTTCGGCCTGTCGTTCTACGAGAACAACACCGCCCGCCTGCGCGTTGCGACCATCGACGGCGTGACCCCCTCGACCGAGACGATCGCCTCGGGCGAATACCCGGTCTCGCGCCCGCTGTTCTTCTACGTCAAGAAAGCGCATATCGGCGTGATCCCCGGCCTGAAAGAGTTCGCCGAGTTCTTCGTCTCGGACGGCATGGCCGGCCCCGACGGCCCGCTGGCCGCTTACGGCCTGGTCGCCGACCCCGAGCTGGCCGAGACCCAGGCTCATGTGGCTGACGAAGTCGTCATGAACTGATCAAGGCTTCGGGCGGGGCACATCGCTGCCCCGCCCGATCCTTCCTCTGTTTCCGCGTATGTATGTCCTTTTTCTGACCGCTCCTGCCGGAAAGTTCTGATATGATATATATTTTCCTGATCTTTGCGGCGCTTCTCGCGGTCAGCTATGTCGCCGGTCGGCACCGCGCCACGGCGGTCGCGGGCGGCGATGTGCGCCGGCTTCATTCGCGGCCGATCTATTACGGCTGGAGCGTCGCGCTCTCGGCTTTCCTGCCGCCGTTCATCATCTTCGTGCTTTACGCGTTCGGCTCGCTGCTGCCGCTGGGCATCACCCAATACGGCAACACGGTGCTGGTGCTGATCGCGCTTGCGGGCCTCGCGGGGCTCGCGTTCAGCTACACGCGCATCAACCCCGAATTCCGCGCCCGCAACGTGGTCGAGCAGATCGTGCGAGGCCTCCTGCTCGCTTGCGCGCTGGTTGCGATCGCGACGACGCTGGGCATCATCTTCTCGCTCATCAGCGAAAGCGCGCAGTTCTTCCGCAGCTATCCGTGGCAGAATTTCTTCTTCGGCACGACCTGGGAATCGCAAAGCTACGACCGCGGCATGTCGCAGCTTGGCCTGCTGCCGCTGCTTTGGGGCACGCTCTACATCTCGTTCATCGCCTTGCTTTTCGCCGTGCCGATCGGCCTCTTCGCGGCGATCTACATGGCCGAATATGCGAGCCCCCGCGTGCGCGGCCTCGTGAAGCCGGTGGTCGAGGTGCTGGCCGGTATCCCGACCATCGTTTACGGGCTTTTCGCGCTGATGACGGTCGGCCCGCTGCTGCGCGACTGGATCGCGATCCCCGCCGGGCTCGGCTCGACCGGCAGCAGCGTGATGACGGCCGGCCTTGTCATGGGCATCATGCTGATCCCGTTCGTATCGTCCCTGTCGGACGACATCATCAACGCCGTGCCGCAATCGCTGCGCGACGGGAGCCTCGGGCTTGGCTCGACCCATAGCGAGACGGTGCGCAAGGTCGTGCTGCCCGCTGCGCTGCCGGGGGTGATCGGTGCGATCCTTCTGGCCGCCTCGCGCGCCATCGGCGAGACGATGATCGTCGTTCTGGGCGCCGGCGCGATGGGCACGATCAGCGTCAACCCGTTCGAGGCGATGACCACGATCACCGTCAAGATCGTCGGCCAGTTGACGGGCGATTCGGACTTTACCTCGCCCGAGACTCTGGTGGCCTTCGCCCTTGGCCTGACGCTGTTCGTCATCACGCTGGGGCTGAATATCCTCGCGCTCTATATCGTGCGCAAATACCGGGAGCAGTACGAATGACCGACGCGACCAATCCCCACGCGCCGGCAGCGCCGGCCGCTTCCGAGCCGCGCGGCGCGCGCAAATCGCTGCTCGTGCTGGACGAGCGGACCAAACGCCGCAACCGCGCGGAAAGCCGGTTCAAGGCGTACGGCATCGGCGCGATCGCGATTGCGGCGCTGGCGCTGCTGCTGCTGGTGTTCACGGTCCTGCGCGACGGGCTGCCGGCCTTCACGCAAACCTTCGTGTCGGTGCCGGTCTATATCGACCCGGCGGTCGTCGACCCCGAGGGCAACCGCGACCCCGAAGAGATGCGCCGCGTCATCACGACGCAATACGCGCCGCTGCTGGTCGGCGCGGTCAATAACTGGATCGAGCAAAGCGGCACCCAGATCGAGGGCCTGACCAATCGCGACGTCGCCTCGATCTTCTCGAGCCGCGCGAATCAGGATCTGCGGTTCCGCGTTCTGAACGATCCCGAGCTGGTCGGGCAGACAATCGACGTGAACATGCTGGCCGCTTCGCGCATCGACGGGATGTTCAAGGGCCGCGTGACCGAGGCCATCGCCGCGATCGATTCGCGCACCTCTGTCGCGCAGTATCAGCTTGCCCATGCCATGCAGGAGGCCGGCACGCTCGAGACGCGGTTCAACTGGCATTTCATCACCCGCGCCGACGCGCCGGACAACATGCCCGAGGCCGCTGGGCTGGGCGTTGCCCTGCTCGGCTCGCTTTACATGATGCTGACCGTGCTGCTGCTGGCCGTGCCGATCGGCGTTGCCGCCTCGATCTACCTTGAAGAGTTCGCGCCCAAGAACCGGCTGACCGACGTGATCGAGGTGAATATCGCGAATCTCGCGGCCGTGCCGTCGATCGTGTTCGGTATTCTCGGCCTCGCCGCGTTCATCCAGTTCATGCACCTGCCGCGATCCGCCTCGATCGTGGGCGGTCTGGTGCTGACGCTGATGACGCTGCCGACGATCATCATCTCGACCCGCGCGGCGCTGAAATCCGTGCCGCCCTCGATCCGCGACGCCGCTTTGGGCGTCGGGGCAAGCCGGATGCAGACCGTGTTCCACCACGTGCTGCCGCTGGCCATGCCCGGCATCCTGACCGGCACGATCATCGGGCTCGCGCAGGCTTTGGGCGAGACAGCGCCGCTGCTGCTGATCGGCATGGTCGCGTTCGTTCAGACCTACCCCGCGGCGCCCTGGGATGGCGGGCTGACCGACCCCGCCTCGGCCCTGCCGGTGCAGGTCTATAACTGGACGCAGCGTTCCGATCCGGCGTTCTTCGAGCGCGCCTCGGGCGCCATCATCGTGCTGCTCATCTTCCTGCTGTGCATGAATGTGCTGGCCGTCTATCTTCGTCGCAAGTTCGAGCGCCGTTGGTAACCATAAAAGCGGAGCGAAAAAATGAATGATATGAGCCTTGCGGAGCGTCAGATGGCGGAACACAAAGAAATCAAGGTGAAGGCCCGCAACGTGCAGGTTTTCTACGGCGACAAGCACGCGATCAAAGACGTCGATGTCGATATCCAGAACAAGACCGTGACGGCCTTTATCGGCCCGTCGGGTTGCGGCAAGTCGACCTTCCTGCGCTGCATCAACCGCATGAACGACACGATCAGCGTCGCGCGCGTCGAGGGTGAGATCCTGCTCGACGGCGAGAATATCTATGACCGCCGCGTCGATCCGGTGCAGCTTCGCGCTCGCGTCGGGATGGTGTTCCAGAAGCCGAATCCGTTCCCCAAGTCGATCTACGACAATGTGGCCTACGGGCCGCGCATCCACGGCCTCGTGCGTAACAAGGCCGAAACCGATGAGATCGTCGAGAAGGCCCTGCGCGGCGCGGCGCTGTGGAACGAGGTGAAGGACCGCCTGTCAGAAGCCGGCACCGGGCTTTCGGGCGGCCAGCAGCAGCGGCTTTGCATCGCGCGCGCCGTCGCGACCGAGCCAGAGGTTCTGCTGATGGACGAGCCGTGCTCGGCGCTCGATCCGATCGCCACCGCGCAGGTGGAAGAGCTGATCGACCGGCTGCGTCAGCAATACTCGGTCGTCATCGTCACACACTCGATGCAGCAAGCCGCGCGCGTCAGCCAGAAAACCGCGTTCTTCCATCTCGGCAATCTGGTCGAGTTCGGCGACACGGACCAGATCTTCACCAATCCGCAAGACCCGCGCACGGAAAGCTATATTTCCGGCCGCATCGGCTAACGGAGGGCCATCATGACCCAGGAAAAACACATCGCGTCCGCATTCGATCGGGACCTCGAGACGGTCCAGGCGCTTGTCATCAAGATGGGCGGTCTGGTCGAGGCCGCGATCAACGAGGCGGCGACCGCGCTCGAATCGCGCGATGAAGAGCTGGCCGAGCAGGTCCGCCGCCGCGACCGCGCCATTGACGAGCTCGAGATGCAGATCAACGAGGAAGCGGCTCGGCTGATCGCGCTGCGTGCGCCGAACTCGACCGATCTGCGCGTCGTGCTGACCGTGATGAAGATCGCCGCGAGCCTCGAGCGGGTCGGCGATTACGCCAAGAACATGGCCAAGCGCAGCCATGTGCTGGCGCATCTGCCGGTCATCAACGGCTCTGGCCTCGCGCTGCGCCGGATGGCCGCGACGGTCGAGCGGATGATGAAAGACGCGCTCGACAGCTATATCCAGCGCGACGCGAATCTCGCCGCCGATGTGCGGCAGCGCGATCTGGAAGTGGACCAGATGTATAACGCGCTCTTCCGCGAATTCCTGACCTATATGATGGAAGATCCGCGCAACATCACCGCCTGTATGCATCTGCATTTCATCGCCAAGAATATCGAGCGCATGGGCGATCATGCGACCTCGATCGCCGAGCAGGTGATCTATCTTGTCACCGGCGAGCTGCCCGAAGACGCGCGCCCCAAAAGCGACAGCGTCAGCCGCGCCGAGCTGAATGAAGGTGAGGACTAAGCCATGTGTTCTGCGCAGACCCCGTGTGTTCTGGTTGTCGAGGATGAGGGCGCTCAGCGCGCGGTTCTGAAATACAATCTCGAAGCCGAGGGGTTTCGCGTCGTGATGGCCGAGAACGGCGACGAGGCGCTGCTGCTGGTCCATGAGGAACAGCCGGACCTCATCGTGCTGGACTGGATGTTGCCCAATGTCTCGGGGATCGAAGTGTGCAGGCGGATCAAGGCGGACCCGGAAACGCGGCGCATCCCGATCGTGATGCTGTCGGCGCGCGGCGATGAGGGCGACCGGGTGCGCGGGCTGGAAACGGGCGCGGATGATTATGTGGTCAAGCCCTATTCGGTGGTCGAGCTGATGGCGCGGCTGCGCACCCAGCTGCGCCGCACCCGCCCCGCCACGATGGGGGAGCGGCTGAGCTACGGCGACATCATCCTTGACGCCGGCGAGCATCGGGTGTTCCGCGCCGGGCAAGCGCTCCATCTCGGGCCGACCGAGTTTCGGCTGCTTTCCACGCTGATGGAAAAGCCGGGCCGCGTCTGGACGCGCGAGCAATTGCTGGACC
>JAUNRZ010000058.1 GCA_030539455.1 Paracoccus sp. (in: a-proteobacteria) | reverse complement strand
CTCAGCCGCGCGCGGCCAGCATCGCCTCCTCCAGCAGGCCAAGCGCCTCGTCGAACACATCGTCCTCGATGGTGATCGGGGCAAGGAAGCGGATGACATTGCCGTAAACCCCGCAGGTGAGCAGGATCAGCCCGCGATCCAGCGCCTCTTGCCGGACGCGGTTTGCGAAATCGGGGTCGGGGCGGTCGGTGCCGGGATGGTTGAACTCGACCGCGTTCATGAAGCCCGGCCCGCGAATATCGACGATCTGCGGGATCTCGTCCCGCATTCCCGCGAGGCGTTGCTTCAGCCGCTGCCCCAGACGTTCGGCGCGCGCGCAAAGATCTTCTTCCTCGATGACCTCCAGCACCGCAAGCGCGGCCGCAACGCCCAGGGGATTGCCCGCATAGGTGCCGCCGAGCCCGCCCGGCGCGGGGCTGTCCATCACATCGGCCCGCCCCGTCACCGCCGAAATCGGCAGCCCGCCGCCAAGCCCCTTGGCCATCGTGGTCAGATCGGCCGCAACGCCGTGATGTTCCATCGCAAAGAGCCGCCCGGTCCGCGCAAACCCGGTCTGCACCTCGTCCGCAATCAAGAGGATCGAGTACTGATCGCAGATCTCGCGCAGCTTGCGCATGAAGCTGGTCGGCACCTCGTAAAAACCGCCCTCGCCCTGCACCGGCTCGACGATGATCGCGGCAATCTGGTCGGGGCCGAGATCGGCCTTGAAGAGCCGGTCAAGCGCGTCCAGCGCATCCGCCTCGGTGACGCCGTGAAGCGCGCAGGGGAACGGCAGGTGCCACACATCGCCCATCATCGGCCCGAACCCCGCCTTGTAGGGCTGGACCTTGCCGGTCAGCGTCATGCCCATATAGGTGCGCCCGTGAAAGCCGCCCGCGAACGAGATCACCGCCGGGCGCTGCCGGTAATGGCGCGCGATCTTGACGGCGTTCTCGACCGCCTCGGCGCCGGTCGTCGCGAAGATGGTCTTTTTCGGCCAGTCGCCGGGGACAAGCTCGTTCAGCCGCTCGGCCAGCTCGACATAATTCTCGTAAGGGACGACCTGATGGCAGGTATGGGTAAAGCGCGAAAGCTGCTGCTCGACCGCTGACATGACCTTCGGGTGGCGGTGGCCGGTATTGACCACGGCGATTCCGGCGGCGAAGTCGATATAGCGCCGCCCGGCACTGTCCCAGATCTCGGCATTCTCTGCGCGGTCGGCGTAGATCTCGGTTGCGGCGGCGACCCCGCGCGCGATGGCGGCATTGCGGCGTTCGGTGAGGCTGTCCATGAGATCATGCTCCGGTGATGTCGCGTGCCCGGACGATACGCGGATCGGCGGTGCTGTCCACCCCTTGCGACCCCGAAGCGCGGATGGCGCGCGCGGGCCGCGCGATCTCATCGCGGCCTTGCCAGAAGCGCGCCTTCAGTCCAGAGTCGCGCCAAGCAGACACAAGGCGCCGCCCCGGCGCCGCACGCAAACCGATCGAACCGCGAGGCCGCCTCATGAAATTCCGCATTGCGCTTGTCACACTCGGCCTTGGCCTCGCGGCCGCCGGCTGCACGCCCGCCGGCACGGGGCTGATGCCGGACCCGTCCGAATGGGCGGTGACATGGATCGACGGTGCCGCGCTGCCCGAAGGCTCGGATGCGAGCGTATCGCTCGCCAATGGCGAGATCGTGTTTCGCGGCGGCTGCAATTCCTTCATGGGCCTGCGCCGCGATCCCGCCAGCGGCGTGATCTCGGGCCCCGCGCAGCTTGGCGCGACGATGATGGCCTGCCCGCAAGCGCAGATGGCGCTGGATGACGCGCTTGGCGCGGCGCTGCGGCGCGTTGACGGCACCGCGATCCCGGTCGGCCAGAAGGAGGGCAGCATCGCCCTGACCTCGGGCGGGCGCGCGGTCGTGGTTCTGGCGCCGATCTGAGCCGATGTTCCCGATCCGCGATCACAACCCGTCCGAAAAGACGCCCTATGTCACGCTGATCCTGATCGGGCTCAATATCGTGATGTTCATCGCAACGCTCGGCGACGGTCCGGGCGGGATGCCCGATCTGTGGTGGCGGCTTGCGCTTTACCCCGGCGCGGTGACGAACGGCGATATGCTGATCGGCCTCGTCAGCCATATGTTCCTCCATGCCGGTTTCATGCATATCGCCGGCAACATGCTGTTTTTGTGGATTTTCGGTGACAATCTCGAAGAGCGGATGGGCCATCTGGGCTTCTTGATCTTCTACCTCGCCTGCGGGCTTCTGGCGGCGGCGGCGCAGATCTACGCCAACCCGTCCGAGATGATCCCGATGGTCGGCGCGTCCGGCGCCGTGGCGGGCGTGATGGGCGGGTATCTGCTGCTTTACCCAAGGGCGCGGGTCGATGTGCTGGTCATCATCATCATCCTGATCCGCATCTTCACGATCCCGGCCTGGGTGATGCTGGTCTTGTGGTTCGGCGTGCAGCTTCTTGGCGGGTTTTCGTCCATCGCGGGCGAGGGCGGGGTCGCCTATTGGGCTCATGCGGGCGGGTTCGCGGCCGGGGTGGTGCTGACGATCCCGGTTTTCGCGCGGGTCGGCGGCGCGGCCTATTGGCGGCGCAATGATGGCCACCCGCCGCATCCCGAGGCGCGCTATGGACGATCGCGCGTCCCGCAGGTGCGCAGATGAGCCTGCCGCAAGGCGCCGGCCCGCACCGCCTGACCTGCCATTGCGGGGGCGTCGAGCTGGCGGTCACGCTCGGCGACGGTTTCGCATCTGCGCGGCGCTGCGACTGCTCGTTCTGCCGCCGGCGTGGCGCGATCGCGGTCAGCGCTCCTCTGGACGGGGTGCGCGTCGTTCGCGGGGAGGAGCTGCTGAGCGAATACAGCTTCGGCACCAACACCGCGCGGCATTATTTCTGCCGTGTCTGCGGCATATACACCCATCACCGCCGCCGCTCGAACCCCAATGAGTTCGGCGTGAACGCCGCCGCGATCGAGGGCGTCAACCCGCGCGATCTGGGCGAGGTGCCGTGGGCCGACGGGGTCAACCACCCATCGGACCGCGCCGGAACCTAACCCTCGCGCCGCGCGGTCATCGCGTAATTCACCGCCAGATTGCGTGGCGACAGCGACCAGTCCCACGAGACGGGGTTGAACACCATCCCCATGCGGTCGATGACATGAAGCCCCGCGCCCGACATCATCGCCGCCAGCTCGTCCGGGGTGATGAAGCGGCGCCAGTCATGCGTGCCGCGCGGCAGCCAACGCATCACATATTCCGCCCCAATGATTGCTGCGGCAAAGCTCTGCGGCGTGCGGTTCAGGGTCGAGCCGATCAGCAGCCCGCCCGGCCGGACGAGATCGCCGCAGGCCGCGATGAAATCTTGCGGGGACGCGACATGCTCGACGATCTCGAAGGCGAGGACAGTGTCGAACGCCTCGCCGTTCGCGGCCAGCTCTTCGGCGGTGACCGCCAGGTAGTCGATCTCGAGCCCCGATTGCGCGGCATGAACCCGCGCCGTCTCGATATTGCCCTCGGCCGCATCCGCGCCGAGAACGCGCGCGCCAAGCCGCGCCATCGGTTCGGACAAAAGCCCGCCCCCGCAGCCGATATCAAGAATGCGGAGCCCGTCAAACGGCATCGGCGCGCGCAGATCGCGCCCGAACTCGGCGGCGATCTGCGCCGTGATATAGCCCAGCCGCACCGGGTTCATCATATGGAGCGGCTTGAGCTTCCCCGCCGGATCCCACCATTCGGCGGCCATCGCCTCGAACTTGTCGATCTCGGCCTGGTCCTTGCTGTCGATCATGGGCGGCTCCTTTGCTGGCCTTTTCACTTCCCGCGCCCTGCTTGTATAGAGAAATGATGATGAGGTCAGCAGGGCATTACGACGAGGCCGCCGGGCAGCTTTACCCCGCGCGCGAGCCGTTCGCGCGGCAGATGCTGGATGTCGGCGACGGCCACACGCTTTACCTCGAGCAGTCGGGCAACCCGGACGGCGTGCCGGTGATCGTGCTGCATGGCGGGCCGGGCGGCGGATCGAGCCCGTATATGCGGCGCTTTTTCGACCCGGAGCATTACCGCATCGTGCTCTTCGATCAACGCGGCTGCGGGCGCTCGGCCCCCTATGCGACCCTCGAGCGGAACACGACCGCGCATCTGATCGAGGATCTGCGCCGCATCCGGGCGACGCTTGGGATCACGCGCGCGGTTCTTTTCGGCGGAAGCTGGGGCGCGACGCTTGCGCTTGCCGCGGCGCAGGCCGATCCGGGCGCGGTGCTGGGCCTTGTGCTGCGCGGTGTGTTTCTGGGCCGCCGGGAAGAGCTGGACTGGTTCTATGGCGGCGGCGCGGCGCGGTTCTGGCCCGACGCCTGGGCCGCGTTCATCGCCCCCATCCCCGAGGATGAACGCTCCGATCTGATCGGCGCCTATCACCGGCGCCTGACCTGCGGCGATCATATCGCCGAGGCGCGGATCGCGCAAAGCTGGGCAGCCTGGGAAAACCGGCTCGCGACGCTGGACGGGCCGGGCGCGGGGCAGATCGCGCCGGATTACGCGCGCTGCTTTGCGCGGCTCGAGAGCCATTATTTCGCGAATGGCTGCTTTCTGGACGAGGGCCAGATCCTGCGCGACATGCCCCGCATCTCGCATCTGCCGGGGGTGATCGTGCAGGGGCGCTATGACATGGTCTGCCCGCCTTCCGCCGCGCATGATCTGGCGGCCGCGTGGCCGCGCGCGTCCTTGCGGCTTCTGCCCGCATCCGGCCACGCCATGTCCGAGCCGCGCATCGCGCGCGAGCTGGCCCGCGCAATGGATGAGGCGCGCAGCACATGGGCGCAAGCGGGCTCGCCTGACTGAACGCGCCGAGGCCGCTTGCATTACCCTGCGCCCCGGCCTATATGGAGCCCAATAGCGGCGCAGGCTTCCACCCCCTGCCCCACCGGATGAAAGAATACGGGCCGCGACGGCCCGTTTTTGTTTTTGAAAGGACACGCCTTGTCCAATGATCTGATCGCAAAGACCGCAATCGACCGCCGCCTCGCCGAGATCATCACGCCGGTGATCGAGGATATGGGATTCGAACTGGTCCGCCTGCGCCTTCAAGGCGGCAAGACCGCGCTTCTGCAAGTCATGGCCGACCGTCCCGATGGCGGCATCAATGTCGATGATTGCGCCGAGATTTCCACCGCGATTTCCGCGACGCTGGACGTCGAGGACCCGATCGAGGACGCGTATAATCTCGAGGTCTCCAGCCCCGGCATCGACCGGCCGCTGACCCGGCTCAAGGATTTCGAGGCGTTTCAGGGCTATGAGGCGCGGATCGAGACGAACCAGCAGATCGACGGGCGCAAACGCTTCAAGGGCGTTCTGGCGGGCGTCGAGGGCGACGAGGTGCTGATCAATATCGAGGTCGGCGGCGACGAGCAGACGATCGGGCTGAATTTCGACTGGCTCGCCGATGCGAAACTTGTGCTCACCGATGATTTGATTGCGGAGATGCTCCGCCAGAAGAAAGAGGCCGGGATCGAGATCGACCATCTCGACGAGGCCGCATTTGACGAGATCGAAACCGAACAAGCCGGCGATAACGCCGAAAAGGAGTAACGTGATGGCGATCACCGCTGCCAATCAGCTCGAGCTTTTGCAAACCGCCGAGGCCGTCGCCCGCGAGAAGATGATCGAGCCGGAACTGGTCATCGAGGCGATGGAGGACAGCCTCGCGCGCGCGGCCAAGTCGCGCTACGGCGCCGAGATGGATATCCGCGTCCATATCGACCGTAAGACCGGCAACGCGACCTTTACCCGCGTGCGCACCGTGGTCGAGGAAGAAGCGGTCGAGAATTATCAGGCCGAGCTGACCGCCGATCAGGCCCGCCCCTATTTTGAAAAGCCGCGGAGCAGCGGCAGCCACTGGCTCCGCGATGGCGCGGTGATCGAGGATTTCGCGGGCGGCGCGCAGGTTGGCGACGTGTTCGAGGAACAGGTGCCCCCGGTCGATCTGGGCCGCATCGCCGCGCAATCGGCCAAGCAGGTGATCCTTCAGCGGGTCCGCGAGGCCGAACGTGACCGGCAATATGAAGAATTCAAGGACCGCGCCGGCACGATCATCAACGGCGTCGTCAAGCGCGAGGAATACGGCAATATCATCGTCGATATCGGCCGGGGCGAGGCGATCCTGCGCCGCAACGAGAAGATCGGCCGCGAGGCGTACCGCCCGAACGACCGCATCCGCGCCTATGTCAAGGATGTGCGCCGCGAAGCGCGCGGCCCGCAGATCTTCCTCTCGCGCACCGATCCGCAATTCATGGCGGAGCTCTTCAAGATGGAAGTGCCGGAAATCTATGACGGCGTGATCGAGATCAAGGCCGTCGCCCGCGATCCGGGCAGCCGCGCCAAGATCGCCGTGATCTCTTATGATGGCGGGATCGACCCGGTCGGCGCCTGCGTCGGGATGCGCGGCAGCCGCGTTCAGGCCGTTGTCGGCGAGCTTCAAGGCGAAAAGATCGACATTATTCCGTGGTCGGAAGATCAGGCGACGTTCCTTGTCAACGCGCTCCAACCCGCCGAGGTGAGCAAGGTCGTCGTCGATGAAGACGCCCCGCGCATCGAGGTCGTGGTGCCGGACGAGCAGCTTTCGCTGGCGATCGGGCGGCGCGGGCAGAATGTGCGGCTGGCGAGCCAGCTCACCGGGCTCGACATCGACATCCTGACTGAGGAAGAGGAATCCAAGCGCCGTCAGGCCGAGTTCAACGCCCGCACCCAGCTTTTCGTCGAGAAGCTGGATCTGGACGAGTTCTTCGCGCAGCTTCTGGTGACAGAGGGCTTCACCAATCTCGAAGAGGTCGCCTATGTCGATCTGGACGAGCTTTTGTCGATCGACGGCGTGGACGAGGCGACGGCGGACGAGCTTCAGGCCCGCGCGCGCGATGTTCTGGAAGCCGCGATGCGCGAGGCTCTGGAAAATGCCCGCGCGCTTGGCGTCGAGGACAGCCTGGTCGAGTTCGACGGGCTGACCCCGCAAATGGTCGAGGCTCTGGCCAAGGACGGCATCAAGACGCTGGAAGATTTCGCGACCTGCGCCGATTGGGAACTGGCCGGCGGCTGGACCACGCAGAACGGGCAGCGCATCAAGGATGACGGCCTGCTCGAGCCGTTTGGCATCACGCTTGAAGAGGCGCAGGATATGGTGATGACCGCGCGGATCACGCTCGGCTGGGTCGATCCGGCCGAGCTTGAGGGCGAGGGTGACGACGAAGCCGGCGAGCCCGGCGAGAACGAGGAGGCGGGGGCGTAGCCCGCCCCCGACCCTAGCCATGAGCCGCGGCGGACGCATCAAGGACAGGGACGAGGCCGAGCGCCGCTGTCTCGTCACCGGCGAGGTTCAGCCCAAGGCCGGGCTGATCCGTTTCGTGCTTGGCCCTGACGGCATGGTCGTGCCCGATCTGGCCGAAAAGCTGCCCGGTCGCGGGTTCTGGCTGGCCTCGGACCGCCCCGTGATCGACCGCGCCTCGGCCAAGGGCCTGTTCTCGCGCGCCGCGAAGGCGCAGGCGCGCGCGCCCGAGGGGTTCACTGACCTGATCGAGGCCGGGCTGGCGCGGCGGGTGGTCGATCTGATCTCGCTCGCCCGCAAATCCGGCGCGGCTGTGGCGGGTTTCGAGAAGGTGAAGGACTGGCTCGGCCGCGACCGGGTCAAGGTTCTGCTGCAAGCCTCGGACGGCTCGGAACGCGGCAAGGGCAAGTTGTGGACGCCCGAGGGCGCGCGGTGGTTCGGCTGCCTGACCGCATCAGAATTGGGTTTGGCTTTCGGGCGGGATCATGTCATACACAGCGCGCTTTCGCAGGGCGGGCTGGCAGATAAAGTCATACGGGACGCCGGCAGGTTGAACGGCCTGCGCGGGCAATCGGCCATTCGGGCCGGGAAGGAACAAGACGCAGATGAGCGATAAAGACGGCAAAAAACCCTTTGGACTCGGCGGTGGACGCTCGGGTCAGGTCAAGCAGAGCTTCAGCCACGGCCGGACCAAAAGCGTGGTGGTCGAAACCAAGCGCAAGCGCGTTGTGGTGCCGAAGCCGGGCGCGGCCGCACAGGGCGCCGCCGCCGGAGCCGATAGCGGGGCCAAGGCCGCGCCGTCCGCTGCGGCCCGCGCCGCAGCCTCTGCATCGCGCCGCCCGGCCGGTATCTCGGACGCGGAAATGGAGCGTCGTCTCAAGGCCTTGGCCGCCGCGAAAGCGCGCGAGGCTGACGAGGCCGCGCAGCGCGCCGCCGATGAGCGCGCCCGCGAGGAAGAGCGTGAGCGCCGCCGCGCCGAGATCGAAGCCAAAGAGCGCGAGGACCGCGAGCGCGAAGAAGCGCTGAAGGCCCGCGAGGAAGAAGAGGCCCGCAAAGCCGAGGATGCACGGCTCCGCGCCGCTCGCAAGGACGAGGTCCGCAAGCCCGCCGAGGCGAAAGCCGGCGCCGCGCCCGTCGATGCGGCTGCGGCGCAAGCCGCTGCCGCACGCGCCGAGACCAAGGGCGTCTCGGCCCGCCCGGCCCGCCCCGAGCGCGAGCGTGATTCGCGCCCCGACGACCGCGATTCGCGCAATCGCGGCGGCGAGCGTGAGGGACGCCGCTCGGGCAAGCTGTCGGTGACCGCAGCGCTTGCTGGCGGCGAAGGCGGCCGGCAGCGCAGCCTTGCGGCAATGAAGCGCAAGCAGGAACGCGCCCGCCAGAAAGCGACCGGCGGGGCGATGCGCGCCGAAAAGCAAAGCCGCGAGGTGCAGCTTCCCGAGGCGATCGTCGTCTCCGAGCTTGCCAACCGCATGGCCGAGCGCGCCGCCGATGTGGTGAAATCGCTGATGAAGATGGGCATGATGGTGTCGATGAACCAGTCCATCGACGCCGACACGGCCGAGCTTGTGATCGACGAATTCGGCCACAAGGCGGTTCGCGTCTCGGACGCCGATGTCGAGCAGGTGATCGACACGGTCGAGGACAAGACCGAGGACCTTCAGCCGCGCCCGCCGATCATCACGATCATGGGCCATGTCGACCACGGCAAGACCTCGCTTCTGGATGCTCTGCGCAAGACGAACGTGGTCTCGGGCGAGGCTGGCGGGATCACCCAGCATATCGGCGCCTATCAGGTGACGACCGAATCGGGGGCGGTTCTGTCCTTCCTCGACACGCCGGGCCACGCTGCGTTCACCTCGATGCGCGCGCGCGGTGCGAACGTGACCGATATCGTCGTTCTGGTCGTGGCCGCCGATGACGCGGTGATGCCGCAGACGATCGAGGCGATCAATCACGCGAAAGCCGCCGGCGTTCCGATGATCGTGGCGATCAACAAGATCGACAAACCGACCGCCGATCCGATGAAGGTCCGCACCGATCTTCTGCAACACGAGGTCGTGGTCGAGCAGATGTCGGGCGATGTGCAGGATGTCGAGGTCTCCGCGACCACGGGTCAGGGGCTCGACACGCTGCTCGAGGCGATCGCGCTGCAAGCCGAGATTCTCGAGCTGAAAGCCAACCCCGCCCGCGCCGCGCAAGGCGCTGTGATCGAGGCCAAGCTCGATGTCGGGCGCGGCCCGGTCGCGACGGTTCTGGTCCAGCACGGCACGCTCCGTCAGGGCGATATCTTCGTTGTGGGCGAACAATGGGGCAAGGTCCGCGCCCTGATCGACGACAAGGGAGAACGCGTGACCGAAGCCGGCCCGTCCGTCCCGGTCGAGGTTCTGGGCCTCAACGGCACGCCCGAGGCGGGCGATGTGCTGAACGTGGTCGAAACCGAGGCGCAGGCCCGCGAGATCGCGGATTACCGCGTGCAGGCGGCCAAGGACAAACGCGCCGCAGCGGGCGCTGCGGTGACGCTCGACCAGCTTCTTGCCAAGGCCAAGGCGGATGAAACCGTCGCCGAGCTGCCGGTTGTGCTGAAGGCGGACGTGCAGGGCTCGGCCGAGGCGATCGTGCAGGCGCTCGAGAAGGTCGGCAATGAAGAGGTGCGCGTGCGCGTGCTCCATTACGGCGTCGGCGCGATCACCGAAAGCGATATCGGCCTCGCCGAAGCCTCGGGCGCGCCGGTCATCGGCTTCAACGTCCGCGCCAACGCCCCTGCCCGGAACAGCGCGAACCAGAAGGGTATCGAGATCCGCTATTACTCGATCATCTACGATCTGATCGACGACATCAAAGCGGCGGCCTCCGGCCTTCTCTCGGCCGAAGTGCGCGAGAACTTCATCGGCTACGCCGAGATCCGCGAAGTGTTCAAGGTCACCGGCGTCGGCAAGGTCGCGGGCTGCCTCGTGACCGAGGGCGTCGCCCGCCGCTCGGCCGGCGTGCGCCTGTTGCGCGACAACGTGGTGATCCACGAGGGCACGCTGAAAACGCTCAAACGCTTCAAGGACGAGGTCAAAGAGGTCCAGTCCGGCCAGGAATGCGGCATGGCGTTCGAAAACTACGACGACATCCGCCCCGGCGACGTGATCGAGATCTTCGAGCGCGAAGAGGTCGAACGTACGCTGTAACGCGGCTTGAAGATCGGGAAAGGGGGCGCCTGTGGGCGCCCTTTTTTTGTTGCGCAGCCAAGGCGCGCGCAAAAAAGCACCCGGTGCTGACAGATTTGCAATGAGAGGAAAAAATGGTGAGCCCGACAGGATTCGAACCTGTGACCCACTGATTAAAAGTCAGTTGCTCTACCAACTGAGCTACGGGCCCACAACAGGCCGCTTTCCTATGGGGCGCGGGCGTTCGGGTCAAGGGGGAATCCGCGCTCTGGCGGAATCTTTTTCGAGAACCTATATCGCTGCGCATGGAACACGCGCTCCCCTCCGATCTGGCCTTCATGAAAATGCACGGGCTCGGCAACGACTTTGTCGTGATCGACTCGCGCGGCTTTGGCGCCCGGGTGACGGCAGAGCTGGCGCGGGCGATGGGAGACCGGCATCGCGGGGTCGGGTTCGACCAACTGGCCGAGATCAGGGCGAGCGAAGCGGCTGATATTGCGCTCGATTTCTGGAATAGTGACGGAACGCGCGCGGGCGCATGCGGGAATGCCTCGCGCTGTGCCGCCGATTTCGTGATGCGCGATCTGGGGCGCGAGAGGCTGCTTATCGAGACGGCGCGCGGGATCCTTGAGGCCGTGCGCGAGGGCGTTCTGGTCAGCGTCAATATGGGCGCGCCGATCCTCGATTGGGCCGGGGTGCCTCTGTCCCGCGACGTGGACACCTCCCGCCTGCCGATCGAGGGCGCGCCGGTCGCAGTCGGCATGGGCAACCCGCATTGCGTCTTTTTGGTCCCGGACGCCGAGGCGGTGGATGTCGCGCGCGAGGGCGCGATGATCGAGCATCATCCGCTTTTCCCCGAAGCCACGAATGTCGAATTTGTCAGCCTGACCGGGCCCGATCACCTGCGGATGCGGGTGTGGGAGCGCGGGACGGGCATCACCCTCGCCTGCGGGTCGGGCGCCTGCGCGGCGGCGGTCGCGGCCAATCTGCGCGGGCTCACCGGGCGGCGCGCCCGGGTCGATCTCGACGGCGGGCGGCTTGATATCGACTGGCGCGAGGATGGCGTCTGGATGACCGGGCCCGCCGCGCATGTCTTTGACGGGGTGTGGCTGTGAGCGCGCCGGTGTTCTCGACGCTGGGCTGCCGGCTCAACGCCTATGAGACCGAGGCGATGCGCGAGATGGCCGAAGCGGCGGGGCTCGGCGGCGCGGTCGTCGTCAACACCTGCGCCGTCACCGCCGAAGCCGTCCGCAAGGCGCGGCAAGAGATCCGCCGCCTCGCCCGCGCAAACCCCGGCGCGCCGGTGATCGTCACCGGCTGCGCGGCCCAGACCGAGCCCGAGACCTTCGCCGCCATGCCCGAGGTCACGCGCGTTATCGGCAATCACGAAAAGATGCAGCCGGCGACATGGGCCAGCCTCACCCCCGACCTGATCGGCGAGACCGAGCGGGTGATCGTCAACGACATCATGTCGATTGAGGAAACCGCCGGCCATCTGATCGACGGGTTCGGCCGCCACCGCGCCTATGTCCAGGTGCAAAACGGCTGCGATCACCGCTGCACCTTCTGCATCATCCCTTATGGTCGCGGGAACAGCCGCTCGGTCCCGGCCGGCGTGGTGGTCGAGCAGATCAAGCGCCTGCGCGATCGCGGCTTTAACGAGGTCGTGCTGACCGGCGTGGACCTGACCTCGTGGGGGGCCGATCTGCCCGGCGCGCCGCGTCTGGGCGATCTGGTGATGCGGATCCTGAAGCTCGTTCCCGACCTGCCCCGGCTGCGCATTTCCAGCATCGACAGTATCGAGGCCGATGAGAACCTGATGCACGCCATCGCGGCCGAGCCGCGCCTCATGCCGCATCTGCATCTGTCGCTTCAGGCCGGCGATGACATGATCCTCAAGCGCATGAAGCGCCGCCATCTGCGCGAGGACGCGATCGCGTTCTGCCAAGAGGCGCGGCGCCTGCGCCCCGATATGGTGTTCGGCGCCGACATCATCGCGGGCTTCCCGACCGAGACCGAGGCGATGTTTAAGAACTCGCTGCGGCTGGTCGATGATTGCGGGCTGACCTTCCTTCATGTGTTCCCCTATTCGGCCCGGCAGGGCACGCCCG
>JAUNRZ010000002.1 GCA_030539455.1 Paracoccus sp. (in: a-proteobacteria) | reverse complement strand
CTGCAAGCGGTTACGCTCCGCGGTATATTCGCGGCAAAACAGCTCGACGGCTTTCTCGTCCATCAGATGGTTGGCGAGCGCGTCGAGGACCGCGGATTCGAGTTCCTGTCTCGTGATCAGCGTCTTGTTCGTGCAAACAGCTGGACCCTTGTTGCGCGCCGCAGAGCAGCCAAAGCGGTCCTTGGACACAATCGAGCAACCGCTGCCGCAACTGCCGCAGGCCATCAAGCCGGACAAAAGATAGCGCGGACGCCGGCGGTCCCAGGACGGAACGCCGCTCTCCTTGGCGTTCAGCTTGCCTTGCCTGTCACGCACACGCTGCCAAAGCTCATCGTCGATGATCCGCAATTCGGGGACGTCGGCGATAATCCACTCCGTCTCAGGGTTGAGACGCGAGGCACGCTTGCCGGTCTCAGGATTCTTGGCATAGGTCAACCGGTTCCAGATCTGGCGACCGATATAGAGCTCGTTGTTGAGAATCCCCGTTCCGCGCTCGCGATTGCCGTTGATCGTCGAGCTGCCCCACGGCCCGCCGCGCGGGCCCGGCACCTTCTCGAGGTTTAGCTGAGACGCGATCTTGCTGGCAGAAATCCCGTTTGCGTAATCGGTATGAATACGCAGCACGATCATCGCCTCGGCTTGATTGATCTTCCGATCGCCCCGGGTCGGCTCGCCATCCTCTCCGAAGCCTGGCACAGGGTCATATCCATAGGTAAGCCCGCCGGCGCTCTTGCCAAGCAGGGCGCGTCCTTTGAGGCCGCGGCGGGTCTTCGTTGCAAGGTCTTTCAGGAACAGCGCGTTCATCGTGCCCTTGAGGCCGACATGCATCTCTGAAACCTCACCCTCGCTTATGGTGTCGATTGCCTGACCGCGAAACTCCAACATCTGGAAGATCGTCGCGATATCGGCCTGATTGCGTGACAGGCGATCCAGTGCCTCTGTCACGACGACGTCGAATTCGCCGCGATGTGAATCGCGAAGCAGCTCCTGGAGCCCCGATCGCGTCATGCTTGCGCCGGACTGGGCGCGATCGGAAAACACCTTTGTCACGCTGTAACCCCGCATCGCCGCGAAATCGCGGCAGGAACGGATTTGATCTTCGATTGACGCATCACGCTGCAGATCAGTGGAAAAGCGGGCGTAGATGACGGCGCGGGGCTGGGCTGGCATGGTCAAGTTCTCCCTAGGCAGAGGGCGGCGAGCGTTTGCGAGCGGACGGGGCATCGCGATCATTCTCATGATCGTCGCGGGCCGCAGCGTGCGCAAGGGCGCGGATGAACTGGTTGAAGATCGCAACATGGTCGGCGCGCCGCGCGGATTCAAGAGACGCGCGGTTCTCGCGCCTCGCCGCGCGCTTCTTTCCCTTCCCCTGATCCCTGTCTTTTGACACGAATGAGTTCCGCCGTTCCGCGCCGGGGCTTATTCCGGGCGGTTGGAAATATCCAGATTTTGCGAAGCCGATTGCATTCGCGCTTAAGGACAAGAATAATGCGCGCAGGCCTCTTCCCAAATACGGGGAAGGCCTTGAGCTGCGTTATTTTGGGGATAACCTCGAAATAATGCTGCTATTGACGAGTTTGAAATCCGGTGATGGGGAAATTGGCAACCCTTTCAGGCAGGTCGATGTGCTTAACCGCAGAAAAAGATAACCGGTAATTAACCGGAATTACGAGCTTTGGTTCAAGTCACTCCTTTAATCTGTTTTTGGCCCACAGCCTTGCGATCTGATCGCCGGGTCCGCCTCCGGGGAAAAAGCGATCCTAATTGGCTTGCGGTCGCCCGATCCAAGACGAATCCCGACCAATCACAAAGCGGTGCCGACGGGAACCGCGCTTTCGCAGTGCGAGTTTTCCAGCATCGGGTCGTCCGGGTCATCCCGCGCCGACGGCACCATTCGGGAGGGAATGAGGATGCGTAACCTTTGCCTATCCGCTGCGTTGGCGGGCGCGATGATCGTTCCGGGGCAAGCCGTGTGGGCGCAGTCGGACCTTCGGGATATGCTCGGAACACTCGCGCAAACCGTTCTCGAACAACAACAGGCCGAGCATCAGCGCGCTCTGTGGGCTGGCGTCGTCCAGAACGGGTCCGCGGCCGCCTACCGGCAGTATCTCGATACCTATCCGCAAGGCCCCAATGCGGCGACCGCCCGGGCCGAGCTGGCCAAGCTCGAACGAGGTCAAGCTGCGGCGCAGGTCGAGAGCCGCTTGGCGCTCACGCAAACTCAGCGGATGAACATTCAGCGTCGCCTCGCAGCGCTTGGACATTACCGTTCGGGGATCGACGGCGTCTTTGGCGCCGGCACACGCCGCGCGATTACCGCATGGCAAAACGCTACCGGGAATACGGCGACAGGGTATCTGACGGCGGAGCAGTCGCAGACCCTCTTGAGCGGCGCTTCTGCCCAGCCGGCGCGCCCTCCGGCGAGCGATGGCGCAACAACAAGTCCTGCGCAGGGCGAGTTGAACCTGCGCCTCACCCGTGCGCAGCGCGTGCAGATCCAGCGTGATCTCACAACGCTCGGCCACGACACGAGAGGCGTTGACGGGCTGTTCGGAAGCGGAACGCGCGAGGCTATCCGGGCATGGCAGCGGAGCAAGAGCCAAACCGCCACCGGCTATCTGACCGCAAATCAGGTAGCGGCGCTCAGGACGGACGCCTCCGATACGCGCAACACGCCCGCGCCCATTGCGAGCGCTGCGCTTGATGAGGATCTCCTTGGGCTGACCCGACCCGAGCGCGTCGAGATCCAAGAGCAGTTGATCGCCCTTGGATATCTGTCGGGCAACGCGGACGGGATATTCGGGCCCCACACCCGCAGCGCCATTACCAGATGGCAGCGCGATAACGGATCAACCGGGAATGGCTATCTCACCGCCGAACAGGTCAGAGTGCTACGGTGACGCGGCATGGATATCATCTGACAGCCGACGCTATAATCGGCCAATGCATATGTCGGCGAGACGAAATAGCTAGGGTAATCAATACAGGAGCGCTCATGTGCATTATACGGCGAGCAGACAGCAGGCGCACCTCAATTGAGGTGCGCGCTGGGGTCCGTCAGGCGACGGCCCTCCACACGAATGAGCGCATCGAAATTCTCGACCGCGACATTGGGGTTCGCAATCCCTTTCGATTTTCCCACTTAATCAAGGCTCCGCAATGCCCGGGGGCAAAACCCCTAATGCCACCTGACAATGAGCATCTGTTCGGTCTGCCGCGTTGCAATCGGCAATTTCGCTGCTGGCGCGAGCGGCAACATCATCACCCCGGCGAGGGGGCCTCGGGCTCGCTTTCCCGCGCTTCGAGCATGTCGTCGCTATCCAGGCCTGCGGCCTCAGCAAATGCCCGGATCTGCTCGGACGTGCATTCGTCGGCGACCCAGAGAGATTGGATCGCATCCGCCGTAATCGTCATCGTCGCGCCGTCAGCGATCAGAAAAAACAGGCTGCTCCCGGAAGGTGCCACCCTGATGTTCCGCAGGCCGGCGTCTGTGGCAGCCCGCCTGAACGTTCTCAGGAGGTCGGCACGGCTTCCGGGGGGAGGGTCAGATACGCCTTGATGACCGCCAGGTCCTGGTTGATCTGTGCGAGCTGTTGCTCCATCCGTGCCATATGCTCTTGCGCCGCTTCCTGAGGGATCAGCACCTGCTCTATGCGGTCTGCGATCTTCGCCATCTCGCGACTGATGGCGCCCAGCTCGAACAGAAAGCTGTCCATCCACTCCGAGAGCCCCGGCGCTTTCTTCATATCCAGAAGAGATTCGAGGGGCTCGATCAACCGCTCCAGCTGATTTGCCACCCTCAACAGTTCGGTCAGCCCCTCCGGCGCGCTTTCGTTCGAGTCGGTCATTTATCTTCTCCAGTTTTTCTCGGATGTGGCCAAAGCCCGTCAGGTCGGCTTGCTTGACGCTTTGCCAGATGTTGATTTCCGCAAGCCGCGTTATCAATCCTTCGATGGCGCCCCTCACAGCGTTCGCCAAACGTGCGGCGAGGGGTGTCACTCTCGAGCGGCGTGTTGGCGAAGGGCCGGCGATGATACTGGCCCCATTTCGCAGGAGAGCTGTCGGATCAGGGGGCGCAGCAGTGAGCCCATAACGCCGCTCGTGAAATGCGGCGCGTCTGGCTAATCTGGCTGCGAATTTTGCCGGCGCATTCCGAAGCTGGCCGTAACGCAGGTCGGCGTATTCCGGTTCTGGAAGGTCATGCCTCGGGTTGAGCTCCGAGAACCCTGCCGAAAACAGGTGGCCTCCCATTTTCAAGCACGCGCCATCGGGGGCGAGGAACGTCACGCTGTCATCGGTCTTCGACAACAACATAATGCCGTGCTCCTCATGTAGGAGCGGATCCAGTTGCTCAAGAAGTGCATCGCGATCCTCGATCCCAGTGTGCTGCCAGAGATCTATGGCATGATGGTAGATGTGGAATCGCGGATCCTCCTCCTCAAGCTGGACGCGATTGCGGCGTGCTTCGGCCCGATTCTTCAAGATGTAATCGGAAGACTTGACCAGTTGCACGCGGTCCGGATCGAAAGGGTCGGCCATGCCGTAGCGATAATTGACGCTGTCCCTGAAGCTGTCCCAAAAATTGCGGCTGCCACGCCTCGGCGGATGGGGGTTGAACGACATGATTCGCTCGTCAGGCCGACGGATGAAACGCGGCACTACGACGTTCACTTCAAGCCTTCCGGTATGGGTGTGGGTGTTCGCAAACACCGGCGATCGCGCTGCGGTCGGGATCCCAACAAAGGCGGTTTCGACAAAAAGATTGAGGATACGCCCGACCCGGCGCCTTTGCTCATCATCTCCGGCGTTGAACCGCGCGACGTCGACATCCGATCTCGCAAAGCAGAGTGTCGCCGCGCTATAGCGATGCTTGAACCGCGAATTACTGATGGCCAGCTTTACGATCTCAGGATGCCCCAGCAGCGTTTCGGGTCCGGGCCTACGTGAAACCAGCATGACCTTGCCGTCGAGGGCCTTTCGCACCACGTCAGCAATCAGGTAATTCAGCAATTCAGTTGCGCCACCGTCTACCTGTCCCGCGCCGCTATAGGGTGACCAGCCGACGATCATGATGTTGTGATCCTGTCTGCGATTTTAGTCAGAGCATTCTCGATGCGAACTAGCTCGGCGAGCATCGCGATTGTCTCATGCCCACGGTGAACGTTCTGATGCGACAACCGGTCCAGCGCAGCCCCGATAACGCCGAGCTCCTGAATAAGATGCATCGGCAGATAAGGCTTATTTTTGCTCACGGCCGCCAACAAAAATTGCGAGACGCTGACCCCGAGATCGGCGGCGCTGTCCTTGATCATTTGCCATTCCGCATCAGGGAGATAGATCTCCCTCCGCTTTGCACTTTGATTTTTCGGCTTTCGGGGCCGCGCCATTATCGCACTTCCTTCTTAGCTGCCGCGCTTTTCTGGCCGATTGCTCGACGAGTTGCGGCGCGCACTGCTCTTCAGAAATGTCCGCGAAAGGTGTGCAAATTTAACACATGCGCCAATGGCGCACTCAATCTCGGGTGCAAAAAATTGGGCGCCTTTGCGCTCAGGAATTTCAGCCTGAGCCTTCGGCGGAAACGATGCCCAGATTTGGCGCAGCTTGTCGACCGCTTCCAGTTTGATCTTCTGTTTCATGTCGACATTCCTTTTGACAGGTCGACACTATTAATATGCGCGTTTCCCGGAAAACCTAAAGGAAGTTCGAGGTTATCCACAATTTTCGATTTTCTTGACGAAATCGGTGTCTTGCGAGAACGTCATTTCTAGCCGATCGGCTTATGGCTTTCGCACTGTCACTGATCACATTCGCAAAGGGTATACATCGCTCACCCATCGCACCCGGGCGTCGTGGCGGTTTAGGTTGGCAGAGTATGCGGACGGAGGCTCCGTCCGGCTGAAGTCCATCTGAGGTGAGTTCAGTCGTTGGGCTATGACGAAGCGATTATCGTCGTGACGGGCGGAGGCAGTTCTTTGGACATTGGTTTCTGAGCAGTGGGATGCTCGGGCAATAGAACAGGGGTTGTGCCGCCGGTCCTGCTCGTGTCGCACGCTGCGGCACGAACGGAAGGCGTTAGGCTCGCTGTCATCCAGGCTTATTCCGGCGTAGACCCTTGTTATTGGCAGACGCGTACGAAAGGCTGTGCGCAGCCTTGATATGAAACGCATTCGCCCCAACCTCCAGAATCGCCCGACCATCACATCACCTACGCCGCGCCCTGCGGCAGTAACCATGCGCCTTGCGAGGGTGCGCAGCTTGTGCGCAGGGGGCAGTCATAGGCGCAGGTCAGCAGCGCGTCGGTCAGCACCTCGTCGGGCGGCCCTTCGGCAAGGGCGCGACCCGCTTGCATCAGCAGGAGATGATCGGCGAACATCGCGGTCAGGTTCAGGTCGTGCATCACCGCGATCACACCGCCGCCGCGCCGGGCATAATCGCGGGCCAGCCGCATGACGGCAAGCTGATGCGCGATGTCGAGACTGCTCACCGGCTCATCCAGCAGCAGCCAGCGTGGGCCGTCCGGGCCAATCGGGTGCCAGACCTGCACCAATGCGCGGGCAAGCTGAACCCTCTGTTGCTCGCCGCCAGACATCTCCTGATAGAGCCGCCCGGCGTAATCAGGCAGTCCTACCCGAGCGAGTGCCGAGGCGATAATCGCATCCCCGACCGCCGCCGCCTCCATGCAAGAGGTCAGGCCGATGCGGATGATCTCGGCGGCGGTGAAGGGGAAAGACAGCACGCTGTGCTGCGGCAGGACCGCGCGGCGCTGCGCCAGCAGATCGGGGCGCAGCGCGGCCATATCGGTGCCGTTCAGCGTGACCCGGCCCGATGCGGGGCGCAGTTCCGCCGTCAGCGCGCGCATCAGCGTGGTCTTGCCCGAGCCGTTCGGCCCGATAATCGCGGTCACACGGCCTGCCTGCGCCGCCATGCTGACTCCTTGCAGCACAGCACGACTGCCCAGTTTCACAGTGATGTCGGTCGCGCTCAGGCTCATCCGTCCAGCATCTTTCTGTTCGACAGCAGCACCCAGGTAAAGAACGGCCCGCCCATTATTGCGGTGATGATGCCGATGGGCAGCTCGGCGGGGGCGATCGCGGTGCGGCTGACCATATCGGCCAGCACCAGAACGCGGGCCCCCAGCAGCGCCGAATTAACCAGCAGCCAGCGGTGATCCGGCCCGCAGATCAGCCGCAGCAGATGCGGCACCACGATGCCTACAAAACCGATGCCGCCCGAGACCGCCACCGCCGCGCCGACCGCCCCGGCAGTGGTCAGCATCGCGGCGGTCTTGGCGCGCTCGACGCGGATGCCGACATGGGCGGCGGCGGCCTCGCCCAAGGCCAGCCCGTTCAACGCGCGGGCCAGACACGGCGCGGCGATCAGCGACAGCGCCATGACCGGCCCGGCGGCGGCCAGCTTGATCCAGCTTGAGCCGGCCAGCGAGCCCATGCTCCAGAAGGTCAGGTCGCGAAGCTGCGCATCATTGGCATAATAGACAATCAGCCCCGAGGCCGCGCCGACCATCGCCGCAATCGCGATCCCGGCCAGAAGCATCGTCGCGATGGACGTGCGCCCCTGCCGCGTGGCGATGGCATAAAGCGCCAGCATGGTGATCCAGCCGCATAGAAACGCCGCCAGCGGCACCAGATACCAGCCGGTCAGCGCGGCGATGGCCGCGGGCAGCATGCCGCCCAGAACGATGGCGGCAATCGCACCAAAGCCTGCGCCCGCGCTGACGCCCAACAGGCCCGGATCGGCCAGCGGGTTGCGAAACAGCCCCTGCATCACCGCCCCGGCCACCGCCAGCGAGGCCCCGACCAACAGCCCGGTCAGCAGGCGCGGCAGGCGGATGTCCAGCACGATGATGCGGTCGGCGCGGGCAATCTCGCGCCCCGCCAGCCAGTCACTCAGCACCCCCACGGCAGAGACGCCCGACGCGCCATGCCCCATCGACAGAACCGCCACGACCAGCACCGCGAGGCCCAACAGAACCGCCAGCATCTGCCCACGCCTGCGCCGGTCGCCTGCGAGCCGGGGCATATCCATCGCCACCATCAGCCGCCCCCATAGATCGCGCGATGCAGCTCCAGCGCGGAGCGTCCGGCGCGCGGGCCAAAGCCCAGCAGATATTGCCCATCCATCCGCACAAGTGCCTGATGTTCCCCGGCAGGCGTCGCCGCAATCGCGGGCATGGCCCAAAGCTGCGCATCGCCCGGCTCTTGCAGGATCGGGTCGTCGTCGCTGATCGGATCGCGGCGCATCATCAGGATCAGGTCGGGCGCGGCGGCCATGATCGCCTCATCCGTCAGGGGTTTATAGCCGCTATAGGCGGTCACGGCGTTTTCCGCCCCCGCCAGCCGGATCATCGCATCCGCCGCCGTATCCGAGCCCGCCGACAGCACCCGCCCGCCTTGCAGCGACAGGATGAACAGCACCCGGCGCGGCGTAATATCGGCGTTCAGCGCCTCAATCTGGCCCAGATCGGCGCGCAGGGCGTCCAGATGCGGCTCCACCGCCGAGCTGTCGTCCAAAGCCTGCCCGACGGCGGCGATCCGCGCCTCGATCCCTGGGCCGTCACTGGCGTTGGGGATGGTCTCAAATGCGATGCCCGAGGATTGCAGCAGCGCCACCGCCTCGGGCGGGCCTGCGCCCTCTTCGGCAAGGATCAGGTCGGGGCGCAGGGACAGCACGTTTTCGGGCGAAAGGCGGCGCATATAGCCGACATCGGGCAGCTCAAGCGCCGCCTCTGGATAGACCGAACTGCTGTCGCGCGCGATCAGCCGCTCCTCTTCGCCCAGGGCATAGATGATTTCCGTCACCGCCCCGCCAATCGCCAGAATGCGCCGCGCCTCGGGGTGGGCCTGCATGTCTATCTGCGGCTCCTCGGCCAGCGCGGGCAGGGACATCAGCGCCGCAACCGCGCCACAAATTGCCCGCCGCATCATGCCGCCCCCGGCAGACCGTTCACCAGATCGGCCCAAAGCTGCGGGTCGCCGCCCTTGTCCGCCCGCATCCCGAAACATTGGTAAGTCAGTGCACCCTCGGCATCGAACGCCTCGACCGAGACCGCCATGCCGCGCTTTGTGGGCTTTTCCACCTGCCACATCTCAGCCACATGATCGGCGCGCAGATGCAGGTTGAAACGCGGGTCCATCACGTTCAGCCACGGCCCCATGGGGCGCAAATTGCCGAAACTGCCGGAATGGATCTCGATACAGCCCATATTGCCGACGAACAGTATCACCTGCATCGTCCGCGCCTGCACCTGATCGAACAGGGCCTGATTGGCCGCCACATCCAGCCGCCGCACATGGGGCCCGCCCGCCAGATGATAGGCCCCAAGCCGGTTCATCTTCAACCGCCGCACCAGCGTGTTGAACTGATGCGTGTCGGTCATCGCCGCCCATTCGCGGCGGAGCGTCTCAGCATGGGCCTCGTTGAGGCGCGGGCCTTCGACCGGGGCGCGTGGGGTGAAATCCGACAGCGCGGCCTGATCCGGCAGGGCCAGATCACGCTTCAGCGCATCCCATGCGGCCAGATCAGAGCTGGCGCGCAGATGCACCTTATGGACCGCATCCCCCGCCGCATCGAACACCTGAACCGACCGGCGCAGACCATTTTCGCCCTCGGTCTCGACCGCATAGGCATGGACCCAGTGGCGCGGGAACATCCGCAAGTCGATTTCCGCATCCAGCGTCATCGCCGCATGTTCGCCATCGTGGAAGTTGTTATAAGTGCCGATCTTTTCGATCACGCAAGAGCGGTTGCGAGTCAGGGCCGTCACCTCGCCCAGCGCCTGCACGGCGGGGATCAGCCGGGCCAGGGTCGCGTCGATGCGGGTGACTCCAAGGCCCAGCTCGGCCTCGATCAGCGCCGCCTCAGGCAGGCCAAGCTGAGCAGCCAGATCAAAGGGCCGCAGGGTGGATTCACGTTTCAGATCGCGCAGGCGCGCGGGTGTCAGATCGTTCATGGTCAGCCTTTTGCATAATCGGGCATCTGGCGAACGAGTTGGACGCAATTCCTGACTTGTTTAGTCGGAAAAGATAGCCGCTGCAAGACACCAGCCTTTGCCAGCCCGATCATTGCGATAATCAAGAGGGGACATTGGTATATGTGCACACGAACGACACTCATTTTGATGATGCTGGGCACGGCCCCATGCGCGGCGCTGGCTCAGGACAGACCGATCGTGCTGGACCCGATCATCCTGCGGGCGGGCACGGAAAGGGTCGCATCCGATGTGCCGCAATCGGTCAGCGTGGTGGATACGCAGGAACTGGACGATACCGCGCCGGGCACCATCGGGCAGGCACTGACGCAGGTGCCGGGCGTGGCGGGCGTCGGATCGTCCAGCTTTTTCGGGCAGGGGTTCAACATCCGCGGCTTTGGATCATCCGGCACGGCGGCGTCAGAGGCCGGAATCGTGCAACTGATCGACGGAGAGCGGAAATATTACGAATCCTATCGTCAGGGCTCACTCTTCGTTGAGCCCGATTTCCTGACGCGGGTCGAGGTGCTGCGCGGGCCGGGCGCATCAACCCTTTACGGCGCGGGCGCGTTGGGCGGTGTCATCGCCATGGAGACCGTCAGCGCGGGCGACCTGATCCCCGATGGCGCGACGCAGGGCGGACGGGTGCGGCTGCGTTACGGCTCTAACCCAGATACCGCCTTCGCCAGCGCGTTATGGGGTTGGCGCCTGAATAATGACTTCGAGGCCGTCGCCGGTCTGGCCTATCGCCACCTTGGCGATACCAAAGACCCTGACGGCAATGTGCTGGTGCGGTCCAATTCGGATGCGCCGAACCTGCTGCTCAAGGCCCGGCAGCAGTTGGGGGACCACTACCTCGAAGGGTCTTACCTGCATCTTGAGGCATGCGGCGACGATCAGGATTTCAACCAGCTTGAGGGCGCTCAGATCGGGCTGTTCCCCGGTTTTGCGGGCTGGGGCGTGGGCGACATCCTGACCCGAGACCAGACCGCGCGGCTGGTCTGGGGCTATAATCCCGAAAACCCGCTGATCGACAGTACGGTCTCGCTGTCCTACACCAATACGATCAAAGACATCCAGCAAGGCTCGAACCCGGATGAGCCGATCATGGACACGGTGCTGGGTCGGCGCGACTATGGGCTGTGGAAGCTCAGGGCGCAGAACGTCGCGGATGTCTCGGCGGGCGGTTGGTCGCATTTCGTGACGCTTGGCGCGGAGACCTCCTATCAGGACCGCACCAGCACCGCCTTTTCCGCGTCCCACCCAGAGGCGGTGACACGGCAGCATGCGCTGTTTGCGTGGTCGGAACTGTCGCGCGACCGGCTGCGGATCAATACTGGGCTGCGCTGGACGCGGCAGGTGACATCGCCCCGCGACAGCGTCACCGCGACAGACGAATCCGTGCGCAACACCGCGACCGAGCCGCAGATCGCGGCGATGTATCACCAGACCGACAATTGGTCGGTCTTCGGGTCTGCCGCGCAAGTAAGCCGTCTGCCTAATGTCGATGAGTTGTATGATACGTTTCGCGGCGGTGCGGCCTCGCCCGATCTCAGGGCCGAGCGTGGCAAGAATTTGGAGATCGGCCTGAGCTATCGCGCCGACGGTTTGCTTCGTGACGACGATCAGGCTTCGGTCAAGCTGACGCTGTTCCGCAACCATATCGACGACATGATCGTGCGCACCATGGCCCCCGAGCCAACGCCCGCCTATACGAATATCGACCGCGCCTATCTGCGCGGCGGCGAGACCGAGGCCGCCTATTCGACCACCAACTGGCAGCTTGGCGCGGCGGTCTCGGTGGTGAATGGCACCGATCAGGATGGCAACGATCTGGACACGCTGCCCAACAACCGGCTGGCCTTGTCAGCGACCTACCGGCCCTCGGATGAATGGCGGTTCGGTGTCCGCAGCACGCTGGCCGCCGGGCGCGACAAGCCTGACGGGACGCGCCGGGCCGGTTACGGTGTGCATGATGCATTCGCCGTCTGGTCGCCGCAATCGGGCGCCATGGAGGGGATCGAGTTCGGTCTTGCCATCGACAACATCACCGAGCGCAGCTATGTCCCCGCGACCTGGCAGACCGGCCCCGCGCCGGGGCGCAATGTCTCGCTGACATTGACACGCAACTTCTGACAAACCGCCCCGGCCGGAGCGTTCCGGGCGGGGCGACGGGTATCTGAGACACATGCTGGTGGTCGGCGCGACCTCGGCGGCGCGGCCCGGTGCGGGCAACGATTGATCGAGCGGCCTCTGGCTGCGCGGGCTCCTTACACGCAAGCGGGCTCGGCTGGTGACCGTCGTGGTCGCCGATAGACCGTCTGGGCGCCTGTGGCGCGCAACGGCACTTATCAGGTCCGCCTTGGCGCCTGACCCCGATCCGGTCGGTCACAGCCTGACCGGTGCGACGCAGGGACCATCGGCAGGTTGACGTTCGAACGGTAACTGCGGCGGACAGATCCCGAGGGACTGTCTGGGCCTCAAGCCCGCTCCCTTGATCG
The DNA here is from genome assembly GCA_030539455.1 of Paracoccus sp. (in: a-proteobacteria). Taxonomy (GTDB): domain Bacteria; phylum Pseudomonadota; class Alphaproteobacteria; order Rhodobacterales; family Rhodobacteraceae; genus Paracoccus. The sequence goes on along the minus strand of JAUNRZ010000002.1, from coordinate 31,944 downwards.
GGAGCCCAGCACGCGGCATCGTCAGGGTTAGCGGCTAGCGTGTCGCGAAAACAGGCCGGACACATGACCGCACCCACAGATCAAATCAGGCCCACCAAAAACCTGCATGACAGGAGCCGTCCACACATGACAAGGATGGAACAGGTTGTGGAGCGGTGCTTCGTTCCGGGTGCGGACTGTTTCGCCCACGTCGGCGGCGCCATGTCGGCCGCGCTGTTTTGCGCGCCAAGACTGCCGATGCCGACGGCCATGCTTGGCTGCGGGGCGACCATCGCGTCAAAGGCAGCGGTGGAGATCAGCGTGACCTCGACCGGCGCGGTCGGGGCGCGCCCGTATGCAGGCGCAAGACCGATCAGCGCCGCATGGGCCGCCGAAGGGGCGGGCGGCAGGGCGCGGTCAATGACCCTGCTCATGAGGCTCGGCCTCGGCGGTATCGGTGCCGGCGCGGTCGAATGCGGCCCAGCCAGCGGGCAGCGGGTTTCCCTGCGCCTGCCATTGCCGCATCGCGATGCGCAGCGCGGTGCGGCCGATGCGGCAGCGCGGGCGGTCTGACGGCGACAGATCACGCCCGCCCCGCAGCGCGGAAAAGGCCGCCTCCTTGACCGCCACATGTTCCGGCACTCCCCAGAGCAGCAACAGGCGCTGGAAGGCAGCGAAGGCCACGGGAGCGAAGGGGCGCGGCAGGCCCATCGGGGTGCTGATCGGGCTTTGCGGATGGAACCCGGCGCAGGGGACCAGCCTGTCGGGGATCGGCGCATTGGCCGAATGGGTGCGCCCGGTCCTCAGCAGCTTGGGCAGGACATGCGTATGCGGACCGGGTGGCGAGACGCCGCCGGTATCCGGGCCGCCGATCATTTGGAACACCTCGATCCGGCCCAGCGGCGTCAGCGCGACGCGGTGCGGATGGGCGGCGAGGATCGCGCCCATCGCCGGGTTGCCCGGGTCGAAAAGATCGCGCCCCTCCGCAGCCTCGAGCACGGCGATCAGTGCCGCATCGGCGGTGCGGATGCATAAATCCACCTGCAACTGGCCAAGGCCCATGTCGAACAGGATGCCGCTTCGGTCTTCGGGACGGATCGCATCCATATCCGGGCCAAGCCGCGTCAGCACCGCGCGCTGCGCCGTCACGGCCAGACGGCGGGGCAGGCACAGGGCCACCGATTGCGACCAGCGCCCCGCCTTGGGCGAGAGCGTCTCATAGGCCACCGCCCGCGCCTGTGCCGGGTCCAGCCGGATCGCGCCCTTTGCCGTCGCCTTGAGGCCGGGCGCGTCGATCAACAGCGGCTCGTCCGGGTCGCGGTGAAATTCGGCAATCGCGCCAAAGCTGCCCATCGACCAGCCATGCGCGGGGTCGTCCAGCGCGGCGAAAAGCCTATCGGTCAGGTTCATCCTTGCTCCTTCATCCAGGTGGCGCAGCCGGTTGCCACGGCGTCGTAAACCGCAGCGCCGATCGCTTGGCCCAAAGGGGTGTGCAGGCCCGCAAACCGGCCCGCGCCGGGCGGCGCGGCGACGGCGATACAGTCGGTGCCCGTGCCTGTCGTCGGGCCTTGCGGCAGCATCAGCCCCGATTCCATGACGGCGGCGGTGCGCGCCTCGGCGACAATGGTCATCGCCTCGAGCAAGGCCGCGTCGGTCAGCCCGTCCGTCAGATGGACGGCGATGTTGATCGTGCCCCAGCCGGGACGGGGCGGCTGGCGGTGGCCGACCCGCTCGGCATTGCCAAGGCCGACCGTCGCGGCGCAAGTGACCGGCCCCGCTGCGGCCCGGCACCAGCGCGCCACCTCGCGAGAGGTCAGCATACCCACCGCATCTGTCAGCCCGGCAGCGGCCATCTGCGCCGCCAGCCATTCCCCCGCGTCAAGGTTCGCAGGCAGGTCGGCATCACGCACCTGCCGCCAGACGATCCGCCGCGCGCTGACAAAGCCGGCGCGATGCGGGGCAAAGGACAGCACCCGCTGCGTGGTGCCCAGATCGGCGATCAGCCACGGGTGGTCCAGCCTCAGCTTCATCGCAAAACCCGCATCGGCTGGAAGACCGGACCGTCGGGGGTCTCGGCGAAATATCCGGTGACGCCAAAGACGCGGGCCAGCAGCTCGGGCGTCAGCACGGCGGCGGGCGGCCCGTCGGCGGCGATCCGGCCGCCGTCCAGCAACACCAGCCGGGTGCAGAACCGCGCCGCAAGGCCCAGATCGTGCAGCGAGGCCATGACAGCGCGGCCTTCGTCCGCCAGCGCGCGAAAGGTCTGCATCGCGCCGATCTGGTGGGCGGGGTCCAGCCCGGCGATGGGCTCGTCTGCCAACAGGACCGGGGTTTCCTGCGCCAGCGCGCGGGCGATCAGCACGCGGGCCTGTTCGCCCCCCGACAGTTCCGTGACCGGGCGGTTGCCAAGGGCCGTGACGCCCATGCGCTCCATCGCTGCGCGAATGGCCGCCGGGGCGGCGTCCGGGCGGCGGTGCGGAATTCGGCCAAGGCGGACCAGCTTTTCGGCCGAAACCGGCCAGACGACGTCGCGCGACTGCGGCAGCCAGGCGGCCGCCAGCGCCCGACGCCCGGGCGGCAGAGCGGCCAGCGATGATTGACCATCCGCCGGGATCAGCCCCATCGCGGCGCGCATCAGCGTCGTCTTGCCCGCGCCATTCGGGCCGATCAGCCCGACAAGTTCGCCCTGATCCAGCGTCAGACTGGCGGCGTTCAGCACCACGCGCGCGCCCCGGCGAACGGTCAGCTTGTCCAGCACCACCTTCATCCGCCACGCCTCTGCCGCCAGATCAGGTGCAGGAACACCGGCGCACCGATCAGCGCCATGACCACGCCCAGTTTCAGATCGCGGCCGGGCAGGATCAGCCGCACCGCGATATCCGCCGCCAGCACCAGTGCCGCCCCGCCAAGGGCTGACGCCGCCAGCAGCCGGCCCGGCTGCGCGCCGACGGCGCTGCGCAGCAGATGCGGCACCACCAGCCCGACAAAGCCAATGGCGCCCGCCACCGCCGTTGCCGCACCGACCATCGCGGCGACGCCAAGCACCAGCCGCAGCCGCAACCGCCGCAGGTCGATCCCCATCGAGGCCGCCGCATCCTCGCCGAGCGTCAGCGCGTCAAGGGCGCGGCCGATCCCCACCAGCGCCGCCGCCCCACCGGCCATAACGGGCGCGGCGATGGCGACGTGCAGCCATGACCGATCAGCCAGCGACCCCATCATCCAGAACACGATCTCGTTTGCGGCAAAGGGATTGGGCGACAGGTTCAGCACCAGCGCCGTCGCAGCCCCGGTCAGCGCCGAGATCGCCACCCCCGCCAGAATCAGCGCCAGCGACCCGCCGCCCGGCCCCGCCAGCAGCAGGATCAGCAGGACGGCCCCCACCGCCCCGAGCAGCGCCGCCAGAGGCAAAGCCAGCGCAAAGGCGGCGGCGAACCCGGTCTGCAAGGCGATCACCGCGCCCAAGGCGGCGCTGGACGACACGCCGATCAGCCCCGGCTCGGCCAAGGGGTTGCGCAGATAGCCCTGCATCGCCGCGCCTGACAGGCCAAGGCTTGCGCCGACCAGCACCGCCAGCACCGCGCGCGGCGCGCGGATTTCGCGCATCACCAGCGTCAGCGCGCCATCGCCCGAGGCCAGCGCCCGCAGGCTGTCGGCCCAGCCTACGGGCGCCGGACCTGTCAGAAGCGACCACAGAAACAGCACCGCGCAAAGCAGCGTCAGCGGGGCCAGCACCTTCACAGCGTCGGCTCCTGCGCCGATTCCTGCGCCAGCTCCTGCACAACGTCGGCAACCTGCGGCAGGCCGCAGACCCAGTCGCGGTCAGGCACGGTCTCGCGCCGGGCCGAAAGGGCGGCCAGCGCGGGGTGATACAGGATTTCCTCGGCGCGCGAGGGCTGGGCATAGCGGCTGGCTGTGATGACCATCTCTGGCCCGGCCAAGACCAGTTGTTCCAGCGCCAGCGACCCGCCGTAGTCGAGCCCCAGCCGTTCGGCCAGCAGCCGCAGGCCAGCCGCGCGCATCACGTCGCCCGCCAGCGTCTGCCCGCCTGCGGTCCAGCCGTTCGCGCCATAGGTCGCGGCCTCGGCCCCGCTGCTGGGCGGGATCGCAGCAAGGGCGGCGTCGAAACCGGTCAGCAGCTCGGCCGCGCGTTCGGGCCGGTCCAGCAGCGCGCCCATCTGCGAGATCCCGTCGCGCACATCGCTGATGGATGCGGCGGGGGCCATCGTCTCGACCCGGACGCCAAGACGGCGCAGCATGTCCACCGTGGCGCGCGTGGTATAGGTGCCCGCCAGCACCAGATCGGGTTGCAGCAGATAGATTTCTTCGGCCAGCCCGTGGTTCAGCGCGACCGCCTGCGCCGCGTCTGGCATCAGCGACACCCGAGAGTCGGCGGCCAGCCAACTGACCGAGATAACCTGACCCGGCGCCCCGATCAGCAACGCAAGCTGATCGGTGCACAGGTTCATCGACACCACCCGCTGCGGCGGCGCAGCCCAAGCGGGCCACGCCATTGTAAGCAGGAAAAGGGCGGCCCTTACCACCGCGCCTCAATGCCCGCCCAAGCCGTGCGCCCCTGCGAGACATAGCCCCAGGCGTCGTAATAGTCTTTGTCGAACAGGTTCGTGACCCGCCCGGTCAGCCGGGCGCGGTCGGACAGGTCATATCCGGCGGCGATGTTGACGACGGTGTAGCTGGGCAGTTCCGCGGTCTGGTTGGCGCCAAACCATTGCGTGTCCCAGTTGCCGCTGACATGGCGCAGATCTCCGGCCAGAGTGCCCCGGCCCTCTGCAAACAGATATTCCGCGTTCAGGCCGAATTCGTGGCGCGGACGGCGGATCTCGACGCTGCCGTCGGGGTTTTTCGCCCGCAGGTAGGTGTAGGATCCGCCAAAGCTGAGCACGTCACTGACCTGCATCCGGCCTGCGATCTCGACCCCGCGGCGGGTGCTTGTGCCGTCTTGGTTGAAATAGTTGGTCCCGTCAGCCAAGGGAATGCCGCTATAGGTGATCTCGTTCTCCAGATTTTCGTGGAAATAGGTCACGTCGATCACCCCGAGACCGTCCAGCAAGGTGGCCTCGACGCCAAGGTCGAAGCCCCGGTTCTCTTCAGGACGCAGGTTCGGGTTTCCGACGGCGCCCCAGCCGCCAAACAGTTCGAAATAGCTGGGGTTGACCACCCCCGTTCCGGCCGAGGCGTGCAGCCGCAAGCCGTGATCGGGGATCTGGTAGGACAGACCGGCCGACCACGTGGTTGCGCTCTGGAACACGTCATTGGCATCATGGCGCAAGCCTGCCTGCACCTCTAGCCCGTCGAAGCTGCCGCGATATTCCAGCGCAATTGCGTTCGACCGGCGGCGCTGTTCGGTGGCGATGCTGTTTTCATCGCGCTGACGTTCAAGGCCGAGGGCAAGGGTCTGCCGCGCCTCGGCCACGACCCCGTCCAAGCCATAGATACCGCGATATTTCCACGCATCGCTACGCGCTCTGCTCCACGGGCCGTCATTGCGCGAGATCTGGAACCGGGACTGATCATAGGACAGCCGGTGGAGCAGGCGGCCATCCAGCGTCTCCATTTCGGCATAAATCTGGCCGCCGAATTCCCTGCGATTGGCAAAATCAGACGAATCGACAACATATTCGTCGGCGGTGGCTGCCGTCCACGAGGTCGCGTCATAGTCGTAGCGTTCCCGCGATCCGCGCAGGCTGAAGCCCAGCCGCACATCCTCGCTGACCCGGTGATCCCCCGCCAGCGTCAGCGTGTGGCGGCGGATGCCGTCGCTTTCGCCACCGGGCGTGTTGGAATAATCGTAGCCGTTGTCATCGCGCGTGCTGGCGGTGAAAGACAAGCCGCCATATTCGCCGCGCGTGCTGGCCCGCGCCGAGGCCGCCCAACCATTGCCGAACTCGATCGATCCGGCCGCCTGCTGACCCATCCCACCTTGTTTGGTGATGATGTTGATGACGCCTGCCGCCGCGTCGCTGCCCCAGAAGACCGATTGCGGGCCGCGCAACACCTCGATTCGCTCAATATTCGCGGTTTCCAGCCCGGTCAGGATATATTCGCTGTCGCCCGCCGCCGCGCGCACGCCGTCGATCAGGACCAGCACGTTATTCGCTTCGGCCCCACGGATGCGAACCTGAGTATAGCTGGTGCCGGTGCTGCTGACGGCCACCCCCGGAACGCTGCGCAGCGCGTCCTGGACGGTGCGAATGCCACGCGCCGCGATTTCGTCGGCGGTGATGACGGTATTGGCGCGGCCATATGACTGCGCTTCGATTGGCAGGAACCCCGCCGACAGAACGATTTCATCAAGAAGATAAGGTTCCTCGGCCGTCACGGAAAACGGCACCAGAGCGGTGGATAAAAGAACAGCAAGACGCATCGCGCAACCTTCGGTTCGGGCCCGTGGCCCGGTGACAAACGGTCGCCTGCGGACCTGCGCCCGCAGACGGATGAATGACACCACTGCGGGATGGCCGCTTCCCTGGCGCACCCCGCGCCCGGAATGGGTGACGGCTTAGGCAGGTCTCCTGGCTCGCGGGTCGATGCTTGGCCGGCCTTCCCGGTTTCCCAGTGGCGCGTTCGGCCTTGCTCTCCGCCTACAGTTGCGGGGGCAGCCACGGATCGGTTCCGTGTTCCCTTTTCATCTGGCACAATACCAGAACCTAAGCGGATCAATTATGCGTGATCTGACATAACGTCGTCAAGAGGCTGTCGATGCGATTTTCTGCCAAGTTTCGCTCTGGAGAGGGCGCAGGTGGGTTTAAGAGGATCGCTTCGGGTCTTCGTGACCTCGTCGTCATTTGCAGACCATCACCGCGGTCTGATCCTTCACAATTCTGCTCTGAACGTCTCTGTGGCATGGGCTCCGCGTTCGCTTCTCGAATCCGGGGCTGCCGTGCTTGGCAACTTTTCCGCAAGAATCGTGAAATCTATATATTGACGCCACGACCCTGATGGCACTGGCCCGCTCCGCCTTCGACGACAATCCCGAGCGGCGCGAGGATGACACCGATCTGGTCGAGGCGATGCATGCGATGTAAGCCTTCGGTGAAGGCCGCTGTTTTGGTTGCTTGATCAGCGGGGCTTTATTGAGGCTTTGGGTTTTCTGGGTTTTGGCGCCCACTTTTTCGTGAGGCGTTCGAATCTTTCGAGGATTCCATGTATGTCAGCGCCTACTGGGTCGAACTTGCTTCCGTGCCAGCGTATCATGTTGGCATGGGCTTCATGCTCGGGATCGGACATGGCTTGCAGGAACTCAGCGTAGCCGGGGAAGCCGCCCACGTCCTCAGGGGGACAGGCGCCGATGGCGCGCACAAGCCGAGGGAATTCCGCTCCTGGGAGTGCATCGCCGATCTTTTCGACCTTGATGACATGGTGCCAGTTGTCGCCATAGTCGTAAATGTAGTGGATGGTTTTGGTGCCGATGTCTTCGAGGACATCCAAGAGGCTGGTTTTGCTGGCGGGCAACGTTCCATCGTAGAATCCATCGGGATCGGGAACGCCCCAGCCCACGCCGCCGGCCCTGAACTCATAGAGATGCGTGTCGGTCCAGCCCATAGCGGCCTGGATCACGTCGTGCAGACGGTTGAGCTTGATCTTGAGAGGCACATCGAAGCGCCGGAGCACCTGGGGCTCGACCTCGGACAGCGTAATTTTGAGGCGTGCGATTAACGTGATGCCGCAAGCGGCACCTTTTCCGGAACCGCCCTCCAGCACCGCGGAAGCCGTTCCTGCATGCGCGAGAGGGGCTTGTCCGGCAGTCTCGCCAAGACATCAGCCATCCACGCCTGCGGATCGATATCGTTCAATTTCGCCGTCACAATCAGGGTATACATGAAGGCCGCCCTGTCTCCACCGCGCTCCGATCCGGCAAAGAGCCATGATTTTCTACCCAATGCGATCCCCCTGAGAGCGCGTTCGGCTGCATTGTTCGTCAGGCAAATGCGCCCATCGTCCAGGAATTCAGTGAAGGCAGCCCACCTGCCGTATTTCGGCGTGGTGAAGTAATCGATGGCTTTCGCGACGCCGTTGTGTTTCGACAGCCGGGCGCGCTCATCTAGCAGCCAGTTGCGCAGATCCTCGGCCAGCGGTCGTGAGCGTTGCTTGCGCACGGCGAGGCGGGCATCTGCATCCATACCGTTGATTTCGCGCTCCACGTCGAAGATCGCGTCGATCCGCTTCACGGCCTCAAGCGCAATGGGGGAGATCTCATAGGCGGGCTTCTTCTTGCGCGCATTGCCACGGATATCAGCCATCTCAAAGAACTTGCGCCTTGCATGGCTCCAGCACAGCGCGCTGCGCACCGGCCCAGGGGTGCGATGTGCCAGATAAAGGTCATTATAGCCGCCATAGACGTCGGATTGCAGGATCCCATGCCACAAGGCGAGATGCTTGTTCGGGTGGATCATCTGACGGTCAGGCGAGAACTTGAAGAATGCAGCCGGCGGCGCGCGCCCGTTGAAGGGACGATCATCGCGCACATAGGTCCACAGCCGCGCCGTCCTGGTGCCACCGCGTGCCAGAAGCGGCACTGTTGTGTCATCGCCATGCACGCGGGTGCCTTCAAGCACATGTCGCTCGATCAGCGCATGGATCGGAGCAAGCGCAACACAGGCATGGCCGATCAGATCCGCCAGAGTGGAGAGGCTGAGGCCTACACCCTCGCGGGCAAAGCGCTCGGCTTGCCGGTTCAGCGGTTGGTGCTGTCCGTATTTCTCAAAAGCGACCATCGCGATCAGTTGCGGCCCGGCCCAACCGCGGGGGATAGCATGGAAGGGTGCCGGAGGCTGGCTGATCTTCTCGCAGGACCGGCAGGTGAACTTCTCCCTAACCGTCTGGATCACTTTCCAGCGACGCGGAATGACTTCCAGCGTCTCGGTCACATCCTCGCCCATTTTTACGATCCGATCTGAGCCACAGCATGTGCAGCTGGTTGGGGCCGCGACTACCACGCGCTCGCGCGGCAGGTGTTCAGGGAAGGGCTTGCGCACGGGCTTGCGAAGCGCGAAGGCGCGCACAGTGCAGCTCGTGTTCTGCGCGGTCTGCTCAGCCGTCAGCGCATCCTCGGTTGCGGCCGCTTCCAGTTCTTCGAGTTGCAATTCCAGCTGATCGATCAGCCGCGCTCGGCGTTCAGAGGAGATACCATATTTGTCGCGCCGCAGCTTGGCGATTTCCAGCTTCAGTTGCTGGATCATCGCCTCCGCGCAGGATGCCACGGCGCGCGCCCGCACCAGATCGCGTTCAGCGGCCCGCGCGCGGGCTTTTTGCGCGGCCAATGCAGCGCGCAATCTGACGATTTCGGAAGCGGCATCTGACATGGAGAAGGTCTACCACAAACCGCTTCAAAGGCCAACAAAAACAGGGTCGACGGGCCAGATTATCCCGCCTTTGCAGGACGTTGCGACCATCGTGGGTTGCGCCAGTAAATGCCTTCCAGTAGATAGCCGAGCTGTGCGGCTGAGACCTGCACCGAGGTGCTGCCATGGCTCACAGGCCAAATGAACTTCCCTGCCTCCAGCCGCCTGATATAAAGCGACATGCCGACCCCGTCATGCCACAGTAATTTCACCAGATCGCCCTTGCGCCCCCGGAAACAGAAGATCTCCCCGGCATGCGGATCGCGCCCCAACCCTTCCTGTACCTGCAGGGCAAGTGTGTTCATGCCCCGCCGCATATCCGTCACGCCGCCAGCTATCCAGACTTTCACACCCGCCGGAAACGCGATCATTGCCCGTCCACCACCGAAAGAAGCCGGGCGAGTGCTTCCGAGCTGACCTCGCCGGGGACGATAAGCCGGCGCCCGTTCGGCAGTGCAATCTCAGCCTGCCAGTCAACACGGGCTGGGTATGAACCCACCGGAACTGGCTGGCAAGACAGAGCCTCATTCACAAGGGTCACCGGCGCAAAGTTTAACGGCCGGGAACCTTCGAAAGCGCCGTTCCGATACTGCCGACGCCAAATCGTCAGTAATGAGCGACAAATGCCATGGCGCCGCGCCGTCGCAGTCACTTGCCGGTGCCCAACGAAGCTTTCCTTGACGATCCTGAGCTTGTCTTCATCCGACCAATACCGACGGCGGAAGCCGTCAGCTGCGGAGAGAACTTCAATATGCGGGTGGGACATAGATCCGGACATAAGGCCGAACTTATCATCGGATCAAAGTCGAAGTCAGGCGGCCGCCACCGGAGCCTTACCATGCGATCAAGGACGACTTCGAGGCTTGCGGCGGGGCGACGAGGCATCATTCAGGATCCCCGCCACCGGCAAAGCCCGACAGCGCATCCTCTTGATTCGGAAAGGCCACAAGAGCCAAAAACGCCATCATTGAGGCGGTAGTCGCAGAACATCATGCCCCACAATGGGCAGCCCGCACTCACCGCAATCGGTTGCGAGAAGCTTAAGTCGCTCACACTACTAAGCAGCGGCATATTGGGCCAATTGCCGAATTTCGTAGGGCAAAGCCGTCGTCATTTCACTTTAGGCGGTCACAAAATCCGCCCGACATCCAACCGGTCGCGACCGTGCATCACAACCCACACCGCCCCCCCCTCACCTCACCGTAAACGGCTGCGAGAAGCTGAAGCTGCCGCCGGGCATTGAGGCGGGGGCGGCGGGGCAGTTGGCGCGCTGAATGGCTTGGGCGACGCGCTGATCGACGCGGGCGTCACCCGACGAGGCCGCGATTGAGGCACCCTGAACGCGCCCGTTCCGGCCCATCACGAAATTCACCATCAGTTGCTGACCCCGCCCGCCACGCACGCCGCCAGCGGCGCGGGCGATGCAGGTGCGGACCTGTTGGCGCCAGTTGGCCTCGATCTGCGCGGCCTGCTGACCGCTCAGCCCGCCGCCACCGGTCTGACTGCGCGGCGCGGATTGCTGTTGCCCCGCCTGACCGGCGCTCGAAGGCGCGGCTTGTTGACGACGCGCGGGTTGCTGCTGGCGCGGCTCATTGCGGGTCTGCTGGCGCTGCGGGGCGGGCTCACGCCGCCGCTCGGGGCGGGCCGCCGGACGTTCGGACGCCTCCAGCAAAAGCTCTGAGACAGGCTCTTCCGGCGCCTCGGGCAGGTTCGGGCGCGCTTCGGCAATCGCGGGCGGGGCCAGCGCGGGCAAAGCGGCCACGACCATCGACGGCTCAGGCATAGCGGGCGGCTCCAAAGGCGCTACCATCTCGGCCGCCTGCGGCTCGGGCGCATCAAAGGCGATCTCTTGCGGGATCTCGGGCGGGGCCTCCCATTCCGCGACCATCGCCTCGATCTCAGCCCCGCCTGCGGCAAGCTCCGCGGGCGGGGATTGCAGGGCCTCGCCCGGAGCGGCATCAGTCGATTGGATCAGCGCCGCCGCCGCGACATGAAGCGCCGCCGCAATCGCCAAGAAACCCAGCTTCTCAACGGTGGAGCCAAGCATTCTAACCCCCTCTGACGATAAGCTGAACAGGCGTTTCCGTCTCTTGCCGCAGCCGCTTGAGAATTGAGGCGATCAGCACCCCCGACGCCCCCCCATCCGCGCGGATCTCCAGCGGGCTGTCGCCGCTGCGTGCGGCGATCAGCGGCCAGACCGCATCCCCTCGGGCATCGTCGTAAGCCAGCGCGCCCTCGGATGAGATATACAGCACGCCGATATCCTGCGCCGGGATCTCGGCCTCGCTTTCGGGCGGATCCACCTCGAACGGCGTCGAGGGCGCGATCTGCGCAGTCAGCACAAAGAAAACCAGCAGCAGAAACACCACATTGATCATCGGAATGATCGATTCCGCGCGCGGGCGGCGGGGGGGCATGTCAATGCGCATCGCCTATTCCATCAGAATCAGATTGTCGAAACCGCCGCCACGCAGCAGGTCTATGACCTGCACCAAGCGCTGCAAATCGGCATCCTCGGACGGGCGCAGGATCACCGCGCCGCCCGCTTCGGGCATCAGCGGGGCCAGCGCGGCGGCCAGCCCGTCGGCTTCGACCGCGCTGCCATTGAGCGCCAAGCCCTCGGCCCCGATCTGCACCAGACGCGGCGCGCCCTGCCATTCGGTCGCGCCGCCCTCGGCCCCGCCCGCGATGGGCAGCACCGCATCCATGCCAAAGCGCGAGGCGAGCATGAAGAAGATCAGCAACAGAAAGACCACGTCGATCATCGGCGTCAGCGACATCCGTCTTGGACGCCGCCTTGGTCCCAGATCGAAGGAATCATCGCTCATTCGGCGGCCTCGGCCTGTCGCGCGGCGAGGGTTTGCGGCCCCGGATCTTCCACAAAAATGCGGGTGGCCAGATCCTCCAGATCGGCTTGCAGGCGGTCGGCCACCGATTCAAACCAGCTCAGCGCCACGCCCGCCGGGATCGCCACCGCCATGCCCGCCGCCGTGGTCAAAAGCGCGACCCAGATGCCGCCCGCCAAATCCGAAGGGTCGGCGCGATTGCCGGAGCTTTGCAGCACCTGAAAGGCGGTAATCATCCCCAGCACCGTGCCCAGCAGGCCCAAAAGCGGCGCAATTGTCGCGATCAGTTCCAGCGCCCGCAACCCCTCGCGGCTGCGATAAAGCGTCTGGCGCGCGACACGAGCGGTCTCTTCACGCGCGGTTCTCTCGTCGATGCGCGGGTCGAGCGAGGTGCCGATAGCGGCCTGCGCAACGCGAGCGCGAGCCGACTGGCGGCCCTTGACCTCGGCCAGCGCCTCATGGCGCAGGCCCTGCGCCCACAGCGCCAGCGCACGGCGCGAATGCGCCCCGCCCCAGACACCTTCGGCCCAAAGCGCCCAGATCCGCCAGATGACAATGCCCAGTGTGGCCACCGAAAGAGCGGCAATCAGCCACATCGTCCAGCCGCCGTCGCGGATCAGGCCGAACAGCGGCATCTCCATGAGCGTTGCGACGAAATCAGGCATTGGGTGTCTCCGGTGGAAAGGGTGGTCGTGCAGGAAGGCGAGTTTTTTGGGGCTCGGATGAATTATGTGACTGAATTTGTCAAGTATAGGACCTTTGATATGGAGATATGCAGGTCGGCTCCAGTTCGCTTACCCCTATAAGCTCATGACCGACCCAGACGCTACAGGTATGACCGTAATCCCCGGCGACGAGCCCAGGATCACCAGCCTTTGGTCCATCGCAATGAAGGCTTCGGAGGTCGGTGGGCGATAGCCCAATGCGCTGTTTGGTCGTCTCGTGTTGTAGTGCTTTCTCCATTGCTCGATCAGGATCTGCGCCTCGCGAAGGCTGTAGAAAACCTCCCCGTTCAGCATGTCATCGCGAAAGCGGGCATTGAAGCTCTCTCAGTAACCGTTTCCCAAGGTGATCCGGGTTCGATATAGGCCGCCTTTGCGCTGACGGCGGCGATCCTGTCACGGACGGCAAGGGCGATGAACTCGGGGCCGTAGCACTTCGGAAAGATGCGCTGTTTTGAGGTTATGGCCACGCGCGCAGCCCCCAAAAAGCGCAGCGTGTGGCCATAACCGGTCTCGGGTCCCAACAGTGGTCTTGCACAACCACACCGTCGAGGAGGGCGGCTATGACCGCCACCAATGCTACCGCTTGGACCTTGCAGGTCGGAATCGACATTTCCAAGCATCGCCACGAGGTGCTGATCGGCATCCCCGGCAAAAAGCGCCTTCGCCGAATGATGATCCTGAACACGCTTGACGACCTCCAGCGCCTCGCCGCAACCCTTGCCAGCTACGGCACGCCGGTGCGGATAGGGTTCGAAGGCCAAACGATGGGCTTGGCGGCAACTATCACCGAACGTTGACGCACCATCTCGGGCGAGCCGGGTTCGGGCTGAAGTTGGTTTCCTCGGTCGGACTGGCCCGCACGCGGGAGGCCCTGCACAACAGCTGGGACAAGAACGACCCGAAAGACGCTCAGGCGGGGGGACCTCTCGCTGACGAGCCGTAGAGGCAGCTTGCTGACCTTGTAGATAATGTTCGAGCATTCTGCTTGGGGCTCGGGATCTTGTATTGAGGAAGGTGAGGGCCGCCGGTGTGCGTACCCGATGTTCGCTATGGAAGAGAGCATTTCTTGACGGCAGAGCCAGTCTGGGCAACCTTAACAGGCTACCCGGAAAACCGGACGCCCCTCGTCAAGCTGACCTAAGCGGCCGGATTTTCCCGACATAGGCCGTTGTCGGAGCGGATAAAGGCTGGCACGCCGCGCAAGATGAACAGGTCGGTCAGTGCCTCGATCACATCTGCCGAGTTCAGCTTACGCCGCACCCTGATCACCAGGCATTCGCGGCTAAACTCATCGAGGATGTTCATCGTCCTGAACACCGTGCCGTCCTCGGTGCGGCAATGAACAAAGTCATAAGGCCAGACGTGATTCCGATATTCCGGGCGCAACCGGACGCAGGAACCGAAATTCAGCCAAAACCGGCCCCGTTTCGGTTGCCTCGATGGCACTTTCAGCCCCTCACGCCGCCGCAAGCGATCAACCCGTTTGTCGTTCACATGCGAGCTGGAATCCCGCAGCAAGGCAGCCATCCCGCGATAGCCGTAGCGGCCATATTGCCGAGCCTGCTCGATCATATCAGCGACCAGGCGGTCTTCGTCCGTCCGCCCTTGCGGCAACTTGCGGCTCGTGTTGAGCGATGCTGGTGCAGCAACTGGCAGGCTCGGCGCTCGGAAACGCACAACTCTGCGCTGACATGGTCAATGCAGGCCCCGCGGCGAGCCGGGCTCAGAAGTTTCCCCGGGCTGCCTCCGCCAGGATCAGCTTGTCCAGCGTCAGCTCAGACACCGCACGCCTGAGCCGTTCATTCTCCTGCTGAAGGCGCTTCAGTTCCTTCAGCTGATCCACGCCCATCCCGCCATATTGTTTGCGCCAACGATAGTTAGTCTGTTCGACAACCCCGATCTGCCTGATCGCATCAAGACGAGATAGGCCTTGCCCCATTAGAACCTCAACCTGTCGCAACTTCGACGCAATTTCTTCCGGCTTTACATGCTTGTTTGCCATTCTCCATCCTCCGCTTCCTAATCATAGCGGCGGACCAGCTCAGAGGGGGAGGATCAGCGCCATTGACGCCCAGCAGCGCGTGAAACGCCCCCGGCGCGACGCTCAGCGAGACATCGCTCAGCGCTGGATGCGCGCCGTAGCGATGGCTGAGCCGGTCGATCAGCAGCGCGGGCGCTGTCATATCAACGGATGTTGAACACTGCGCGCTGCGTCTCGCCGCGCGCGCCGGGGATGGCGAGCTCGTATCGCCCCGGCACGATTGCGATAAAACTGATCCGCGCCTCGCCCGCCGCGTCGAATTCGATCGAATGGACGCCCATCGGGCGGATCTCGATGTCGTTGATGACCACCTCGTTGATCCAGATCGCGCGGAAGAAATCGCCCCCCGACAGCGCCAGTTCCTGGGTTCCGTCCGCCTCGATGCTGATCCGGTAATAGCCGCCCGATCTGAGGTCATATTCGGTCTCGGCCACCGGCTGGCCGGCAGAGAGGGTCAGCGGCAAAAGCTCGGCCCGGTTCGATCGCACCATGATGCCGGAGGGGCCAAAATCGTGATGATCGCCGACCGAGATATGGCCGGCGGGCAGATCATCGGCAAGGCTGGCAGCGGGCAAAGCCAGAAGCGCGCAGGCCGCGAGGCGGGTCAGCAGATGGGTCATGGATCCTCCCTTTCGTGAAACTTGATTGCGCGTCATTCAGGGTCGGGCGCCACGACGACGCCCCACGGCAATTGCCCGACCTCTACCGTGTTGACCACACGCTCGGCCGCGACGTCGATCACCGAGACATCATTGGTGATCCCGTTGGTCGCGAACAGAAGGCTTTCATCGGGATTGAAGGCAAGCTGCCAGACGCGCGCGCCGACCAGCAGATAATCGAGCACCTCCCAGCTCTCGCCGTCGATCACCGCGACCCTGTTCGAGGGGCCGAGCGCCACGAAAACGCGGCTTCCATCGGCGGTTGCGCGCAGGCCGACCGGCTGGATCGCCTCGGGCAGAACGCCTTGGATCTCGAACTCGATCTTGTGGACGATCTCCTTCTTCTCGGGGTCGATCACGCTGACCGTGCCGCCGATTTCCGAGGTGACGTAAAGCCATTTGCCGTCCTTGGTGAACTCGGCAAAGCGGGGGCGCGAATCGACGAGGATATTCGCCGTGATCTCATAGGTTTCGGTGTCGATGAAATGCGCCATGTTGGTCGTCTCTGAAGTGTTGACGACATAGCGACCGTCAGGGCTGACGCCCATGCCCTCGGGCTCGACCCCGACCGGGATCTCGGCCAGAACCGCGCGCGTTTCGACATCGACCACGGTGACGAGGTTGTCATCCTCATTGGCGATGAAGAGGGGATTGCCCGAGGGGTGGAGCACGAACAGTTCCGGGTCCGGGCCGGAGGGCAGCGTGTGCAGCTCGCGCATCGTTTCGGGGTCGTAGACGCGCACCAGATCGTCATCCGATGCGCAGACGTAAAGCTCGTGCCCCGAGGGCGAGATGGTGATCCCGCGCGGGCGGTTCCCGCCGGGGAAGGTGCCGATCACCTCGAGCGTCTGGCTGTCGAACACCGTGATGTCGTTGCTGCGTTCATTGGTCACGAAGACGCGGTTCGCCAAAGCGGGGCTGGCAAGCGCGATTGCGACTGACGCGAAGATAGCAAAGCGGATCATGGAAACCTCTGTTCGTCAGAATTGGCAGGCGGATTCGGCGCGGTCGGTGCCCAGCGTGTCAAGCTGCGAGCTTTGGTGCAAGAACCCCTCTTGGGGCGAGACCGAGGCGACCAGATGCGGCGTCGCGATCAGCACCGGCTGGCGAAGCTGATGGTCCCAGTCGCGCACGGACAGCGCCTCGCCCTTGAACCCGGCAAGCTGGAATTCCGCCCCGGTGATGTAGTCGCGCAAACTGGCGGGATCGGTCCCGCCGGCGCGGCTCGCCGCCTCGCCAAGCGCGCGCAGCGACAGCCAGACCGCGTAGTCGGCATCATGGATCCGCCGGTTTGCCAGCCGCTCGAACCGGTTCTGGAACTGGGTCGCGCCCCATGCCTCGAGCGCGGGGTGAAAGGCACGCGGCTCGAGCCCCGCCGAGCCCGTGACGGGGCGGGCGTCCCATGTCTGATAGGGCAGATAAGCGGCAAAGACGCCGTTCTCGTCGGCGGTGACGACGACATGATGCTCGCGCGCGTTCTGGGTAAAGACCGGCAATTGCGCCTGCACCTGCACATGGCCGCTTTCGGTGCGGCGCGAGCCGCCGCTATCTGCGAACTCGCGCGTCTCGACGATGCGCGCGTTGAATTTCTGCGCCGCGCGCGTATAGGCGTCGCGCAGGGCGTGATCGCTTTCGTGGCTGCCGTGGATCAGCAGCCAGCGATCCCACCGCTTCCAGATCAGGAACTGCGCAAGCGCGTCGGTGAGCATTGCGCGGCTGGGTGCGACATGGATCACATTCGCGCGGCAATCCTCGTTGCGCAGATTGTCGCCCGCCGCCCCTGCGTTGAACAAAAGCGCATCGGGCGCTGTGCTGGATGCGTGATCGGCAAGCGCCAGCATCGCCTCGTCACCCGCGAGGACCGCGACAAAGCGCACGCCTTCGCCCAGTATCTCGTCAAGCGCGGCGATCGCCTCATCCTCCGGGACGGCGCGGGTTTCGGTCTCGAAGCTCTGGCCCATGAACTGGCCGGTCGTCGCATTGTCCTGCGTGGCAAGCTCGGCCCCCGCGAAGCCCAGATCATCCGGCAGCGCATCGAGACGCGAGATCGGCGGCAGAGCCGGGCGGTCAACGCGAAGAACGGCGGCGCGGATCACGTCTTCGGCCGAGGCGGGTGCGGCCAAAGCCGCACAGACCGCCGCACATATCATCAAAATACGCGTCATCAAATCCCCCCTTAGTTCAGGCTAACCCGCGCTTGCCGCAAAGTTCTATCCGACATTGGTTGCAGAGCGCCCGAATGCGCCGGCGCCCGCCCGGCTGCGACTTTTGGCCGATTGTCGACGATGACAGCCAGAACATGGTTGGGTCATCCGTGCGAGGAATGCCACTTCTTCTGCCATGCGCTTTTCCCACTGGTCGGATGAAGTAATGCCGGGCAACCGGCCCCGTTCCTGCTTCAACTTCAGCGCGCGCTTCGCAAGATCGCGCGCCTCTTCCGGCGTCACCAGCACCCTGCGTGCATTGAGCTCCGCAGCAACCTGCTTCAGGCTGGCCTCTTCTATCGTCTTCGACATGGCGTAAGCCTCGGCGAATGGGCTGATGCGATCGATCAGGTCGATCTCCAATTCTGTCACGCTCATCGCGAACCGGCGAACTCCATCGACGAAGGCATTGCTGTCGCTTCCCTCGTCAGTGCCTTGGGTGATTGCCGCCGTGGCCTGCTGGGTGAGGTTCAGCGCCGCGATCGCGCGCTGGCGCACCGCCTCCTGATCCTCGTCATCAAGCGTCGGGTATTTGTCCCGAATGATCTTGCCCAGCCAAACCCGTGTAAGTTTCTCCGGCACGACACTCTTATCGAACATGCCGCGTTCGATGGCGGTCGTGTCCTGCATGTAGGCGGTTATTACCTCGTTCAGGTCCTGGCTGACAATCAGTTCGGCTTCTTTGCTTTTCGGCTGCGCCAAGCCCTTGATCTCGATTTGGAACTGCCCCTGCGCTTCATTGAAGCCGATTCTACACTTGTTCGGATCGTAGCCGCATTCGCCATAATCAAATCCTTCGACCGGCCCGTCCGCGTTGGCCTTTCGGGGTGAAATTGAAGCGCGGCCTCAACACCTGCTCCATGACCAGGCTGGCCTGAGGTCTGCTATTTGACCGCAGTCACAAAAGGCGAGTTCGACGCCATCCTCTCTAGCAATGGGGCAGACCATGACCGAGCACGTCGATTGGAGCAGTTGATGAACGGCACGAGGCAACTAAGAGCGCGGCTGCACCACCGCTTGGCGCAGGTTACGCGGCGCTCATTTTCTTCGCCGCGAGATCAGGCGACAGCCACCAGCAAAGGGCTATCATGCGCGTATTCTCACGCGCCAATCGTGAAGCGCCGCCGCCTCAATGCTGCGCCTTGTCGGTCTCCCCGAGCCATTCGGCGAGTGCGCGTCGGATCATTTCCGGGCGCGTGGGCAGATCGGGCTCGAGACGGCGCCGGTCATCAATCGCCTGAATCATGTCGCGTGGGAGGCGCACAGTTAGGGCTTCAGTATCTTTTTTCGGAGGGGCCATAATATTTCTCGCATTGTGATATTGACATCGAAATGCATAGATGGCATATTGGTCGAGCCGAAGCAAGAGGTGGTGCTCTCACTCCGGCTCTAACCACAGCGATCTATCTGAGGAGATCACGATGGCTACTAAGCCCCCTACCATGCGCCATGGCGCAACTGAAGGGCCGTTCGGCCCGCTCACGCCGGTGACGGCGCGGTTCGAAGTTTTGCTTAATGCGATGGATAGCGTAATCCGCTGCGAGATGGATCTGCACGACCTCGAGAATTTCTGGGATCCCGCTTGCCAGCACTGGCTGCGCGCATCCGAGGAGGCGGAGGAGGCGCTCTGGACGCACATCACTGCGCTGCGCGATCTCGCCGAGAGCATGACCGGCGATCGCCTCGATCACGGCGACACGGCGCTTTTGAAGATGACGGCGATCATCGATGCCGCCCTCGGCGCGGAGGATCCTTGCGAGTTGTCGGCGATCCTAGATGACATGGAGACGGTCGATGCGCTGCTTCGTCTGCCGGGCGATAGCAGGCGTGTGCGCCAGGTCAACTGTCTGTTGACGATGGCGCAGGTGAAGCTCTTCGTGATCTCGGATGTCGCCGGACATGTGATCCTGCCTGACGACGACACGCCGTTCCTGTATCCGCCCACCGCCTGGCCCGACGGCGCCGGGCCCGCGGGCGCTGGCCCCAGTCCGATCTAAGCTCCCCGTCTCAACGCCGCGATGCGTGTGTCCGGGCGACGAATAGGCCGCCCGGATCCGCGCTCGGTCCCGCCAAGATCACCAGATGCCAATCCATGTTCCGCGCGAGAAATCATCGCGCGCGGCGCATCTCCTGTCTTCTTTTCTACGGAGGGCCTGATATGTCTCAGCCCAACATTTCCCGGCCGGAAAACACCCGGTCCGGTACAACCCTGTCCAACATCGCTCGCGCCGCAAGCTTGGTCCAGCAGCAATCAGCGCTTAGCGCCGCGCCGGTGAATGTATCGACGAAGGCGCAGCCTGCACAGCATACCGCCCCTTCGCAGGAGAGCGCTCTCTCGCCAAAGCCCGCCGCAATGCCGGATTTGATCTCCGAAAACTCGATCACCCCCGCGCCGATCGCCGAGGCTTCGCGCATGAGCGAGCCCGAGACGTTCATCATCGACGGCACAGCCTATTCGCTTTATCCCGGTCCAATCGTCCCTCACTGGCAGCAGATGGCGGCGCAGAAGGGTTTTGCAGTGCTGGCGCGGATCCGTGACCGCTATCACCTGGCGCTCCGCTGCCATACATGCGCCGCGGTCAGCATGTCGAAGCTCTTCACGCTGCGGACTGCGCACCCGCAATGCCCTCGCTGTCTCGAACGAAAGCGCGAGGAAAGCGCTAAAGCGGCCGGGCTGGCCTATCTCGGCCCCATGCCGGCAAAACCCGGCTATTTCCACTTTCGGGGGCGGTGCGGGCACGCGTTCAGCCGGCAGTTCGAGCTCATCCACCGCGTTGGCGCGGGTGAGACCGGCCTGCGCTGCGAGACCTGCCATGCCGCGCGCGAAGCAGAGGAGGCCCATGCGCAAGGCTGGGAGCTGCTCGGCCCGGATCCGGATGGCAATCCGAACTATCGGCTTTATGCGCATGTCTGCGGGCACCGCCAGCGTGTGGCGCGCGCAAATATGCAAACCGGCCGGTTTGCCTGTGGCTCCTGCGATCCCGGCTGGGCTGCCTCGCCGAGCGCCCTCTATGCGATGCGCTTCGATTTGCCAGGATTTGCCCGCCCCGTCGTAAAGCTCGGTTTTTCGCGAGATCCGCGATCACGGCTCGATCATCAACTCCAGCGCAAGCAGGGGCGCTGCGGCACGCTGCTGGCCGAGGTCCAGATGCGGACGGGCCGGTCGGCGATGCGGGCAGAAAAGCGCCTTCATGCGCGGCTGCGCCGTGAATATCCCGGCGCGGTGATCGATCCGGCCCGGTTCCAGGGCCTGATCCGCGTCGGTTCGGAGATCTATGACGGCGCGCTGGAGGGCGTGATCCTGGGCGCGCTCGAGCGGATCGCGGTGGCGCAGCGCAAGGCCAAGAACGGAACGCATCGTCGCAGCAGGAAAGTCGCGGCGAATTCCGACCGGGAATAGACCTCGTTTTTGGCGGTTATTCAATCCTCCCGGCCCGCTGCGCCGGAGCCAAGGGGCGTTGTAAAAAAAGGGCCGTAGCTGGTGACCGCCCCAGTGCCTGCGCCGCGGGCTTTCCTTTCACTGCCGCGCGGCCTCAGCGCGAAAATCCCCGCACAAACGACCGCAAACCGGACGCATGTGAGGAGATCACAACAACCAGAGAAACGCCCAGTCGCATAAGGCAATCTGCCTCTGAACTGACCTTCGTAACGCGCAACAGGGCCGCTGCACGACAAAAAGGAAACCGCAAACCCACCACAAGCCCTTCACTGTGAAAGCAACCCTCTTACCCCGAAAGCACACCGAAAATAGACCAGGTTCACTCCTGGTCACCAAAAAAAGACCAGCCCTCTCGCATCTGATGGAAGCCTGTGGTATAAGGCGCGCTATCTCCAGCGTCAGGATCGGTCATGACCGCCCATCTTCATCAACGGCGAATAGCTCAGCGAGCCCGGATTTTTGCGTCCGGCAACGCCTCGCGCCGCGCCGCGATGATTGCGGGCGGAATTTATCCAAAGCGGACCTGACCGGCGCGACGTGATCGCCCCTTGGTCCGCACGAGCCAAGGAGATCACAAAGATGAATCAGCACGATTTTACCCCCGCACTGCCCGCCTCGCTCACTGCCGGCGCGGCGTCCGCCATGCCGGCCGACATGGACAATGTGCTGCCCGAAAACGCGCTGCGCGCGCTCGGCGATCGCATCTCGCAGGCGCTGCGCGAGGAGGACGGCGAAAGTGGCAGCCCGCGCAAGATGGGCGATCACGGCAAGCGTTTTGGACAGGCCGCGGGCCAGGAGGAGCTGTGGACTGATGCGGCTTTCGGCCCCGCCAATGCCGCGGCGGAGACTGATGCGAAAGACGCGAAAGACGCAAATGGCGCCAGGGACGCGAAGGATTCGGCGCAGACGCAGGGCGGCGTCACGCGCCGCCCGCGCCCGGGCGGATTGCTGGCCGCGGTGAATAGCTCGCGGGCGATCATGCTTCACCCTTGGGAGTTTCAGTGTGCCCTGGCTCAGGCCGGCCATGATCCCTATGCGGTCGACCCCGAGACGCTGGAAGATCGCCCTAAACAGTTCATCCCGATCGAGAAGATGCTGTTTGCCCTGCGGCTCGGCGTGAGCCTCGGCGGGGCGGCGGGGATCGCGGCGCTGTTTGCCCCGGGCGCGGTCAATCTGCTGCGGGTCGACGGCGAGCCCTGCGCGACGCGCGTCGTCGCTGCCCTGAAACTGCTGGGTCTGCCGAATGGGAGCAAAGTGACCGAGGAACGGCTTCATGTGAAGGGCGCGGACACGCTGCTCGTGCTGGAGCTCGTCGATGAAAAAACCGAGTGGAAGGGGAGGGCGTATAACTCGACCTACGAGCAGTTTTTCAAGCAGCTCGGCGGGCCGGCGCCGATCGTCGCGATCGCGCCCAAGGATCTGGTCCTCCCCGCCGGCATTCAAGCGGCGTTCTGCGCCGAACGCAAGCTGGCTCCGCTGAGCCGCGCCATCCTGGCCGAGGGCCTGCGGCACACGAATTCTGCCACCGGACGCATCGGCGCAGGGGTGATCCGCGCTTTGCCGGATGATGATGTGCTGGCGGAACTTTCCCCGCACGATATCACCGCCGCGTTCCGCCGCCCCGGCCTCTTTGCGGGCGTGGAGAGGCTGCGCGAGATTGCAGCCAAGCAAGGCCAGCGCGCCGACTCTGCGAAAGCCAAGGGGCCTGTTCTCAACGACTTTGAGGGATATGGCGCGGCAGAAGCTACGGCGCAGCGGATGGTGGAGGATCTGGGCGCCTGGCAGCGCGGCGAAATCAGCTGGGCGAGTGTCGAGCGGTCGGTGATCTTTTACGGCCAGCCCGGGACCGGCAAGTCCCATCTGGCGCGAGCAATGGCCAACAGCGCTGGCGTCCCGGTGATTACCGGGAACTTCGGGACATGGCAGTCCGCCGGCCATCTGGGTCATATGCTCAAAGCGATGCGGGACGACTTCAAGGCCGCCCGGAAAAACGCGCCTTGCGTGTTCATTATCGACGAGGTCGACGGGCTCGGCGATCGCGCCGAGCCGGGGATGGGCCGTCATCGCGCCTACGCGCAGCAGGTAATCAACGCCTTTCTCGTCGAGATGGACGCGTTGAAAAAAATGGAGGGCGTTTTGGTTGTCGGGACCTGCAACTACCCTTCGCTTCTCGATGCTGCCGCGGTGAGGCCCGGAAGGTTTGACAAGTTGGTCGAGGTCCCGCTGCCGGGACCGCATGCGGTGCGCAAGATCCTTGCTGGTTGCATCGGCGATGCGTTGGGTCGCGATGTCGCGCCAGACGGCGCCGAGCTGGAGGGCACGCTGGACCGGCTGGCGCAGATCGGCACCGGCCTCTCGGCGGCGCAGCTCGACGGGGCGGTGCGCACCGCGCGGAGCGCCGCCCGCGCCGAGAAGCGCGAGATCTGTGAGGCGGATCTGGAGGCAGCTCTGCGCGAGATGATGGGCGGCGGGCTCACCCCGGCATCGCTCCGGCGCACGGCGATTCACGAATGCGGCCACGCGCTGGTCGGGGCGGCGCTCGGTCTTGCGCCGTGCTCGCGGGTGATGCTGACCGCCGATGGCGGCGAGACGGTCCAGAGCCCGCACGCGATTACCAGCGACCTGGCGGGAATCGAAACCTGGCTCTCGGTCCTGATGGCGGGTCGGGCGGCCGAGCAGATCCTCCTCGGCTCGATCTCGGCCGGCGCAGGGGGGTCGGCTAACAGCGATCTCGCCCAGGCGAGCAAGCTCGCCTGCCGGATCGATAGCCAGCTTGGCATCGGCGCGGAGGGCCCGCTCTGGCGCGATCTCCCCCACTCGGCTTATTTGCAGGACAAAGAGGCCGCTGCCCGCGTCCGCGCCCGGCTTGAGGCGGCAGAGGCAAGGGCAAGCGAGGTGCTTGCACCCCACGCGCAGCTGCTGAGCGATATGGCTCATGCGCTTGTCGCGCGCCGCTGCTTGGAGGGCGTGGAGCTGGCAGCCTGGCTCAAAAAGCTGCGCCTCGGCGGCGGCGGTGAAAAGACGACGCTGCACTGAAGTTAAAAGTACACAACGCGCGCTGCCGTGAGGACAACGACCAAGCTCGCCGGTGAGGCGACAGTTACCTGCGGACGAAAAGGCGCCGGGCGCAAAACGCGCCCGCCGCATCTGGTTGCGGGAAATGGCCACGCGGTCTATGCACCGATCGTGAGCCTTCGCGATCCGCCGATCTGAGGCTTCGCGGGCCGCAAGCATCCAAGGGGGGCTGGCGGCCCGCTTTCATTCTCCAGCTGAAATAAGCTTGCAGGACGTCCGCGATCGCGGCAGGCTGGCGATGAGCCTCGTGCGGATCCTGTCTGGGCTCGGCGAGCCGCCATTCTCACCCGCAGATGGCGGCTCGCTTTTTCTATTCGAACATAAAAAAAAATGCCCGCGCAATTCTGGCGGGCAAGTCTAAAGCGGTTCGTAGAGTGCGGCTCCCAGAGCGAAGCCGCAGCGCAAGATTGCCTGCGCCGCACTCTCAGTCAAGCCGGGAATCGAGCCGGCAGCGCGCGATCATGCGCCCGATCGCTGCGGCGTGAGGTCGTGGCCTAAGTCCTTTCTCCAGACCGGTGTCATATCGGCGTAAGCCTGATATTCCGGCAGGCGGCTCTCATCCAATTCGCCGGTCGAGATATCGCCCGTGTAACCACGCTGCAGCCAAACCGCTGCAACCTGGAAGCCCGAGGAGGGCCAGTCCGGCGGGGTCGGCACCAGAAAAATGCGCCGCATGCTGAACCCCGCCTCGCGGATGAGCACAATCCGCCTCTTTGTCGTGAAATGGTTCAGCACGCAGAGAAACACGATGTTGTCGGCAATCTTCAGACTGTGGGTCAGAAAATCCCGGAACTGGCTGAAGGGCGGGTTGGTGACGATCCAGTCGACGCGCCGGTCCCAGACAAAGAAATCGCGCCCCTCGCTTATCTCGCACCAATGGCGCGTAAGCCCGCTCGGAAACAAGTCGTAAAAAGCGCCGTCCCCGCGGCAGGGATCGAGCACATTACCTTGAAGGTGAGCGCCCAAGTCGTGGATCACAGCCATGGCGATTGCGCGGGGGGTAAACACCAGATCGGCATCCGCGTTGTTTCGCTCCGGCACGAGGCGCTGCAGGCCGGCGACAGCGAGGACATCATGCCGGCCGAGAATGCGTAGATAGGCCGCCAATGTTCTGCAGCGACCTCGGAACGCGGTCTCCATGCTCAGGATCGTCTGCGGGCTCACGCTGAGCCGCGCCGCCATCGCGCGTTGCGAGATGCGTTTGCTGCCACGCAAAGACGCCAGATCGCGCCCGACCGTCAACGGATCGTCGGACTTGCTGAAGCTCCAGCGCAGGCCAAGCACCCGGCGCACAGCGTCAAGCGAGGCGATCGTGCCATCGCCGCGCAGGACGGCGTTGACCGTTGGCGAGGAAAGGCCGGATCTGCGCGCAAGTTCAGAAGTGGAGAAGGGGGAGGAGAAGGAAGAGGGGAAGATTGAGGAGGGCATAAGAGGGAATATAAAGAAAAATGGGGCGGATGCAGCAGGAATATGGGGCGGCGAAAGAAAAAATGATAGAGAAAGAATATGGGGCAGTTGCATCAGAAATATTAAGGCGCGAAAAATGAGGCTGGACGAGAATATACAGAAGAGTAAGATCTTAAAAAAGACGGACAGGGTGACTGGCTGCAACGCACGCGCGAAGCGCTCCAGATCCTCAGCCCGCGATAAGATACCGCAATTCCCCGGCTTCGGTGGAAGTGACAGGGGGATATCGACAATGCTGTCGCTGTTCCTTAGCGGCATAGTCGGCGTGCCGGCTTATGTAGCGATGCCCGCGCAAGACCGAGACCCTAAAGTTCTCATTGAAGGGTCGGGCTGGCAATTGATCTTGCTAAGTCACTGAAGTCGCTTATAGCTGACATGAGTTTGAGGATGGTCAGATGGCCATCTTTGACGGCAGAAAACAGTCTGCAGGGGCTGGGTCGATGACCTCCCGAGATCTTGGCGGAGAGGAGCCTAATTCACATGACCAAGCTGGGGACATTATGGATTGGGGACCGCCTTGGGCCGATCGAGCTTGCCAGCGCTAACTCGTTCCTTCGACAAGGGGACGAACTGACCATCTTTTCATAATCGAGCGTCGAAAATTTGCCTGACGGTGTCATCCAGAGAGATGCTCGTGAAATCTACGACCCTGGCTATATCGTTAAGCACCGCAAGACGGGGAGCCCGGCGCTTCATTCTGATTTATTCAAGTATGCCATGTTGGCGAAGATAGAGATGTTGTGGGTCGATCTGGATATCATCGCACTCAAACCGTTTAGCTTCCCTTCACCTTGGGTCTTCGGATACGAGGGTCCAGACGCGGTCAACGGCGCGGTCTTAGGCATGCCACGCGAGAGCGCGGCGCTCGCTGCACTGCTCGAGTTCAAACACGACACGATTGGTTTGCCACAATATCTCTCCGGAACCAGACGATTGAAATATCTGCTGAGATCTCTGGGAAGAGGTCTTCCGATAAACAGATGGCCTTGGGTCGCTGTCGGGCCGCGCGCCTTGACCTATTATCTGCAGATGACGGGCGAGATATCTCATACTTTGCCGCAATCTGCCTTTTATCACGTGCCATTAGAAAATGCACGCTTGCTCGTAGCGCCAGATGCTGTCAGCAGAGAATCTCTGCCGCCCGAGGCGTGGGCTGTCCATTTGTGGGGCAAAAAGCTCAGGACTGTGATTGCCGAGGAATTCGGCGGAACGATCCCAACTGGGAGCTTCCTGGCAAACGAGATGGAAAGTGTGCGATGAAAGACGCTGCGGTATTTATGATCAACCTCGATGGTAGCAAAGACCGGCTCGCTTCAGCCACCGAGCAGCTTGACGGGTTATCGATACCATTCCAGAGAGTTCCGGCCGTCGACGGCCGAAAATGCGATCTCGATCAGCTTGCAGGTTATAACGCGCAAAAGGCGCTGGCGTATATGACGGTTCCTACGAGCGCGTTGCGGCTTTCGTTCGTGACTGGAAGGGCGAACGTCAGCGCGCGCATCAGACGACAGCTCGCGGGACTTTTGTGCCGCTCGCGTTCGCACCGGGCGAGGCTTTCCAGTTCGATTGGAGCGAGGACTGGGCCTATGTCGGTGGCGAGCGGATCAAGCTGCAGGTCGCCCATATCAAGTTATCGCACTGCCGCGCGTTTTTGGTTCGGGCCTAGGCCCGGACATAGCACGCATCACTGTGCGGCAGGTCAAGCACGAAAAAATGCGCCTTCTGCTCGATACCGCCGATCCGAACAAGCGCTTCGCCGAAGTCAGCCTGGGCGTGTCCGGGCGGATGCGAAAGCGGCACAAATACTTCCTGGCCCCGCCGTTCTCGTTCCCGGATATAATCCTTGATAATCGTATAACCGCCGGTAAAGCCGCATTCATCCCGCAGCCGGTCGAACACCCGCTTCGCTGTATGCCGCTGTTTGCGCGGCATCGCCCGGTCCGCCTCCAGCCAGCCCTCGATCGTCGGAATAAAAGGATCGAGCTTCGGGCGCCGGACCTCGGCCGTGCGCCGGTAGCCCGGCGGAGACGAAAACAAAATCATCTTCCTAACCGTGTCACGCGAGATGTTGAATGTCTTCGCTGCATCACGCTGGCTCGTGCCCTCCGCACAAGCCTGACGAACTCTCAGATATAGCTCCACGCTGTAAATCCCCGCGCCCTCCCCGCTGCCGCAGAAAGGCCGAAAATGGACGAGTTTTACGCCGCCCGCAGCCGCATCATGCCGCCGCTACCGTGGACCAATTTCGCACCGCCGTTCTCACTTGGTGATCGAGGGCTCGAACCACAGTGGCTTCGCCACTGCTGCCTTGAGATTGTCGCAGACGATCGCCTTGGTCACCCCGCCGAAGAATGTCAGCGCCCGGACCTGCGCCTCGATCCAGTCGGGCAGGGTCTGGGTCAAGCTGACCCAGGTGAAGGTGTAGTTGGACGCGCCCAGAACGGCGACGAAGATCTGCACCTGATGCACGGCGCCGGTGGCAGGATCGATGATCGGGATTGTGTGCCCCGCATAATCGCTCTGCATAACCGCCCCTGGCTCGTGGCGGTTGCGAAAGCTCGGCCGGGTGCGGTTCTCGAAAGACCGGAATTGCTCGCAAAACCAAGTATAGCCGTAGCCCTCGGGATGGGCCGCCCGGTATTCCTGCCATAACAGCACAAGAGTGACCCCTTACGCTTCAGCTCGGTGGCGACTTGGGCCCAGTCCGGTTCATGAATATCACGCGGAGGGCGTCCAACCCGCTGAAAAAGCGCCGCCTCCAGCGTCGCGCCCGGGCGGCAGCGGCCAACAGTCGAGCCCGGCCTCGCGCGCCCGCAGCAGGTAGGTCGCAAAGGTCGTCTTGCTCAGCTTCAAACGCAGCACAATCTCCCGCACCGAGAGCCCCTGCTGATGCGTCAGCCGTAATATGGTTCGTATGTCCTGCACGGTCATTCGCCTCGCTTGCTTGCGTCGCGGCATGCTCCCCCCCGATCTCTTCAAAGATCGACAGAGTGCCGCGACACAGCAGCAAATGACCAACCGTCACGTCCTCCCGCAGCTGTCCGGTATTTAGTGAAATCGCTGTCCGGGAATTACTAAAATACGTGTCCGGGATTTACCGTGATCACTGTCCGGGAATTTGCGAAACCCGCAACTGACCTCGAACCGGGGCTTCGCCGAACGGTGCGAGGTGTTCGGCGACCCGGTCGTTGAGACGGCCTTGCTTGATCGCCTCCTGAACCAGGCCATCGTCATCCAGATCGAAGGCGCCAGCTACCGGCTGCGCGCCCATGCCGACCTCATTCCTTAGCATGTCAGGTCGAACGCCTCCATCACGCTGCCGCCGCCGCCCAAGCGCCGAGGGCGGCCGTCGAAAGCCAAAACGGAGGCGCCGATCACTGAACTCGGCTGATCGCCGCGACCGCAGTATTGGAGAATTTTACTTCGGCAATTTTGGGGAAAGGTAAGACTGCGTTGACAATCCAGATGCAGGTCGACGAGACTCGGGCCTTTATGGTATGGTATGTCTCCTCACTTGTCGCCGAAGATAATCTGGCGGGCGGCGATGGCGACGTCATCGTTGAACACCGGGATAGCGCGCGCCGTCGCGGCGTCGTCCAGCCAGCCATCGCCCAGCCGCCAGCGATCGAAAAAGCACCAGTCGAGTTCCCAGCCGAACATCAGCGGATTGCGGAACTGGCGCGCCCGGAGCCGGTCCCGTTCGGCCAGAACCGACGCCGGAACTGTCACGCGGGACCGAGCGATGGTTCTGGTGAAGAGCGGATCATCCTGGAAGCCGCACTCTGCGCCATAGTGTCCGGCCCGCCAGACCGCGCTGCGGGCCTCGTGCGACCAGCCGTCCTCTTCGCGGATGCCGAGGGCCGAGAACAGTGCGCGGATCTCGCCGCTGACCCAGGCGGCGGGGATGCCGTCGGCGGCGTCGAGATCGGGCGGCCGGTCCGGTTCTGCGCGGCGGGACGGCGGGTCCGCGACCGACAGAACAATCCCTTGCCGCCAGTCGATCTTGGGCTCGACCGGCTTGTGGCCGAAGGTGATTTCGTTGGTCTGGCCGGCGAGCTTGATCAGGATCGTCGCCGTGTCGTCCCAACGCGGCAGTTGGGCCGGCGGGCGCGGCGGATCGAACCTGACCAGGCCCCAATCCATTGCCTTGCCGTGGCCGGTTGCCTCGAGCAGATCGCAGGCCATCTGGTAGGCCGAGATGTGCTTGTGATGCAGGCGGCCGTCAGTGTCCCCGAGGGTTGGGAGCCTGTCGAGGGCATAGGCAGCAACGGCCTCGGCCTCGGGTCCAGTCAGATATCGCGTCATGGCCGCGCCTCCGCATGGCATCGATCGCACAACGTCCAGACCCATGCCTCGGAGCGTCTCTGGCCGTGCTGGCTGCATACCGCACAGATCTCGATGCTGCGCGCCTCGGCGGCATCGATCAGGGCAAGCGCCTGATCATTGGCGCCGCGGACATAGACACGCAGCTCGCCGAGCTTCTCCTTCACCTGCGCGATCTCGAAGTCATGCAGGCCGTCGCGTTGGATCACCACGGCCAGGTCGCGGACGAGCTGATCGAGCGGCGGCAGCCAGCCATCGCCTACGTTCAGCCCCCATACCATCAGGGATCTCTGCGGGTCGAAGTCGATATTGCGGAAGACCACGGGATGGCGGGCCATGAAACGGCGGTCGCGGTCAGAGGGGTTCGTCATTACATCACCATGGGCTTGTGTTCGAGAGCGGCGGCCCGGTCCAGCATCCGCAAGACGGTCCGCAAGTTCGGCGGCGAGCCGGTCTGCGTGCCGCGGCTGTCCAGCGGCTCGGTGGTCGCAAAGATGGACGCGTCGGAAAGCCCGCGTTCCCGGCCAGTCCGATCGGCGACGCCGATGAGCCGAGGGATCGAGAGCTCCGCCAGGCGCACGAGCGTGCAACGGCTCATCATGGGCTCGGGCAGCCGAACCTCAATAGCGCTGCGATCTGCGTGCGGATCGGCAAGATTGGCCTCAATGAAGGGAATGAGAGTCATGGCATAGGTCCTGAGACGGGGCGGCCGGAAGACGGACGCGCAGAATGACAAGAAGAACAGGCGCAACATGTGCCGCCCAATACGCGCCGAAACAGTCAATTATGGGAGGTCAGGCGCAGACGCAGGCCGACAGGCGGCACTTCGCGCAGGCTATCTGCGCGATGGTCTGCGAAATTCGCAGATCTGGCCAGGACATATGCAGAGGCAGCGTCATAGGGAGCAAGATAGGGCATGGGACCGGAGATCGACAACTGGTCAACGGTGCGCTGGCGGGGGTTGCAATATGCGCTGTGACGATTTGGCAACGATGGCGAATTTTTAATGCACCCGGGATCGGCACTTGCCCCGAGATTTCTTCCTAACTACTCCTTTTAGTCGTTATAGTAGTTAGGAAAGTTTCGATGCCGAGCCGGACCCGCTGCGGTTGCCGCGTTCTCCTGCAGAAGCGACCCTCGGATAATCTTCCCCCAATTGCGGAATTCTTCTTGACCAACGAAGTCTGGCGCTTGGCGAGATGTGGCATGCTTTGCCTCAGGATTGCCTGGACACATTGAGTTATCTGGCTTGCCGAGCGTTTTGCGAGCAAGGTCGTGCACCTGACTGTTCGGGTATCCTCGGCCGCCAGCCCGCCGTGCTCCATGCAAAGCTCTTTATCGGCACGCGAACTATTCTTTCCGGCCGCGCCAATTTTTCGATGGGTGGGCTGCGGCGCAACCTTAAATTCATCGAAGATGTGTCCTGCGCACCGGGACTTGCTCAGGCACGCCGGACCGCCGCGGAAGCTTACTGGACGGTAACCGTCCGGTCTGACCGCTACCTGTTCCAGCGCCAGGGCATGAGGTCGTCGATCTTGGTGATCTTGTGATCGGGGATGCGTGCGAGGGTGTCGGCTAGCCAGGCGAGGGGGTCGACGGCGTTGAGCTTGGCCGTTTCGATGAGGGTGTAGGCGATGGCGGCGGCCTTGCCGCCTGCCTCGGAGCCGACGAAGAGATAGTTCTTTCGCCCGAGCGCGATGGCACGCATGCCACGCTCTGCGGCGTTGTTATCGGGCATGCTGTTGGTGGCGCTTCGGTTCCGCGGTCTTTCTTTCCATCTGTCATGGTAAGCTGGTGCTGCGGGACAGGGGCGTTGGAGTGCGAAGA
>JAUNRZ010000057.1:6633-12651 GCA_030539455.1 Paracoccus sp. (in: a-proteobacteria) | reverse complement strand
CCGAGGGGTTCGACGCGCTTGGGCTTTATGTCCCGAGCCTCAAGGCCGACGAGGCGCGCCGTTACGTTCGCCGCTGGCTCGCCCAGCTCGCCCCCGAGATCGTCGTCTCGGCGACCGGGTTTTCGGCGCGGGGGGAGGATGGATCGCCGCTCGATTGCGGCGCGCCGGTCGTCCAGATCGCCCATGCGACATCGGACCGCGCGGCGTGGGCGGGGGCCGAGCGCGGCCTTGCGCCCGCCGATCTCGCCATGCATGTCGTGCTGCCGGAGATCGACGGGCATCTCTTTGGCGGCGTGGTCAGCTTCAAAGAGCAGGCGGCGCGGCTCGAGGCGCTCCAGTTCGCGCCGGCCCGCCACACGCCCGAGCCTGCGCGTATTGGCAAAGCCGCCTCGCGCATCGCGGCGCTTGCGCGGCTGCGCCGGACGCCGCGCGCGGGGCGGCGTGTGGGCATCGTCCTGTCGTCATATCCCGGCAAGCCGTGGCAGCTTGCCCATGCGGTCGGGCTCGATGCGATGGAATCCGTGCGCGCAATGATCGAGGATCTGGCGCAGGCGGGGTATGATGCGCAAAGCTACGACCCGCTCGCGCTTGAGGATGCGTGGGTCGACTGGCCGCTCGAGGAATATCGCGCCGCGCTCGCGCGCCTGCCGGGCGCGCTGCAAGAGGCGTTGCAGGCGGCATGGGGCGCGCCCGAGGACGATCCCTCCTGCCAAGGCGGCGGCTTCCGCTTCCGCGCGATGCGCGCCGGCAATATCATTGTCGCCACCCAGCCCGAGCGGGGCCGCATCGAGGCGCGGCAGGACGAATATCACGACCTGTCCCGCCAGCCGCGCCATGCCTATGTCGCCTTCTATCTCTGGCTGCAAACGCAGGCCGATGCGATGATCCATCTGGGCGCGCATGGAACTCTCGAATGGCTGCCGGGCAAGGCGGTTGCGCTGTCGGATACGTGCTGGCCCGAGGCTCTGGCGGGCGCACTGCCGGTCATCTACCCGTTCATCGCGAATGATCCGGGCGAGGCGGCGCAGGCCAAGCGGCGCATTTGTGCGCTGACACTCGGGCATATGCCGCCGCCGCTTGCTACCGCCCGGGCGGGCGCGGGGCTTGGCCATCTCGAGGCGCTGCTCGATGAGTTCGCGACCGCCGACGGGCTCGACCCGCGCCGGCGCGACCGGCTTGCGGGCGATATCCGCGCCGAGGCCGCCGCGCTCGGGCTCGAAAACAGCCTTGGCATCGCGCCCGGCACAAGCGCCGCCGAGGCGATCACGCGGCTCGACAGTTTTGTGTGCGACGTCAAGGACAGCCGCTTTGGTGACGGGCTTCACATCTACGGACGCGGCGAATGCGGCGCGGCCGAGCGGGCGGGGCTGATCGCGGCGCTTGATGCGCGGTTCGTGGCGCCGGGGCCCTCGGGCTCGCCGGCGCGGGGGCGGCGCGACGTGCTGCCGACCGGGCGCAATCTTTACGCGGTGGACCCGCGCGCCGTGCCGACCCGCGCCGCGTTCGCCCAAGGCGGGCGCTTTGCGAGCGAGCTGATCCGCCGCCACTTGCAGGATCACGGCGATTATCCGCGCGGGCTGGTCGTCGATCTGTGGGGCTCTGCGACGATGCGCACGGCGGGCGAGGAATTCGCGATGGCGCTGCATCTGATCGGCGCGCGCCCGGTCTGGGACGAGGGCACCGCGCGCGTCTCGGGGGTCGAGATCCTGCCCTTGACCGAGCTGGACCATCCGCGCCTCGATGTGACCTTGCGCATCTCGGGGCTGATGCGCGATGCGTTTCCGACCCTGCCGCAGCTTTTCGCGCAGGCCGTCAGGGCGCTTGCGGCGAGGGACGAGGCGCCCGACTGGAACCCCTATGCCGGGCGCGAGGCGGGCGCGCGCGTCTATGGGCCGCGCCCAGGATCGTATGGCGCGGGAATGGGCGATCCCGCCGCCGATCTCTCGCCCGAGGCGCGGCAGGCGGCGGGTGCGGCGTGGCTCGCCGCCTCGAGCCACGCCATCGATCTTGGCCGCGACGACGAGGGCGGGCTGCGCGCGCGGGTTGCGGAGGCGGATGCGTTCGTTCACGCGCAGGATCTGCCGGAAAGCGATCTGCTGCTCGCCGCCGATTACGCGGCGCACGAGGCGGGCTTTGCCGCCGCGCAGCAGATCACCGGCGGGCGCGCCGCGATCTGGCATCTCGACGCGACCGACCCTGCCCGCCCCCGCGCCCGGAGCCTTCCCGAGGAAACCGCCCGCATCGTCCGCGCCCGCGCGGCCAACCAGGCCTGGCTCGGGGGCATGATGCGGCACGGGTTCCGGGGCGCGGCGGAAATTGCCGCGACGCTCGATCATATGGCCGCCTTCGCCCATCTCGCCGGCGCCGTCAGTGCCCAAAGCTTCGATGTTTACCACGATGCGACGCTCGGCGATCCCGCGATCCGCGATTTTCTGGCCGAGGCGAATCCCAAGGCGCTTGCGGCGATGGAGGCGCAGTTCGCCGCGCTCCGCGCCGCCGGCCTGTGGGTCAGCCGCCGCAACAGCATCGCGGTGGAGGTCACGGCATGAGGGCGCCAGACGGCATCTGGCGGGGCTTCGCGTCAGCGACTGGCGGCTCCCTTCGGCATCGCCCCCCCACAACCGAAGTGGCCGCGCCATGAGCCGCCCTTCGGTCAAAGGCTGGTGCCCCGGCGCCCTGCGCCCGATGGAATCGGGCGACGGGTTCATTATACGCGTCCGCCCGGTCATGGGCGCGCTCGAGCCCGCGCAGCTTGCCGCGCTCTGTGCGGTATCGCAGCATTTCGGCGCGGGGCTGATCGACCTGACCAATCGCGGCAATCTGCAAATCCGCGGGATCGCCGGGCCCGATGTGCCGCACGCGCAAGAGGCACTGGGCGCGGCCGGGCTGCTTGATCCCGATGAGGCGAGCGAGGCGCGGCGCAATATCCTCGTGCCGCCCGACTGGCAGCGCGGCGATGACAGCTTCCGGCTCGCGCGCGCGCTGACCGAGCGGCTGGGCGAGCTGCCCCCGCTTCCCGCGAAGTTCGGCTTTGCGATCGACGCGGGGCCCGCGCCGATCCTGACAGGCGCGCCGGCCGATCTGCGGATCGAGCGCGCGGCCTCCGGCCTGATCCTTCGCGCTGATGGGCAGCGCCTTGGCACGCAGTTGCAGGAGGGCGGCGAGATCGACGCTGTGATGGCGCTCGCCCTTTGGTTCGCGCAGACCGGCGGCGCCGCTTCGGCGCGGATGGCGCGGCACCGCGCCCCGCCGGGCGCCGCGCAAGGCACCCCGCCGCTGCCGTCCCGTGCGCCGCTGAGGCCCGGCCAGCCCCTGATGCTGGGCGATCAGCCGGCGCTCAGCTACGGGCTCGCCTTCGGCCAGATCGAGGCGGCGGCTCTGGCCCCGCTTGCCTCCCGCCGGACGCTGCGCACCACGCCCTTCCGCACCATCGTGCTGACCGGGCCGCGCGTTGATGCACCGTCGCTCATCACCGATCCGGGCGATCCGATGCTGCGCGTCAACGCCTGCCCCGGCGCGCCGTTCTGTGCCTCGGCCAGTGTCGAGACGCGGGCTCTGGCGCGCGCGCTCGCCCCGCTGACAGGCGGGACGCTCCATGTGTCGGGCTGCGCGAAATCCTGCGCGCAGCCGGGCGCGGCCGATATCACGCTGACCGGGCGCGGCGGCGCGTTCGATCTGATCCGCCGTGGCCGCGCCTCGGACCCGCCCGCGGGCACCGCGCTTGACCCCTCTTCGATCATCGCCCTACTACGAGAAAACGATGCCTCATCACTATGAAACCTCCGGCCCCGCGATCTACCGCCAATCCTTCGCCACGATCCGCGCCGAGGCCGAGCTGACCCGCTTCACCCCCGATGAAGAGCCGATCGCGGTGCGGATGATCCATGCCTCGGGGATGGTCGGGCTGGCCGAGCATATCCGCATGACGCCCGATTTCGCATCGACCGCGCGGCTGGCCCTCGCCTCGGGCGCGCCGATCTTCTGCGATGCGCGCATGGTGGCCGAGGGCGTCACGCGCGCGCGCCTGCCCGCGAGTAACGAGGTGATCTGCACGCTTGGCGATCCGCGCACGCCGGATCTGGCCGCGCAGCTTGGCAACACCCGCTCGGCCGCGGCGGTCGAACTGTGGCGGCCGCGGCTTGCCGGCGCGCTTGTGGCGATCGGCAACGCGCCGACCGCGCTGTTTCATTTGCTGAACCTTCTGGAAGACCCGGATTTCCCGCGCCCCGCCGCGATTATCGGCTGCCCGGTCGGGTTTGTGGGCGCGGTCGAATCGAAAGCCGCGCTCTGGGCCGCGCCGCCGGTGCCGTCGCTGATCGTCGAGGGGCGGCTTGGCGGCAGCGCGATCACCGCCGCCGCGATCAACGCCGTCGCGAGCCGCGCGGAATGAGCCGCGAAGGCAA
This sequence comes from Paracoccus sp. (in: a-proteobacteria), assembly GCA_030539455.1. GTDB lineage: Bacteria > Pseudomonadota > Alphaproteobacteria > Rhodobacterales > Rhodobacteraceae > Paracoccus. The sequence continues at coordinate 8,248 of JAUNRZ010000057.1, read as the reverse complement.
GATCTACGGCGTGGGCCTCGGCCCCGGCGCGCCCGATCTGATGAGCGTGCGCGCCGACCGCCTGCTGCGCGGCGCGTCGCATATCGCCTATTTCCGCAAGGCGGGCCGCGCAGGCCGCGCGCGCGCCATTGCCGAGGGGATCATGCCCCAAACCGCCACCGAGATCGCGATGGAATACCCGGTCACGACCGAGATCGCGCTGGATGATCCGGCCTATAACCGCGCGCTTTCCGAATTCTACGCGGCGCAGGCGGCCCGGCTTGCCGCGCTTTCGGCGCAGGGCCGCGATGTGGTCGTTCTATGCGAGGGCGATCCGTTCTTTTACGGCAGTTTCATGCATCTTCATGCGCGCCTCGCCGGCGCGGTCCCGGTCGAGATCGTGCCGGGCATTACCGGCATGTCGGGCGCCTGGACCGCAAGCGGGCAGCCGATCACATGGGGCGATGACGTGCTGACCGTGCTGACCGCGACCCTGCCCGAGGACGAGCTTGCCCGCCGCCTGCGCGGCACCGACGCGGCCGTTGTGATGAAGATCGGGCGCAACATGGCCAAGCTCCGCCGCGCCTGCGAGACGGCGGGCCGGGCGAGCGATGCGTTTGTCGTCCAGTATGCGCAGATGCCGCAGCAAAGCGTCACCCGGCTCAGCGATGCGCCCGAGAGCGTTCCCTATTTCACCATCCTGCTCATCCACGGACAGGGGCGCAGACCATGAGCGGCTGGCTCAAAATCGCGGGGCTGGGGCCGGGCGACGATGCGCTCGTCACCCCGCAAGTGCGCGCGGCGATTGACGCGGCAAGCGATGTGGTCGGCTATTTTCCCTATATCGCGCGTATCGCGGACCGCCCGGGCCTCAGGCGTCACGGCTCGGATAACCGGGTCGAGCTGGACCGCGCGCGCACCGCGCTCGCCCTTGCAGCCGAGGGCGCGCGGGTGGTGGTCGCCTCGTCCGGCGATCCGGGCGTTTTCGCGATGGCCTCGGCGGTGTTCGAGGCGCTCGAGGACGGGCCCGAGGCGTGGCGCGAGGTTGATATCGAGGTGCTGCCGGGGATCACCGCGATGCTGGCGGCAAGCGCGCGGGCGGGCGCGCCGCTCGGCCATGATTTCTGCGCGATCAACCTTTCGGACAATCTCAAGCCGTGGGCGTTGATCGAAAAGCGGCTGCGCGCGGCGATCGAGGCGGATTTCGCGATCGCGCTTTACAACCCGCGCTCGGCCTCGCGCCCCGAGGGGTTCGCGCGTTTGCTGGGGATCCTGCGCGAGACCTGCGAGCCCGAGCGGCTGATCCTGTTTGCGCGCGCGGTCACGACCCCGGAGGAAAGCCTGACCATCACGACACTCGCCGAGGCGCTTCCCGAGATGGCCGATATGCGCACGATGGTCATCATCGGCTCGTCCCTGACGCGGCGCGTGGCGGCCAGGCGCCCGCTGATCTACACGCCGAGATCGGCGCCATGACCCAGAGCGCGCAGCACATCGGCCACGCTGAACACCTCGCGCCGCGCGGGCATGGCGGGCCGCGCGATCATCACGACCGGCAGGCCGAGCGTCCGGGCGGCAACAAGCTTGGCCCGCGCCGCGCTGCCGCCGGCGTTTTTCGAGACGACCATTTCGATCC
>JAUNRZ010000057.1:0-6533 GCA_030539455.1 Paracoccus sp. (in: a-proteobacteria) | reverse complement strand
ACGCGCATCGCGACCCCGGGCGGCGGCGGGCGCGGCGCGCGTGTGCGGCCCGCATAGCTGAGCGTCGCGCGCACCCCTCGCGCGCCAAGCGCGTCGGCAAGCGCGCCCGCTTCGCTCGTGCCGCCAAGGATAAGGATGTGCACTATGGTTAACGCTCCGCCGCTGCCGGACCGTGATGCACCGACTACCCCGCCGGGCGCAAGCGCCCCGTGGCTGAGCGTGATCGGCTTTGGCGAGGACGGGCTGGACGGGCTTGGCGCGGCAGCGCGCGCGGCGCTTGACGAGGCCGAGATCATCATCGGCGCCGCCCGCCATATCGACATCCTCGGGCCCGCGCGCGCCGAGACGCGAATCTGGCCGGTCCCGTTCGCAGACGGCATCGCCCCGCTGCTGGAATTGGCGGGCCGGCCGGTCGCGGTGCTGGTGTCGGGCGATCCGTTCTGGTTCGGCGCGGGGGCGAGCCTTGCCGCGCATCTGCCCAAGGCGGCGTGGCGCGCCTTTCCGGGCGTCTCCAGCTTCTCGCTCGCCGCCGCGCGCCTTGGCTGGCGGATCGAGCAGACGCGCTGCCTTGGCCTTCACGCCGCCCCCCTTGCCCGGATGCGCCCCCATATCGCGCCGGGCGCGCGGCTAATCGTGCTGCTGCGCGGACCGGATGCGGCGCTCGAGGCGGCGCGGCTTTTGTGCGAATGGGGGTTTGGCGGCTCGGATCTGCACCTGATGTCCGCGCTTGGCGGGCCGCGCGAGACGATCGCGCGTGCAAGTGCCGAGGATCTGGCAGAGGGGCGTCCGGCGCTGCCGGCCCACCCGGCGGCGCTCGCGATCGAGGTTCGGGGCGACGGGCGCGCAATACCGCTCGCCTCCGGGATTGCGGATGAGTTCTTCGACCATGACGGGCAGATCACCAAGCGCCCGGCCCGCGCCCTGACGCTCTCGGCGCTTGCCCCCCGGCCGGGCGAGCTTCTGTGGGATATCGGCGCAGGCGCCGGCTCGGTCGGGCTCGAGTGGCTGCTGAGCGATCCGTCCTGCGCCTGCACCGCCATCGAGGCAAACCCCGAGCGCGCCGCCCGGATCAAAGCGAATGCGAGAGCGCTCGGGGTGGACCGGCTGGAGGTGGTGCTGGCCCGCGCCCCCGACGGGCTGGCCGGCCTGCCGCTTCCCGATGTGATCTTCATCGGCGGCGGTCTGTCGGACGCGCTGCTGGACACCCTGCGCAAGCTTGCGCCCGGCGCGCGGCTTGTCGCGAACGCGGTCACGCTCGGCTCGCAGGCGCAGCTGATGCGGCTCGCACAGGAATGGGGGGGCGATCTGCTGCGGATCGATCTGGCCACGCCGCGAAAGGTCGGCGAAGCGGAGATCTGGCAGCCGGCGGCGCCGCTTGTCCAGCTTGCGACGAGGGTTCCGGGCAAGGGCGGGGGAGAGGCCATGCAGTCATGAATGGTGCAAGCTCAACTTTGATTGGCGCCAAGCCCCTCGCCGATTACCGGCGCGCCGGGCGTGCGCCGGGGAATCGCTGCGGACGCAGGATACACGGCGCCCATATCTTGCGCGCCTCGCGCCGAGCGCAGTCGGTAGCCGCCGGCCTGATTGTACGCCCCGTCCGAAAAAGGCGCCCCGCCCCCATGACAGCGCGTGCGAACGACATGACCGCACACCCGCGCATTGCCAATCTCGGCGTAAATGGCGCCTTGCGCCCAACCGGCAAGACAAACGCGCCTGCCCCCGCCGTGGCGCGCCCTGAAGCGATAACCGAATATCCCTACATCGCCGATCTCAGAACGAACAGCGGCTTGCGCCCAACCGGCAAGACAAAAGCGCCTGCCCCGGCAGTAGCGCGCGCTCAAGCGATAACCGAATATCGCCACACACCCTATTCCCGCAGGGGCAGCGCCTCGCGCCCAACCCGCACAACCCCTTCTACAACTGCGCCTGCCCCGCCGGCAGAGCGTTCCAGCCACATAACCCCTTACAGTCTCATCGCCGATTTCCGCATGAGCACCGCCATTCAACCCAATCAACAAAGACGCCCCCCGCCAGCAGCGCACATCACTACCATGACCGCACCTCACCGCATCGCCGCTTCCCGCATAACCCGCGCCGCCGCCCAACCCGCGCGCCCCATTCAACAAAGGCGCCTGTCCCGCCGGCAGCGGACGCCCCAGCCATGACCCCATATCACCGCATCGCAGGGTTCGGGATGAACAGCGCCGCCGCCCTGCCCGCGCTCCATGCGGCGCTCGAGATGGCGCGGGGGGGTGCGGCGATGCCGGGGGCGCTCGCCTGCCTTGAGGCGCACGCGCCGCGCCTTGCGCCTTTGGCCGATGCGCTCTCGCTTCCCCTGATCGCGCTCGCGCCCGAGGCGCTGCGCGGGACGGCAACGCTGACCGACTCCGCCCGCGCCCACGCGCTTTACGGCGCCGGATCGGTCGCCGAAGCCTGCGCGCTTGTCGCCCTTGGCGTGCCGGCGCGCTTGACCGGGCCGCGCCGGATCGCGCAAGGCTGCGCGAGCTGCGCCATTGCCGAAAGGATCACGCCATGACCGTTCATTTCATCGGCGCCGGCCCCGGCGCGCCCGACCTTCTGACCCTGCGCGGGCGCGATCTGATCGCGGCGAGCGAGGTCTGTCTTTATGCCGGCTCGCTCATCCCTGAGGCGGTGCTGGCCCATTGCCCGCCGGGCGCGCGGATCGTCAACACCGCGCCCATGTCGCTCGATCAGATCATCGACACGATCGCCCATCACCACGCCGAGGGGCGCGAGATTGCGCGGCTCCACTCGGGCGATCTCTCCATCTGGTCGGCGATGGGCGAGCAGCTTCGCCGCCTGCGCGCGCTGGATATTCCCGTGACCGTCACGCCGGGCGTGCCGGCCTTCGCCGCCGCGAGCGCCGCGCTCGAGGCCGAGCTGACGCTGCCCGGCATCGCGCAATCGCTTGTCCTGACGCGCACCCAGGGCCGGGCGAGCGCGATGCCCGAAGGCGAGACGATCGCCGCCTTCGCCGCCACCGGGGCGACGCTTGCCATTCACCTGTCGATCCACAATCTCGAGGCGCTTGCGCCGGAACTGGCCGCGCATTACGGGCCGGACTGCCCGGTCGCCGTGGTCTGGCGCGCAAGCTGGCCCGATCAGCGAGTGATCCGCGGCACGCTCGCCGACATCGCCGCCCGCGCGGCGGGGATCGAGCGGACCGCGATTATTATGGTCGGCCCCGCGCTCGGCGCCGATGATTTCATCGCATCAAGCCTTTACGCGGAAGGCTATGACCGCCGCTTCCGCCCGCAATCGGCCGACTCGCGCTTTGCCGGAGGCCGCGAATGAGCCGCGCTTTGCCGCCCGGATTGATGATCTCTGCCCCCGCCTCGGGGGCGGGCAAAACCACCGTGACCTTGGGGCTTTTGCGCGCCTGGACGATGGCCGGCCGCAAGGTCCAGCCCTTCAAGAGCGGGCCGGATTATATCGATCCCGCCTTCCATCGCGCCGCCTCGGGGCGCGTGTCGCTCAACCTTGATAGCTGGGCGATGGGCGGCGCGATGCTAGGGGTGCTTGCCGCGCGCGCCGAGGGCGCCGATCTGGCGCTTGCCGAGGGCTCGATGGGGCTGTTCGACGGGGTGGCTTCGCGTGGCGCGACCGACAATGGCAGCTCGGCCAGCATCGCGCGGCGCATGGGTTGGCCGGTCGTGCTGGTCCTTGACGTCTCGGGTCAGGCGCAGACCGCTGCGGCGGGGGCGTCGGGCTTTGCCCATTATCCCGGCGCGCCCAAGCTCGCGGGGGTGATCCTCAACCGCGTCGCCTCGCCCCGGCATGAACGGCTGGCCCGGCTTGGGATGGAGGCAGCCGGGCTTCGCGTTTTCGGCGCGCTGCCGCGCCGGATCGACCTGACCCTGCCCGAGCGGCATCTGGGCCTCGTCCAGGCCGCCGAGCACCCCGATCTCGACCGCGCCATCGCTGAATATGCAGCTTTTCTGAGCGATCATGTGGATCTTGACGCGCTAGAGGCTGCGGCGCGTGAAGGGAGTGGAGCGCCGGAGCAGCGAGCCGAGGGCGCGGCGGCCGATGGCCGGGGCGACGGCTCGCAGGCCGTTCTCACATCGTCCCGAAGCGCGGAAGCCTCGGACGAATCCGGTCGCTCCTTGGGCGCCGGTGAGGCGCCTAATCCGGCCGGTCAGAGTGCTATAACGACGGGCCGACGGGAGCCCGCCGAAAGCGCCCCCGCCGCCCGCGATCCTCACACGCAGCGCGCAGCAGCCGAAGATAGCGGCGCCTCCTCGGCGGGTCAGCCCGCACAGGTGAAAGGCGGCGCATCCATCTCGACCCCCCAGCCCGCCCAAACGCCCACCGCCGCATCCACCCCCCCGCCGCCCGGTCGGCGCATCGCGCTCGCGCAGGATGCGGCGTTCTCGTTCATCTACCCTCATCTGCTGGCAGCGTGGGAGGCGGCGGGGGCGCAGATCTTGCCGTTCTCGCCGCTCGCAGATGAAGCCCCGGACCCGTCCGCCGATCTTGTCTGGCTGCCCGGCGGCTACCCCGAGCTTCACGCCGCGCGCCTTGCCGGCGCCGCCCGGTTCCACGCGGCGCTGCGCGATCATGCGAAAACGAGGCCGGTTCACGGCGAATGCGGCGGTTATATGGCGCTCGGCGCGGCCCTGATCGACAAGGATGGCGCGCGCCATCAGATGGCCGGCCTGCTCGGCCTTGTGACCAGCTACGAAAAGCGAAAGATGCATCTCGGCTACCGAATGGCGCGGCTTCTCGCCCCCTCGCCCGGCTTTGCGGCCGGCGCCTCTCTGCGCGGGCATGAGTTTCACTACTCGACCATCATCGAGCAGCCCGACCCGCCCCTTGCGCGGGTGTGCGACGCGGACGGGAACGAAATCCCCGAGACCGGCTCGGTGCGCGGCCATGTCACCGGCACGTTCTTCCACCTGATCGCGGGCGCGGCATGAGCGCGCGGCTGAACCTCATCGGGATCGGCTCGGGCAATCCCGCGCATCTTACGCTTGCCGCGATCGATACGCTGAACCGCGCCGATCTGATCCTCGTGCCGCGCAAGGAGGACAAGCCCGCCCTTGCGGATCTGCGCCGCGAGATCCTCGCGCGCCACCTCAAGGCGCCCGCAAAGATCGTCGAGTTCGACCTGCCAAAGCGCGGCGGCGACGGCGATTATCTGGCCGATGTCGCGCTTTGGCATGATGCGATCGCCGCGCGTTGGGCGGAGTTGATCGCAGCCCATCTGCCCAAGGGCGGCGAGGTCGCCCTGCTGGTCTGGGGTGATCCGTCGCTTTACGATTCCTCGCTGCGCATCGCCGCGCGGCTGGGCCTCAAGGCGCGGGTCGAGCCGGGGATCACCTCGCTTCAGGTGCTGACGGCCGCCCATTGCGTGCCGCTGAACGGGCTTGGCGGCGCGGTCTGGCTGACCACCGGGCGGCGGCTCCGCGCAGATGGCTGGCCGGCGGGCGCGGAAAGCGTCGCGGTGATGCTGGACGCGGGCGGCGCGTTTCAAAGCGTCGATCCGGCAGGCGTGACCATCTGGTGGGGCGGCTGCCTCGGAATGGCCGAGCAGCGCCTTGTCAGCGGCAAGCTGAGCCTCGCGAGCGCCGAGATCATCGAGGCGAGACGCGCGCTGAAGGCTCAGCTCGGCTGGGTCATGGACATCTACCTCATGCGGCGCGAGACGCCATGAACCCGCTTGCCGCCATCCTGCCGCGCTACGGTCTCGCTGGCGCCGAGCCGCGCCTTCTGTCGCGCTCCGAGAACGAGATCTGGGCGGCCGGCGATCTGGTGTTCCGCATCGCGCGCGCGGGCTATCACAGCCGCGCCGAGCTTCTGTCCGAACTCGCCTGGCTCGCCGCGCTGCAAGGAACGCCGGGTCTTTTGACGCTTCGCCCCGTGCCGGCGCAGGACGGCGCGCTTCTGATCGAAACCGGCGGGCGCCTTGTCGCGGCATTCACCCGGATCGAGGGCAGCCACCCGGAGCCCGGCCCCGCCCTTTCCCCGCATTTCAGGCAAATCGGCCGCATCGCCGCCCGGCTGCACCGCCACGCCGAGGGCTGGACGCGCCCGCACGGCTTCACGCGCAAAAGCTGGACGATCGAGAGCATGATCGGACCGAACGCGATCTGGGGCGATTGGCGGAGCACCACGGGGCTGACTGCGCAAGACCGCGACCTGATCGGCCGCGCCAGTGCCGAGATCGCCCGGCGCATCGGCGCGTGGGACGGCGCGTTCGGGCTGATCCACGGCGATCTGCGGCTCGGCAATCTGCTGCTGACCCCCACGGGCGAAATCGCCGTGCTCGATTTCGACGATTGCGGTTTTGGCTGGCAGATGTTCGATTTCGCCGCCTCCGTGTCGTTCATCGAGACCGCAGCGCCGCTGGGCGATCTGGCAAGCGCATGGCTGGACGGCTACGCCGAGATCGCGCCGCTGCGCGCCTCCGACGCGGCGATGCTGCCGACAATGGTGATGATGCGCCGCATTCAGCTCACCGCGTGGCTCACCTCGCGCGCGGGCAGCGATACATGGGCCGAATATGGCGG
>JAUNRZ010000056.1 GCA_030539455.1 Paracoccus sp. (in: a-proteobacteria) | reverse complement strand
TGAAAAAATGGTTTGATCTTTGTTTCGAGACATCGAACCGCGATGAGGCAGCGCGAGTATTCCAGTTGCCGAATTTCTCCGAGAAAAAGTTCCCTTATGCAAGGGCCGACCTTCTCCACCCGGACTATTGCGCTAAATCCTCACAGGAGGAATGGCTGACGGTCCTGAGCGGCATTTTTACAGATAACGGCCTAGAACCGGTAAGCCTTCTGCCACCACAAGCCGGACTGCCCCTATTTGACCGCCTCACCGCTCACGCAAACGGTATTGTAAAGAGCGGCCCGCTCGTTTCGATTGTCGTTTCAATCTGGGAGCCGGATGAGGGTCTTGTCACTGCCATACGCTCACTCCTTGCGCAGACATGGGCGAATATAGAAATTTTGATGGTCGATGACGCTTGCGCGAAAGAGTTCCGACCGTTGATCGAGCGCGTCGCCAAAATGGATCCGCGCATTCGCCTCATTCGGCAAGAAACAAACATGGGAACATATATGGCGCGCAACCGCGCGATGCAGGAAGCGAGGGGCGAGTTCATTACGTTTCATGACGCAGATGATTGGTGCCACCCGCGTCGCATAGAGCGTCAAATCCAGCCCATGCTCGAGAACGAGCATATCATGTCAACAACGAGCCAAACGATCAGAGCGCGCGAGAATCTACTTTTCAGCGACCTTGGCTCTATGACCTCGATCCGCCTCAACAGTTCGTCGCTTATGTTTCGTCTTGACGCTGTCCGCGAGAAAATTGGCTATTTTCACGCTTCACGAAAGGCGGCGGACTCTGAGTATATTTTCAGAATTCAGGCAGCGTATGGAGCTGGCTGCCGGGAAAATGTCATGGATATTCTTTCAATTATACGAATTGGCACAGAGAGCCTTTCCGGGCAAGATTTTTGGGAAGGGTGGCGCCACCCGATGCGACACCAATACCGCCAAAGTTACGAGCATTGGCATTCGAAAATTAAGGGAGGCAATGAATCAGGGCAGCTTGACGTCACCGATATAGGTCCGATCAGCGTCCCGCGGCGCTATTGCATTGGCTTTAGCGACCAAACTGTTAAGCAATATAAAGTCGTATTTGTTGCAGACTGGAGCGGCGAAGATGTTGCGTGCGACCATATGTCGGAGGAATTAGCCGCACGGGCGACGGAAAAGCAATCCATTGCGGTATTGAATATGGCGTCGCCTCGCTGGCTATCGTTTCACGCGCGAGATAAACAAAGGGCGATACAGAGCATGATAAACGACAAGCTAATCGATGAGGTTTCAACGATGGAAACGTTGAAGGCCCGTACGGTCGTGATCACCGATCCAGCGATCGTGCAGTATTGTTCGACCGAAAGAAGCCAATGGTTGGTTGAGAGAGTCTATGTTTTGAATAGGGCCGATACTACTGGTGTTGGCACGGAAGCGTTGTACGATTTCCGTACAGTCGTTGATAATATCCGAAAAATTTGTGGTGTTAAGCCCGAATGGATCGAAAATATCGCTCAAATTGGTTCTTAATTCTGCACGCCGTGACAGGTCCCAAATCAACGTCTTAGTGTTTTTTTAAGCCGGCGGATGGGCGACGTGATCCGCCAGGATGTGCTGGCAAGCAAAGCGTCGATATACTCTTGCAGGCGCTCCTTATCGCGATCTGATAAGTTAAGGTGCTCGCGCATTTCGACGATTTTAGTGTCGGCGGCATTTTGACTGTCTTTTTGCTCCTCTAGCATACGCGTCAGCGCAGCGGTTTCTTCAAACCTGAGGCGCCGGCTATTCTCGAGCTCATTTTCAAGTAACCTGGCACGGCCAGTCGCTTTCGCGCCAGCTACTTGCTCCTCCAAAAGCAATTTTTTCAACGCTGCTAGTTCTTCATGATGGCGGCGACTGTCTTTTTCGATTTGCCTTTTCATTGCGCGCGCACGCTCAATCGCTTCGGCCTTGATCGAATCGGTTGCGTCAAGCTTTTTGCTGAGCGCTACAGCTTCTTCGGTAAGTGCGCGTTTGCTTTCCACTCCCTGTTCTTCGAGCGATCTTGCGCGCGCAAGTGCCTCGATCTTTGCAGCTTTTTGTTCCTCGACCATACTTGTGAGTGCTGCGGTTTCCTCAAAGTGGATGCGATTGCTGTCCGCGAGCTCATTTTCCAGCAATTTTACCCGCTCGATCGCCCTTGTTCCAGCGGCCTGTTCCTCTAAGAGATTTTGCTTCAGTGCGGCCATTTGATCAAGGTGGAGACGGTTGCTCTGCGCAAATTGTTTTTCCAACACTCTGGCGCGCTCAAGTGCTTTGGCACCTAGAGATTTGTGCTCATCAAGCGCTCGCTTTAACTCCGACCTTTCTTTGTCCCGTATACGGTTACTTTTATCAAGTTCGGCTTCTAGGAGTGCAACTCTCTCAAGTGCCTGAGCTTTTTCTTGGGACGTCTCGTGTAATTTCCGCTCAGTCTGTTGCGTCAGTGCATCTTTTTTTTCAGAGGTGCGCTGTAGATCAAAAAGCTTAGCCTCGATCTCGGCTACTTTCTTCGTCCTAAGATCATAAGCCTCACGTAATGTCTCAAGCTCGTCATTCGCCGCTTCAAGTTCCGTCCGTGCCCCGAGAAGATCCTTGTTCGACGATTGCACTCTCCTGCGAAGCGCCTTGGCTTCGACGTCATGCGCGAGGCTCTGCCCGAGGCGGCGGAAAATAACCGCAATTTCAGGGGGAATTTCGCGCCGATCTACTGTTTTCAGCAGGTTGCGTAAGCGTTCGGGGGTCTCTTTGCCGGAGACCAGAACGCTCAGCCCTTTTCCGTCGCGAAATTCGATCGATTGCGCCTGATTTCTTAGCTTCGCCAGCCCGGTGCTCACCCGCGAATCTGCGGCATGAGAGTTCGTGCCGTGGAGCAGCAGTATCGCGTTCTCTTTAAGCAAGCGGCGCCAATTTGCTGCGCTCGGGTTTTCGTCGTCAGGCAGCGCCTCTAGGTCGACGAAAACAATATCATAGCTTTCCTCGGGCAATTGCTCGCAGGCCGCCTCATTATCCTTCGCGGTCCGCAAAACGGACGCGTCCTCGTAGAATTTTTGTTCGTGATCGCTCAGCAGCGATGGCAATTGCGCGGGGCGGTCATCTTCTCCTGAGGGCCAGAAGCCAAAGCCCTCAACGCGGCCGTGAATATTGGCCTTATCAATTGCCTGGCAAAAAAGAAAATGCGCATATCCGTCATTTGCGCCAAGCACGGCGATTCTGCGCGGCTGGACAATGCTGGTGAGCCAGAAAAGGAAAGGTGTGTGGAGGAGTAGTGGATTTTCGGTCACAAAGCGCGGGCGCCAGAACAGCGAGCGAATTGTCGTTGGCGCGAGAAATTCGCCCACCTGCGTTGTCAGCGCGTTTGCTCGATCATTTGCGTCGCGATCCATGCTTTCTTTTCTCCATGGCATCTTGTTGGAGCTGCATTACCTTATTGGATGGCGAGTCGTAAAGTGCCGGCGCACCTGCAATCGTCGCTTGCGAGAATGCTTCGGTCACGAGATCCAAATCGGCGGGTTTAATCAAGCCCGGCTGCACATTGAATACCGCCATACGGCCCACGGTTTTCTTCGGCTTCAGCTTGCGCTCGACCAGGTGATAGGGCTTCCGGTCGACATAATCGTCAAAAAGGACGGTCACGTCTTTTTCAATGAGAGACATGACCGCGATCATGCAGGCGGCGCGAAAGCGGCCATCTATCAGCACCAGATCAGGATGGCGAAAAAACGCCTCGCGCCAGATGCTTAGCGGGTAATTTCTAAATCTGTGCCAGTTCTCGCATCTGGTCGGGCGGCCCCAGAGCCCGGTCTGACCTATATCGGCGTGATATACGATCGCGGGCGAGGGCAGCTCCGCTTTGTCGATGCTCAGTTGAAGGCGGGTCGCCCATTTTCGGTCTGATTCGACGCTGAATACATGTTTGCCCTCCATCTCCGCCGCGAGCTTGGTCGAGCCGCCCGAGCCGTATTCGAGAATGACCGAGGCTTTCTCATAGGCGTTGCGCAGATAATCGGCTTCCTCTGCCGGGAAAGAAAGTTCGGGCCATGTGGAAGAGGCGCGCGCCAATATATTACCCTGATTTGTCTAATTGGTCGTGGCCGAATTGGCAGTGACGCGTCATCGCCATTTAAGCTCATATCGCGGACGAAATTGGTCTTATATAGACGGGACGTCAAGGCGAGAACCGGCCGCCCGCTTATGAAAGCCGCCGCAAACGCCTTGATCCCGCCAAAGCAACCCAAAACACAAGCGCTTAGGCGGGGCACGGGTCCGGCACGCTCAAAAGCCCGCTGCCGAACACATCGTCGCGGCCGGCGGAGCCGAGATCGCGGGCCTGACCGGTCAGCTCGGCGCGCAGCTCGGCCGGCAGAAGGCCCGGGCGCTGCTGCAAGACAAGCGCTGCGGCCGCCGCGACGAAGGGGACGGCGAAGGAGGTGCCGGTCTTGGTCCGCGCCCCGCTGATCGAAGCCGCAGTCCAGACATCGACGCCGGGCGCAGCAAGGTCGATATGAGCGCCCCGGCCCGCGCGGCGATAGACCTCGCCGCGCCGGTCGACCGCCGTCACTGCTAGCACCGTCTCATAGGCGGCGGGGTAGGCGGGACCGGCGCTCGGGCCCGCGTTTCCGGCGGCGGCCACGACCAAAATGCCTTGCGCTTCAAGCGCTTCCATCTTGGCCGCCAGCAGCTCGTTATCCGGCCCCGCGAGGCTGAGATTGATGATCCGCACGTCATTGGCGGCCAGCCAGTCAAGCGCCTCGATCAGCGAGAACGCGTCCGATCTCTCATCGCTTTGGCTGCGATGGAACGCGTCAACTGCCCAAAGCGGGGCGTGGCGCACGAGGCCGGGAGAGCGCGTATCGCCCGCCCCGACAAGCAGCGAGGCGATCGCCGTGCCGTGGACGAGGCCCGATTCGCTTGCCTCCTGATCGAGCCGGTGAATGGTCAGCTCGGCATCCCGGAACGTGTCGTGATCGGCGTTGAGCCCGGTATCGACCATCCCGATCCGGGGCGGCACGCCGCAGCTCACATCCTGCGGCCATTGGATCATCTGGCGCGCGGGGCAGTCAATGCCGCTGCACGCGCTGCCCTGTTCGGTGCGGTAATAATGATTGTAATCAATGCGTTCGGCCGCACCCGCGTCGCGAATGATCTGCGCCGCCTGCTCCACCCCAAGCGCGGACGGGGTGCGCAGGCGGACCATCTCGGTGCCCGAGCTCAGCACCGTGCTGCGGATCGTCTCGAACCCCTGCTCATTGAGCACCGCGAGCCCCTGCTGGCTGATCCCCCGCGCGATCAGCTCGTTCGCCGCGCGCACCGGAGGGGGCGGCGGCGGCGCGGGGGGCGGGGCGCGGCGCGTTTGCTGGCGCGGCGCCTGACGGACCGCCGGCGCCGAGCGGCGGACGGGCGCGCGGCGGAAGACCGGGCCGTCATCGTCGTCATCGTCATTCCACGACCGCCCGCCATCGTCATCATCGTCGTCGTCATCGGCATAGGCCGCCGAGACGCCAAACGGCGCATCGCCGCCCGGCTGACCAAGGCCAAGGGCAAGAAGAAACGACAACAGGGCGATCAGGGCTTTCGGCATTTTTTCGCGTCCGTCTATGGGCTGTTCTGGACTTATTACGCTCCAGCACGCAGATTATTCCGTATTGTTTCAGTTATCATTCTTGCGGGATGGGCGGTTTTGGACAAGGGCTTTGCCGACGATCTGATCAGGCTTTTGCCGAATCTGCGCCGCTTTGCGATGTCGCTGTGCCGGCGGGCCGATCTGGCCGAGGATCTGACGCAGATCACGGTCGAGAGGGCGCTTGCCAACCATGCCGCGTTCGATCGCGCGACCCGGCTCGAGCCGTGGCTGTTTCGGATCATGCGCAACGCGTTCATCGACCAGACGCGGCGCGATCGCACGCGCGGGCAGGGCGTCGATGTGACCGAAAGCCCCGAGATATTGCCGCATGACCCCGGCGCTCAGCTCGAGGCGCGACTGATGCTGGGCCGGGTGCGCGAGGTGATGGACGTTCTGCCGGCCGAGCAGCGCGAGGTGCTCCATCTGGTCTGTATCGAAGAGCTGTCCTATGCGGAAACGGCCGAGCTGCTCGGTATCCCCAAGGGCACGGTAATGAGCCGACTTGCGCGCGGGCGGATCGCGCTTGCGGAACGATTGGGAATAAATTGAGACGCGGCGCGTAATCGGTGGGAATCAGGGCGAAGAGCCGGGAAGATATGGAATATTCTGACGAAGATCTCATGGCGCTTGCCGATGGCGAGCTGGACGCAGCCGAGGCCGCGCGGATAGAGGCGGCGGCGAAGGCTGACCCGGCGCTTGCCGCGCGGATCGCGCAGTTTCGCGACACGCGCGCGATGCTGGCGCGGGCCTATCCGCTGAAAAGCACCGGCTCGGGCGAGGACCGGCTTGCGGCGATGATCCGGGGCGCGCAGCTCGCCTCCGGTGAAGGCGCGCGCCCCGGTGCGGCAGCGCCGCGCAGCGTGGCGCGGCCCGCGAATATGAACTGGCGGCCTGCGGCGGTTGCGGCGGGGCTCGCGCTTGTGGTGCTGGGCGGGTTCTGGATGTGGAAGCCCGGCCCGGACGATCGCGGCGTTTCCTATGCCGCGGTCTCGGCGCCGGTGGCTGCGGCGCTTGGCAGCGTGCCCTCGGGCTTTACCGCGCCGGTCGATGGCGCCGAGCTGACCGTGATCGCCTCCTATCGCAACGCGGCGGGGGAGCTTTGCCGCGAATACGAGACGCGCCACGACGCCGAGTCGATGCTCGCGGTCGCCTGCCACGCAGCGCCCGGATGGGAGAACCGCTTTACCGCCGCAATCGAAGCGGCGGGCGCGGATTACGTTCCCGCATCGGGCGCGCTTGAGGATCTGGATGCCTATCTCGCCGAATCCGGCGCGGGCGAGACGCTGACGGCAAGCGATGAGGCCGAGGCTCTGGCCGCGCTGCGTTAACCCGCGCCGCGCCAAAGCTTGCGCCGTGAGGCACCGACTTCGGCACTTCATTGCCCAAGCCCGGCCCTTTGCGCATTATCTTTGCGCAGCGCGCCTCATTTTGCGGCGTTTCCCCTTTCCCTTGTCACAAAAAAGCGCATAACTGCCGCGCGAATGGTTAACCAAGGGGATACGGATGACGCAGCTCGACGACCGATTGAACGACATTCTGGCGCAGGTGAAACGGCGCAACGCGGGCGAGTCCGAGTTTCATCAGGCCGTCGAAGAGGTGTTTGAAAGCCTCGGCCATGTCGTCGAGCGCCACCCCGACTATATCGACGATGCCCTGATCGAACGCATCTGCGAGCCCGAGCGCCAGATCATCTTCCGCGTGCCGTGGACCGACGACAAGGGCGGCGTGCACATCAATCGCGGCTTTCGCGTGCAGTTCAACTCGGCGCTCGGCCCCTACAAAGGCGGGCTGCGCTTTCACCCGTCGGTCAATGTCGGGATCATCAAGTTCCTCGGCTTCGAGCAGATCTTCAAGAACGCCCTGACCGGCCTTCCCATCGGCGGCGGCAAAGGCGGCTCGGATTTCGACCCCAAGGGCCGCTCGGACGGCGAGATCATGCGGTTCTGCCAGTCCTTCATGACCGAGCTGCACCGCCATTTGGGCGAATATATCGACGTGCCGGCCGGCGATATCGGCGTCGGCGGGCGCGAGATCGGCTATATGTTCGGCCAATACAAGCGCCTGACCAACCGCTACGAGGCGGGCGTTCTGACCGGCAAGGGGCTCGTCTATGGCGGCTCGCGCGTGCGCACCGAAGCGACCGGCTACGGCAACAGCTATTTCGTCGAAGCGATGCTGAAGACCCGCGATCAGGGTTTTGACGGCAAGAAGGTCGTCGTCTCGGGCTCGGGCAATGTCGCGATCTACTCGATGGAGAAAGTGACCGAGATGGGCGGGCGCGTCATCGCCTGTTCGGATTCGGCGGGCTATATCGTCGACGAGGCCGGGATCGATCTCGATCTGGTCAAGGAGATCAAGGAACAGCGGCGCGGCCGGATCAAGGAATATGCCGACGAGAAGGGCGGCGATGTGCGCTTTGTCGAGGGCGGCTCGATCTGGGATGTGCCCTGCGAGGTCGCGCTGCCCTCGGCGACGCAGAACGAGTTGAACGAGGACCACGCGAAAACTCTGGTCAAGAACGGCGTGATCGCCTTGGGCGAGGGGGCGAATATGCCCTGTTCCTCGGCCGCGATCCGCGTGTTCCGCGCGGCCGGGATCCTCTTCGGGCCGGGCAAGGCGGCGAATGCGGGCGGGGTCGCGACCTCGGCGCTCGAGATGCAGCAAAACGCGAGCCGGGAGAGCTGGACCTTCGAGAAAACCGAAGAGCGGCTGGCCGAGATCATGCGCGGCATCCACGACCGCTGCGCGGAGACGGCCGAGGAATACGGCGCGAAGGGTGACTACGTCCTGGGCGCCAACATCGCCGGCTTCGAGCGCGTCGCCCGCGCCATGCGCGCCCTCGGCGTGATCTGACCGCAACGGGCGGCGCAGCAGCGCCGCCCGATCGCCAAAGCGCGCACGGCGAAATCGCCGGGCGGCGCGGGCAGGCTTGGTCAATTTCGGATGGAAGTGGCAGCCCGTAGGGGAATCGAACCCCTCTTTCCAGGTTGAAAACCTGGCGTCCTAACCGATAGACGAACGGGCCACTCTGGTCGCACGGCGACGCTTTGCATCGCGGTGTGCAGCGGTGTTTAGACGCAGCAGCGTGGCGGTGCAAGCGGAAAAATCCCTTTCGCGCGCGAATTTTTATGCGGCGAAGTCGGGCTCAGGCTTCGGCGGCGTCGTCGAGCCGCAGGCGGATGCGTTGGCGGCCGTTCCAGCTCGATTGCTCGAGCTTGCCCGCGAAATGGAAGTGGCGCCCGCGCGCGCCGAGCAGAGCCGGCCCAAGCCGCGCATCCATCGCGCCCCAGGCAACCGCATCCATGCTGCCGCCCCCCGGCGCACGAAAGCGCAGCCGCAAATGCCGATCGCCCATCGTGGCGGCGCTGTCGAGCACCATATCGGCGAAGGCAAAGCGCGGGGCGGGCGCGGCTTGCCCGAAGGGGCCGGCGGCGTCCAGCAGCGCACAAAGATCGGGCGTCGCGGCGGAGGGCTCGAGCAAGCCGGAGATGCGCAGATCGCTGATACTGCTGCGCGCGCCCAGCTCGCGCGCGATCAGCTCGGAGAGCCGCGTCATGGCCGCCCCGATCCCGGCCTCGGCAACCGTCAACCCGGCGGCCATGCGGTGACCGCCGCCCTTCTCGATCAGCCCTTCGGCGGCAAGCCGCTGAACCGCCCGGCCCAGATCGACGCCGGGGACTGACCGTGCCGAGCCTTTTCCAACGCCGCCCCCGATCCCGATCACGACCGAGGGCAGGGCGGTGCGCTCTTTCAGGCGCGCGGCGACGATGCCGACGACGCCCGGATGCCAGCCCTCGCCGGCGGCCCAAGAAAGCAGCCCATCGCCCCGCGCTTCGACCTGCGCAAGCGCCTCTTCCTGCACGCCCGCCTCGATCGCGCGGCGCTCGCGGTTCAGATCGTCGAGCTCGACGGCGAGCCGCGCCGCCTCGGCGGGGTCGGTCGCAGCGAGGCAGCGCGCGCCAAGATCGGCGCGCCCGACACGCCCGCCGGCATTGACGCGCGGGCCGATCAGAAAGCCGAGATGAAACGCATTCGGCGCGGAATCGAGCCGCGCGATGTCCGACAGCGCGACCAGCCCAGGCCGTGCCCGCGCTGCCATGACCGACAGGCCCGTGCGCACGAAAGCGCGGTTCACCCCGACCAAAGGCGCCACATCGGCGATCGTCGCAAGCGCCACAAGATCGAGCATCCCCATCAGATCGGGCTGCGCCAGCCCCTTCTCGCGCAGGACCCGCCCCGCCTGAACCAATGTCAGGAACACCACGCCCGCCGCGCAAAGATGGCCCAGATCGCCGCTTTCATCGGTGCGGTTCGGGTTTACCACAGCAAGCGCCGGGGGCAGGGTCTCGCCGCCGAGGTGATGGTCGAGCACGATCACATCCGCCCCGTCCGCCGCCGCCAATGCATCGTGCGAAAGCGTGCCGCAATCGACGCAGATGATCAGATCATGCGCGCGCGCCAGAGCCTCCATCGCGGGCGCGTTCGGCCCGTAGCCCTCGTCGATCCGATCGGGAACATAAAGCGTCGCGCTCTGACCCCGCGCCCGCAGCCAGTCCAGCAAAAGCGCGGCCGAAGCGCCGCCATCGACGTCGTAATCGGCGAAAATCGCAATCCGCTCGCCCGCGACGGAGGCCGCGACAAGGCGCGCGGCCGCCGTCTCCATATCGCGCAGCGTCGCGGGATCGGGCAGCAAATCGCGCAGCTTCGGCGCAAGAAAACCCGGCGCCTCTACAGCCTCAACACCCCGCTCGGCCAGAATCCGCGCCACCGGCAGCGGCAGCCCGGCCTGTTGCGCCAAGGCGCCCGCCCGCCGCTCGAGCGCGTCGTCCGGCCCCACCCATCGCCGCCCGCCAAGCGAGTTCTCGACTGCAAGGAATGCGGGCGCGCTCATGGCTTCTTTTGTCCGAAAATATCCCGGGGGTGCGGGGGCAGCGCCCCCGCGCGCTAGCGGATCGGGTTGCGGTAGATCATCCGCCGCACCGAGCCGGTTTTCGAGCGCATCAGGATCGTCTCGGTCTCGATAAACGCCGGCGCGCGCCGCACGCCGCGCAGGATCGAGCCGTTCGTCACACCCGTCGCCGCGAAAATCACGTCGGCCGTCACCATCTCGTCGCGCGAATAGATACGGTTCAGATCGGTGATGCCGGCATTTGCGGCGCGGCCGCGCTCATCGTCGTTGCGAAACAGCAGCCGGCCCCAGATCTGCCCGCCCATGCATTTCAGCGCGGCCGCAGCCAGAACCCCCTCGGGCGCGCCGCCGCTGCCCATATACATGTCGATCCCGGTGATCTCGGGCTCGGCGCAGTGGATCACGCCGGCAACATCGCCATCGGTGATCAGCCTTATCGCGGCGCCGGTCCCGCGCACCTCGGCGATCATCTCCTCATGGCGCGGGCGCTCGAGAATGCAAACGGTAATGTCCTCTGCGCTGACCCCGCGCGCCTTGGCAAGCGCGTGAACCCGCTCGGCCGGGCCCATGTCGAGGCTGACCACGTCCGGCCCGTAACCCGGCCCGATGGCGAGCTTGTCCATATAGACGTCGGGCGCGTGCAGCAGCGTGCCGCGCGGCGCCATCGCAATCACGGTCAGCGCATTCGGCATGTCTTTGGCAGTCAGCGTGGTCCCTTCCAGCGGATCGAGCGCGATATCGACCTCTGGCCCGTCGCCCGAGCCGACCTCCTCGCCGATGAAAAGCATCGGCGCCTCGTCCCGCTCACCCTCGCCGATCACCACGACGCCCTTGATATCAAGAAGGTTAAGCTGCTCGCGCATGGCGTTGACGGCGGCCTGATCGGCGGCCTTCTCGTCGCCGCGCCCGATCAGGCGGGCCGAGGCATGGGCGGCGGCTTCGGACACGCGCGCGAGGCCGAGCGAGAGCATCCGGTCGTTGAAATCCTTGGCGGTCATGGTCGGTCCTTCTGATGGGCGGCGCGGCGGCGGCGTCCGCCCTGCGCTTCTAGGCCGAACAGGGCTGGCGGGCAAGCCGCGCTGTCAGGCGCTCGGGCGGGGCGGGCGCGGGCTGCGCAGCAGGATTTGCAGAACGATGCCGATCATCAGCCCGTTCAGAAGGTGCCACAGGAAATGGGTGCCCAGCGGGAAGCTGCCGCAAACAGCCGGGTCGATCGTGCGGAAAAAGAGCGAGAGCATGAAAATCAGCAGCCCGGCAAGCGCCCAGTGACGCATCTTGTGCCCTCGCCATTGCATCACGACGACGAAGGCGAGAAAGGCGATCACTGCGGGCAGATACTGGAGCGAGCCGTTGAACCGGTCGGGTGCGGGCGCGGCGGCGGCCTGAGGCTCTGTCCCGTTGCCGCCCAATGCGCTGTAGACCGCAGCGGCGGCGATAACGAGGCCAAGCCCGATCAGGATATTTCTGGGGCGGACATGGCCGATGCGGTTGATGCCGACCAGCACGTAAAGCGCGACGAAGGTCCAGATGGGGAGCACATCTGCAAGCGCCGACCACGCATTCGCGAAAGTGTGGAACAGAAACGAGCCGATGCCGATAACAGCGGCGAGCGCAATGAGCAGCCAGATCAGCGGGTTCGGCTCCGCCCGCTGATGGGCGATGCGGGCGGCCCAGATCGCGGCAAGGATGAATGCGAGGTTGCTGATCGCGTTGATCGGCTCGGCCCAGAAACTGGCGTCGAGCCGCTCGCAATAGATGTTGATCGGCCGCGTCCAGTCCATGCCTGTTTGAGCTCCGCCTGTTTACGTCTCGAGAAAGGGCCTGCCGGGCGTCGTCCCGCCGCTTGGCCCGACTGTCTTACCTACGAGAGTGTCTGTCCCACCCATCGGCCTGCCTGCCTTGGTTCCGACTCTTGGCCTGTCTGTCTTAGCTTAGCGTGCGTCCCTCCCGCCCCTTGGTCAGGCTGTCCTCTCTAAGCCTCTGTCCGTCCCGCCCCGCGACATGCCCGCCTTGGTCTCGCCCCTCGACCCCGGTGTTCCCGCAAAGAATGTGTCCGTCCCCGCACCTTGGCTGGCCTATACTAGAAGGGCCGTCTCCGCTTCCGACCGAGCTAGGGCCAAGCCCGCACGGCCAGTCCTGTCCCGCAGGGCCGGCGTCCCGCTTCCCCGGATC